>JBEKLB010000048.1:0-22138 GCA_050010415.1 Bryobacteraceae bacterium | reverse complement strand
GGCGCCTCGCCGGGCGATCTGACATTCCTCGGGCAAGAACTGACGAAGCAGGGTTACCAGGTGGAGGGAGCGGCGAGTGGGCCAGAAGGGCTGGCGCGCTTAGCCACTGAAGAGTTCGACTGCGTTCTGGTGGACCTGGCGATGCCTGAGATGGACGGCATTGAGGTATGCCGCCGGATCACCGCGCTGCGCTCCAGCATGGCCACCGCGCCGGCTGTCATTCTGCTCACCGACAGCGAGAACAAGGAAGATCTAAATCACGGCTTCGAAGCCGGCGCCGACGACCTGGTCAACAAATCCACGGATTTGGCTATTTTGCGGGCCCGCATCCAAGCCCCGATGCGCCGCAGGTTCTTTCAGGAAGAAAACAGCCGCGTTGCGGAGGAGCTCAAGGCTAGAGAATTGGAAACCTTGCGGGCCCGCGATGAACGCCAGATGGCCGAGGCGCGCGTGGCGATGGCCGAAAAGCTGGTGCAAGCTAATCATGATTTGCAGGATGCCAACCGGAGGCTTCAGGAAACTCAGGCTCAATTGATACAGAACGAAAAGATGGCTTCGCTCGGGCAACTGGTGGCGGGAATCGCTCACGAGATCAACAATCCGCTGGCCTTCGTGGTGAACAACCTGTTTATCGTCGAGAGCGGGCTGAATGGCCTGAACGCGGAGATGGAGCGTTGCCTCTCGGAGCCCTCGCTCCAGAAAATGCGAAAGGCGCTGACCCGCCTGGGGGAGATGAAGGAGGGCCTGGACCGGGTGAAGGAGCTGGTGCTCGACCTGCGGACCTTTTCCCGCATGGACGGCGGCGAGTTCCAGAGCGTGGATGTGGTGGATACCATCGACGCCGTTCTGCTTTTGCTGAAGCACAAGATGAACGGCCGCATCCAGGTGGAAAAACATTATGTCCCGGAGCGCACGCTGTATTGTTACGCCGGGCGGCTGCACCAGGTGTTGATGAACTTGATTGCCAACGCCTTGGACGCCATCGAGGGCGATGGAAAGATCGTGATCACCACCAGCCAGAGCGCGCAGGATTTCCTGATCTCGATTCGCGACACCGGAACGGGTATCCCGGAAGAAATCCGCAACAAGATTTTCGATCCGTTCTTTACCACCAAGCCAATCGGTCAGGGCACCGGCCTGGGCCTGGCCATCTCATACGGAATCGTGCAGGATCACGGCGGCTCCATCGAGGTTCAAAGCAAAGAAGGCGTGGGTACCGAATTTATCGTCAAGATCCCGCTCGATCTGGAATTGCGAAGGGAAAAATGAAGGAAAAACTGTTGGTCTTGGACGATGAAACGCTCATACTCACGTCGCTCGAACATCTGTTCGAAGACGATTATGAGGTGTTTACCACCACCGACGCCGAAATGGCTCTCTCGCTGGCGTGCGCCAACGACCTGGCGGTAATCTTGTGCGATGAACGCATGCCCGGTGTCAGCGGGCACGAGTTTCTGCGGCGCGTCCGGGAAGTTTCCAGATCTACCCGCGTTATGATCTCCGGATACGCCGACATGAGCGCCCTCACCGAGGCGGTGAATAGCGGACAGATCTTTGCGTATATCAGCAAGCCTTGGGAGCCGTTGGCGCTTCAGGCCACGGTCGGCGCCGCGGTGATCCAGTTCAAACTGGTCAAGGAGATCGCCCAGGAGCGCGAATTGCTGCGCGCCCTCATGGAAAACATTCCCGATCTGATTTATTTCAAGGACCGCCAGTCCCGCTTCACCCGAGTCAACCAGGCGCACGCGCGAAATCTGGGAGTTGAGGACTCCAGTGAGTGCGTTGGGAAGACCAACGCGGATTATTTCAGAGCGGAGGACGCCCTGCGCTGGCGCCACGACGAGGAAGAGATTGTAAGTTCGGGCCAGCCACAAATTGATCGCATCGACCAGCTCAAGACGCCCGGCGGGGTCCTCCGTTGGTGGTCGACGACTCAGGTCCCGATGTTCGACCGGAGCGGGCAGGTTTCCGGCATCGCCGGCATCTCGCGCGATATAACCGCCATAAAGAACGGAGAAGAACAGCTGCGGGAACAAAGCGAGCGCTACCGCATGATCCTCGAGACCGCCAACGACGCATTCATCGGCATGGATCCCGACGGTTCGATTACGGCCTGGAATCCTCAAGCCGAACTGACCTTCGGATGGGCCGCTCGAGAAGTGCTGGGACGCCAGTGGTACGAGATGGTAATCGCACCCGCCTACCGTGCCCCGCACACCGGGGGGCTGGAGCATTTCCTGAACACGGCCCAGGGGCTGCGCGTAAACCGGGCGATAGAGCTGACGGCATTGCATCGCGATGGCCACGAATTTCCAGTAGAAGCGACGGTTTGGCCGGTTCGAACCACGGGAGCTTGCAGCTTCAATGCTTTTGTGCGGAATATCAGCGAGCGGCGGCGCGCTGAAGAAGCCCGTAAGAAAGAGGCGACACTGATTCAGCTGCTGCAGTCCTTGACGGTGGCCGCCAACCGGAGCTCCACCATCGAACAGACGGCGCAAATCTGCCTGGACCGGATCTGCTTTTATACCGGCTGGCCGGTGGGCCATGCTTTTCTAATATCCGATAACTCGCCGGAGGGACCGCTTTCGGCGGGGCTGTGGCATCTGGAGAAACAGGGCCGATTCGCGGCTTTCCGCGAGGTGAGCGAGCGCCGTCGAAGGGAACCCGGAACGTCCCTGCCGGGCTGTGTTCTCAATTCCGGCACGCCCCAGTGGATTGTCAATCTCGCGGACCAAGAGCCCGGATCGGAGCGAACCCGAGCGGCGGCGGAGGCCGGACTCCGGTCCGGATTTGGATTCCCGGTGCTGGTGGAAGAGGAGATCCTGGGAGTTCTCGAGTTTTTTTCGATCGAGACCGCACGGCCCGACGAGCAGTTGCTGGCCATCCTGGGGCATCTCGGCTCGCAGTTGGGGCAGGTGATCGTACGGCAGCGCACCGGCCAGGATCTCGAGCGCGCCAAAGGTGCCGCGGAATCCGCGAATCTTGCCAAGAGCGAATTCCTGACCACCATGAGTCATGAAATGCGAACCCCCATGAATGCCATTCTCGGAATGGCCGATCTGCTGTCGGAGAGTTCGCTCGGCGAGGAGCAGCGAGGCTATGTGGGCGTGTTTCAAAAGGCGGGGGCCAACCTCCTGGACCTGATCAACAACATCCTGGATCTTTCCAAGGTGGAGTCCGGGTACGTCGAATTGGAATCGATTGGCTTCGATCTTGAAGCTGTGCTGCAAAAAATCGTCGAAATATTGGATCCGCGGGCCCGGGACCGTGGTTTGCAGCTCGTCTTGGAAATCCTTCCGGACGTTCCATTGAGACTGGTGGGGGATCCGAATCGGCTGCGGCAAATTCTCCTCAATTTGGTCGGAAACGCGCTGAAATTCACCGAACGGGGCTCCGTCACGCTGCGCGTGGAGCCGGAACCCGATTTGACCAGCGGAGGGTTGACCAACGAAGGTTCGATACCCGCGCAAGACACCCCGAGGTGGCTGCGATTTAGCGTGGTGGATACCGGGATTGGGATCGCGGCGGATAAAGTGGACGTGATCTTTGATCGTTTCACGCAAGCCGACTCTTCCATCACGCGCAAGTACGGCGGAACGGGTCTCGGATTGGCTATCAGCAAGGGCTTGGTGCAGTTGATGGGTGGATGCATCGGTTGCACCAGCGGGGAAGGCCAGGGAAGCACATTCTTCCTTAGAGCGCCATTCCGCATCCGTCAGGAGCTGGAGGCTCCCCAGGCTGACAAGCCGGCCGCGATCGCGCTTCCGCTGGCGGCACATGCCGAACAACAGCCAGTCTTCCGCATCCTGATTGTGGAAGATTCCGAAGACAATCTCCACTTGGTTAAGGCCTATCTCAAAGGCGGCGGCTTCGAGCTTGATTTCGCCGAGAATGGCAAAATCGCCGTCGAGAAAGTGATCGCCGGTCCTCCCCATCTGGTGCTCATGGATCTGCAAATGCCGGTGATGGGGGGCCTCGAAGCCACTCGAGTGATCCGCCAATGGGAAGCGGAAACACGAGCGCGTCCGATACCCATCCTGGCGCTAACGGCTCATGCCGCAGCAGAGGGGGCCGGCCGCAGCCTGGAGGCTGGATGTAACGAGCACCTTACCAAGCCGATCAAGAAGTCGACTCTTCTGGAGGCCATCGCCCGCCACCTCGCCCCCAAAATCCGCATCACGCCCCCCGACGGTATTGAAGGCCTGGTTCCAAAATATCTGGAAAACATCCGGCGTGGCATCCACGAAATTCTGGCGGGCGGCGATTCTCAGGATTACAACATCGCTCGCCGGTTGGGGCCTCAGTTCAAGGGATCGGGTGCAGGGTACGGCTTTCCCGAAATCACCCGAGCCGGTGCGGCGGTAGAGTTGGCCGCCAAGGCTTCCGATCCGGATGAAATTCGAAGCCAGATCCTGGCGCTGGCAAGTTACCTGGACCGCGTGGAGATTGTGGTGTAGCGCGGCGCCCGCGTTTTTCAGCATGCCGGACTTTTTCCGCAGGCTCCAAAGCCATCAGCACCTCAACCATCGCCGCCGGGTGCCGATAAGCACTCCAGGTTCGTAGAGCATGGTGGCGAAGTCCGCGATCCCGTTCGGAGCATTGGCAATATGATTTCTCTGAGAACCTACCTGATGGGCGACGCAGCTAAAGAGGACTTGGAAAGCTCCTATCGCCGTATGATCGACCTGTTTCTTCAGGGCATTTCCTTGCACGCGGTGGAAGGCGACCAAGCCGACTATCAGCGCTTTCGCTCCGACATGGACCGCTTCGCCGGGCGGCTGGCGCCCCAAGCCAGCGTAACCGAGCGGTTCGTCGTAGTTGGCGAAGTGCTGCGAGCGCTGGAGGATTACAATCGGCACACCAGCAAATTCCTGCGTATTCAAAACACCGAACTCCAGAACATGGTTGCCATGCTCACCCAGACCGTCATCGCCGTGGGCACCAGCAGCGAGACGTCCGTCGCCGGACTGCAACAGATCGAGAAGGCGTTGGAACGGACGCGCATGGTAGAAGACATTCACTCGGTAAAGGCGCAGCTCGGAGAGTGCCTCAAGAGCGTCCGGGGAGAATCTCTGCGCCAGAAGGCCGATGGGAAAGCTGCTCTCGATAAGATCCAGCAGGAGTTGGCGCACTCGATGCAGCGCATCGGCGGTCTGTCGTTGGGTCCCAAAACGGATCCTGCAACGGGCCTTCCCGGCAAGCCGGAAGCCTGCAAGGCGATCGAGGAGGCCATGGCATCGCCCAATCCTGCGTTTGTCTTAGTCGCTGTCATCAACCGGCTGGAAGTCGTCATCGCGCGCTTTGGAAGCGCCATCGGCGATCAAGGGCTGGCCGTGGCGGCCCAACATTTCCGAACCGCATTGCCCGCAGGGGATAGACTCTATCGCTGGGACGGGCCCGTACTCATCGCGGTTCTGAGCCGCGAGACAGCCATCGATTCGGTCCGCGAAGAAATCGGCCGCTTTGCCGGCAAAAAGCTCGAGAAGTCATTCGCCATCGGCTCCCGCTCCGTCTCACTGCCCATTTCCGCCAGTTGGGCAATATTTCCGACCGTTCCTCCCTTGGATGCGCTTCTCCGGAAGGTGGAGATCTTCATCGCCGCGCAGACATCGCCCGATTAGGCTCTTGCCGTATACGGCGCGGACTGGCGCGTTGCCGGTCATACTGGCGGCTTTTTAACCGAGAAGAGGTTATGGAGGATTTACGAGCACCCGAACCCGCGGCGGACCTCAATGGAAGCCGTATTGGCATGCTGGGTCTTCCATCCGGGTTGGCCGACCAGCTTGGCGCCGCGCTGAAAAGCGCGATGTGCCGTTCGAGCAATCTATCGCTCGCCTGCAAGGATCCAAGCGATCCTTGGGAACTCTATGACATGCTGATCGTCTGGGTGGGAGAGGACGGCCCCGCGCCGCCCGTTGCCGAGCTGGTGGCAACCTCGCAGCGCTGGCTGCTGGTTGGACCGGAAGAGCGCATCCGCCAAAACTCTTCACTTTCCCTGCGAGCTGACGATGTAGTATTCACACCCTATTCCTTGAATGAGCTGCTTTTCCGCATTTATAGAACGATTCACCGCGCAAGTACCGGAGGTCAACGCTCGTCAAATCGGAGTAAACCTGTGGTGCTGGTGGCGGATGACGATCCAGCCATGCTCACGCTTCTGGAAACCGTCTTGAAAAACAGCGATTGGGAGTGCCACTTCACCACCGATGGGCGCCGCGCACTGGTGATGGCGCACAGATTGTTGCCCGATCTCATGGTGCTGGATATCGAGATGCCGTTCGTGACTGGATTGGAAGTGCTCAGGCGAATCCGTAACACCCAGGCGGATAACGTGAAGGTCCTGCTGCTGACCGCGTCCAGCGAGCTGAAACATGTCGAAGAAGGCTTGTCTCTTGGCGCCGATGACTACCTGGCCAAGCCATTCAGTCATGTCGCTCTGGTGCACCGCGTCAGGAAGCTGTTGTTTTCTCCCGGCAAGGTTGGCCCATCAGCCAACTGAGCGCACACGCGCGCCTAGCCTTCCATCAATCTTAATTGTCCACCACTTCTAATGGGCCACCTGTCGGGCTTTCCTCAAGTCCGCCGCCGCTCCAACCACATCACCACTGGATTTCCTGGCGGCCGCCCGAACCCGGTAGGCGTTCGAGTAATTCGGGTTGAGCCGGATGGCCCGGTCCAGATCGTCAATCGCCGGAGCCCACTCGTGAAGCAGAACCAGGACAAAGCCGCGGGCGTTCAGTGCCAGCGTGAAATCGGGCGCGATGCGAAGCGCTTCGGTCAGTTCCACGAGTGCTTCCCGGTAGCGGCCCGCTTTCGTGAGTTGACGCCCGAGCGTATTGTGTTGCTGCGCGGTTAGCGCGAGCGGGTCGGGTTTCACTAGTGGTACCGCGGGTGCTGGCAGCTCGGCGGGCGCGGGTAGCGCCACCGCCGGAGGCTTCACTGGAGTAGCCACAGGCGCGGCGGGCGCCGGTGCGTCCGGAGCGGCGGGCCGGCTGATCCGAAAATCCACATTCGTCAAATCGACCGGCTGGCTGCCCAGCCGAACCGTGCGTGCAGGGGTTTGCGTTTCGTTCCGCACCGATAGCGTATAGGATCCCGCCGCCAAGTCGCGGAATAAATACCGTCCTTGCGGATCCACCTTGGCGGTTTGGCCCGGCTCCATTAGGATTACCTCGGCCCCGATCACGGGAACAAACCGCAGTTCCTTTGTGTCGTAGATGAGCACTTGCCCCGAAATGCTCCGAAGCGCTCGCGCGGTAAAGGCGGCCTTGCCCGGCGCTGCCTTCTCGACCTTGGCTTTTTGCGGGCCGCCAAATCCGTCCGTAGAATAACCGGCCGGCAGCGAATCCGGGTCCGCCTGGACATCGTAGTCGCCGGCCACGAGCGACGATACGAAGAAGCTGCCATCCGCCGCCGTTGTTGCTTTCCACGTTTTACCTCTACTCTCGATCGTCACACTGATCCCCGCTACGCCTAGCCCGGCGTCGTTTAGCACTTGGCCCGTCAAACCGGACAACGAATAGCCGATGCCGAAATTTGTGGTGGCATCTTCGTCCACCTCCAGGCTGGACGGGGTGGTAAAGAAAAACGGATCCTTGGAGGTGAACAAGGCCTCAATCTTGTGTTTTCCCCGGTGGACATTCTGAAATCTGTATGAACCATCGGTGCCGGTCAAGGTGCGCCTGAGATCGTCCAGCATCACCTCCACTTCGGGCATCGGCGGCATGCCCGGTTCGAATTCTCCCTTGGACTGGTCGTCGCGAAAAACATTTCCCGTGAGAGTCCCGCGGCGTTCGGGAATGACGAAATAAGGCACGTGTTCGAATTGGTGGCGATAAGCAATGAAGCAAGTGGGGCTAAATTCCTGCGGGCTTCCGGGAGTCTTCAACGCCAGGACCGAACAAGACATCGAAACGTTGTCCAAACGGCTCAGGCGTTGAATAAAGGCCAGGGTGTGGACGATATCTGTCGTGCTGCCCTGGAGGGCCTGGTTGTCGTTGTAGAGAAAAGTGTAGGTCAGGTCTCTCTTATGCGCGCCCTTGGTTGACCAGTCCGCGGTCCCGCCCAGCTGGGTGCGCACCGGAACCACATTGATAGTGGCCCCTTTGATGAATCCGGCCGCCATCAGGTAGGCGTCGCTCGATAAAAGCTCGTCCACTTGCTGAATGCTGGTGGCCTGGATGCCCTGTTGCTCCAGAACCTGCTGCAATCCCGTCACCTGGCCGAAGATGAAACTGAGCGTCGGGGCGTTGGCGTCGCGTTCCGCATTGGCGCTGAAGTTGAAAGCGCCCCAGCCGGTGTGCGCGGATGCGCGAAACTGCTTAGCTCCGTTGTCATTCCCGGGAGTCAAAGAAAACTGGTACTGGCCATCGACGCCGAAATGGTTGGAGTGAAACTCCAGGCCGGCGGGCAGAGTGAAACTTCGAATCGTCGGCCCCGGCGGCAATTCGTTCTCGTACTTGGAGGCCTGCGCCCCGCCGGTAACGGACCAGTGCTTGGTGAGCTGATAGCGGAGATTGGCCGAACCGGAAATCGTCTTTTCCTGGACACCGGGCAGTACCAGCTTGCTGTCATAAAAGGTCATTCCGGCTTCGAACCGTTTCGTGACGTGGCGCGTCCACGAGAAGTCCGTGTGCAGGCCCCGCAGATTGTTAGCGCCCAAAGAGGCAAACGGCAGCGGCATGTAGCGCGTCAATCCCAGGATCGAATCGCGGTCGTTAATGTAATGCAGCCGTGCCGCGCCCGCGATGCCGTGGCTGATCCCGAGGTCGGCGTTAAACCAGACGTTTTCACTAGGCTTGTATTTGTATCGTAGGTCGCCAATACTTCCGGAATGGCCTGACCGATCGGTAGACGGAATCATCAGTTGATAAAATGAGCCGGTTAAAGAGGAATTTTCAGTAAGCGGATAGCGGTATCCGCCGCCCGCCACGAATTCCGGCTCGACCGGAAGAAATAGCCCGTCAAACGTTGCCACGCTGGTGTACCCGACATGCCCGAACCAGTTGCCTTCCGTTAAATGGAGTCCGCGGACAATCGACCCATTAATGGTTAGCTGGGATTCGTCTACATATTTATCCAAGAGCGTGATGTCCCGATCCGCCGTGGCGATTTCATAGGTGGCGGAGGACAGCGCCACTCTGGATTGGCCTTCCTCAACGGCCCCCAGCAGGTTGGTTTCCACTACGTGGATGTGGGTCCAGTTATCGCCGTTGATTTTCATGAAGTCGATCTGGTTCTGCATCTCGGCGGGATTGGAATAGTACCGTCCTTCGTAGTAACCGTTCTGGGCCGCCTCCGGGCCGCTGGTGGGAGCCACGAAACCCGGCGGGAAAATTGGAGGCATCAAGTTCACCAGAATTTCGAAAGTCTGCGTGCCCGAGGGCGTTACCACCACCACGTGCGTATCGCCTGCTACTTTGCCTTCGACGGATACCACCCCATTTTCGGCCGTGGCCTCCGCGAAGAATTCGTCCAGGCTATAAGCCGCAGTGGCTCCGTCCACTTGAAATGTTATGGTTTTGTCGGGATCGACCTTATAAACCTGTCCTGGCAGCAGGAGACAACCGAGAAGCAGCGCCAGAGGAGCCCACCACAGCGCACGCCCGTGATTACGGAATGGCGAATTCCCCGGCACTAGTGAAGACCCTGCGTTCGAATTCAAATGACGAGAGCGTGCGATAGTTCCCGGGAGCGAGTTGCGCGGGGTTGGTGGCGGCAAAAACCAGCCGCTCGCCCGGCAGCAGGCGCTGTATTTTGAAAGGCGCTTTGGCCACGCGCTTCCCTGAAGCATTCAGAACGACGATGATGCCCTTGGGTACCAACGGCTCAGTGCCGGTGTTATGCAATTCCTGGGAAAGGATCACATTCGCCTCCGGTGTCTGGAGCGAGGCTGCCACCGGTCCGGATTCCAGCTTGAAATCGGTGGACAGGCTAAATGTAATCAGCGTTCCCAAAGACGCGCCCAGGCCGACCACTCCGTCACCGGGCGCGGTCAAGATGCCTCGAAAGAACGTTACTACGGCGCGTTGCGTGGTCTGGGGCGGAAGGGTAAAAGTAACCTGGACGGATGCGCTTTCCCCGGCCTTCACCACTACCGACGCAGGCGTGGCCACTGAAGTGGCGGCAATGCCGTTGCCGATTTGCCCGGCGGGCGAAAGCGCTCGTATCCCATCGCTCACCACCACGTCCTGCGTCTCCAGATTGAAGCGGACTTCGCCCGAGGTATTGTTTGAAATGGTCAGGGTTTGGGTGGTGCCTTGCCCGGGCTTACAGCGCACCATGATGACGGCAGGGGAAAGGGAGATAGAAGCTCGCGCGGTGTCGGTCTGGCCAGCGGTGGGGCTTTTGTCGGGGATGGGCGTGTCCGGTGTTTGGGCCACGGCGCCGGTCGCCAACCATAGCACGACTGCCCGTTTGAATGCGAATTTCATGGGGTTATTTGCGAAGCGTCGCCGCGAACGCGACGGTGCTTCCAATGGGTCCGGTGGGTGTGGAAACCGGAACCTCCACGTCCAGGCGGTGCTCGCTGCTGGACCCGCAGGGTATGGATTCAGCCAGAGGCCGCGGCGCGGTTCCCAATTTGATCCCATCAATCGCCATGTCGTGCGTTGCAGCCGCATCCGTCCTTGACATGCTGACGTTCACCCGGGAGGACGGAGTACTTCCAGGACAATCCACTCTTAACTGAAACCGCGTAGAAATCACCAACGATCCGGAAGTCCTCTTGCTGCTCTCGCCCGGCGCCGTGGCTCCCTTGAAATAGGAGACCTTGCCCAGGTCGAGGGCGGCGTTGCCCGGTCCCTCACTTCGCAGCATCGCGCCGGTGGGGGCCGAGAGAATGGTGATAGTGGGCGCGGCGGAAGCCGGCACCACTGGTAAGGAGCTTCGTGAGCCGCCGGCCGGCTGCCCGAATGCCGTAATCGCCAGAAGCGGCGCCAGCATCCATCCCGAGATTAAAGTCCTACATTGAGCGTTCATTCTAGAATCCAGACTGACTGGGAATCGCTTCGGCCCAGCCAGGAGCATGCGTTGCGGTTGCGCGGCCGGTTTTAGTTGGCGGACGCGGTGAAGTTGATGGTGTTCGAAAGCGTACCGCTAGTATTGGAGGCCGGTATCGTGACCGCTAAAGTGTAAGGCGTGGCCGTCCCATACGTGCCGGCAGTGACTTGAGGCGTAATGCCGGCGGCGCTGACGGCGATGGCATTGAACGTCCAGGTGTTCACGAGATCCGCAGCGTTGAGATTCCCAAGCAGCGAGTAATTGGGGCTGCTGCTGTTTGCCAGATCTACTTCAACGTCGATCGGCGTGCTGAGAGTGAACGATATGTTGGTATTAGGCGTCCGGGTCACATTGGTCGGCACGGTGCCGCCGTACATCTGCACGGTTCCCAACGGTAAGGATGCCGTGGCCGAGCCGGTGCCAGTCACCGCGAAGCCGCTGGCGTCGGTCGTAAAGATCAGGTTGATCGAACCGGCGATATCGGCGGTGACACCCAGGGTTCCACCGCTCGTGATGGGGGGAGTAGCATACGCGATTCCCGCGAATCCAAAAGCGGATATTACTGTCATAAGAACGAGTTTGTTTTTCATGTTGGTTATTGCCTTCTGAATCCCTTATCGGCGCGTCTTGTAAAACATGAGGCTTATTTTGAGCCAGCCATTAACCGAATTTCGGGAAGCCGGCAAATAGCTGATTCGCTCCCGGCATAGGCAGCTCAAACGTGCGAGATCCGCATAGTCCTTGGCTTCACCTCGCCGGATCATGGTTTCCAGATGAATCACGAGGGCGAGCACTTGCGTGACTCGCGGCAAGCGGCCGACTCTGCGCAAGTGTGCCTGTTCGGTTGCGTCGCTGGCCGGGAGCAATCTCGTCCGCAGACTAAATCGAATTTCCAGTGGCGAGTCGGCAGTCATTCACTTGACTCCGATTTTCGGGCTGCAAAGCTGTTTGATGCCGTTGTTGTGGAAGCCAATCGTGACTTCAGCGGTGGCCCCGTCGTATTTCACCTCCTGGACCAGGGTTCGAATGAAGGATTCCTGCTCCGCAGTGGTGAGCTGTTCCCACAGGGGATCGAACCTCAACAAGGCCGTCTGAATCTCGGCTGCCGATACCGATCGCGTTTCGCATTTGTTCCAGCCACGCTGCTGGGCAATCGCGCAGACGTAATAGCGGTAGCGTGCCTTCTTCTTTTGGACGTAGGTGTGAATCATCGCGCCGCCGCAGCTTCCACATTGCACTAACCCCTTGAGAAGCGCGCCGTGTTTGTTGCGAACCTTGCGTTCGCCCTTGCTGCCATTGCGGTGGAGGCGCTCTTGTACTTGATCGAAAAGGTCGTCGTCAGGGATTCGCTGGTGTTCACCGTCGAAGAGCTTTCCTTCAAACCGCACTCGACCGCAGTAAGCCACATTGGTCAGTAGCGCGTGAAGCGTTGTCTTGCCGAACCGTGAGCCGCGCCGTTGGACTCCCTCACGGGTGGCCCAGGCCTTCATACGCCACTCCCGTCGTTCCAGTTCTTCCAAAACAGACTTCCTTTCATCGCAGTTGTATCAGGTGAAAGCTACCGACGCCCTCACGTTCGCCGTAGTTCCGTTGTTGCTGATTCTCATCGCCGGATGCGCCGCCTTCCCCGCTCGGAGCGCAGTTCGGACCAACCCGATGCTGGCGTTGCGCCAGGATTGACATTGCCACACTCGAAGCTGGACAGCCTGATGCGGTGGCGACTCTGCTCGTGCAGGCACTTCATCCGCTTCCTGTCCCAGGAAAATCGAGATGGCATTTTGTCGGGTACATAAAAAAGGAACCCAGCCCGCTAGTTCCAGTTCTTTTCCAACGAACGCGTGACAGACCCTAGCGCTGCATTGAACAAAAATGTAGAATGTCTCGGGTACGTCACGTAGGAAAGGCGAACCTTGGTCATCCAAGATGCGAGCAGGTCGTTCCTCGATCGCCAGGACGGCCAAGTGATGGATTCCGAAGGGATCATGTGGTCAAGGGCGACGCGTTTCGTGCGGTCTAAAGCCGCTGGTTACCGCGGCGACAACATCAAGGTCACCGAACACAGGTATAAGATGGCGTCATTTGGATCCGCACCTGGGATTTCGATGACGCCGTGGCCATGATTGCGATTCAACCGACCGAAGGCGGCAAGGCTTATTGGTCGAGCCGGGTGCTGGCGAAGAACGCGGCGGGCGTGTGGCAGATGATGGAGAACTATCACAATTATGTTCTGGCTTCGCCAGTGATGACCGCCACCCAAGCAACCCGACCCTGAAGTGACCGGTTAAATCTGCGGATTAATGATGTAAAACGCTACAAATATTCAACAAGGAGCGAAACCATGCAGTCACTTTCGAAGCTGAACCGAAGAGGATGGATGAAATTGGGCGTAATCTCGGCGGGTGTTGCTCCGCTTTCGAACGCCTTCGTTGCGCGCGTTCGCGCACAGGACGCAGGATCCGAGGCGGGACGCCTGGGAGTTGTCGGCGGACGGGCGGAGGAAGAGCTGTATCCCGGAAAAGGTCTGCCCGGCGGAGGCCAGTTGGAGATTCGTCTGTCCGCTTCCATCTATACCAGCGACGCCGACCAACTCGAGGTGGCGCAGCGGCTGAAGCCGTTCAACCTCGCGTCATGGGTCGAGGAGTGGACACGAGTGGCCGAGCGAAACGAGAAGATCGCGGAGAAGTTTGCAGGCGAGGGCCTCAAGGTGACGGCCAATGAATATTATTCCCGGGCTTCTAACTTCTACCGGGAAGCTTGTTGGCCCATGCCGGTGACCGAGCCCCGCATGCTTCCGCTCTATAAGAAGATGCGGGAGACGTTCGACAAAGCTTGGCAGCAAACGCGACCGCCGTTCGAGCGCGTGCAAGTGAACTACGAAGGGCAGATGCTGGATGGATATTTTAGAAAGCCGAACGGTCCGGCAGGCAAAAGGTTCCCGACACTGATTGCGTTTCAAGGCGCGGATACGATGGCTGAGGCCACCATCCTGAATGCGGGGGCTTACGTAACACGAGGAATGGCTTACCTGGCTCTGGATTTTCCCGGTCAGGGTGGCGCTCTGCGACAAAAGGATCTGCATCTGCCACCGGATACGGAACGAGTAGCGAAGGCGATGATTGATTATCTGGTAACGCGTCCGGACGTGGATGCGAATCGCATCGGGATGCAGGGCATCAGCATGGGCGGCTATGGCGTGCCGCGCGCGGCGAGCGGAGAATCGAGAATCGCGGCGGCGCTGATGAGCAGCGGGTCTTCCGATTTAGGACGCGATTTGTTTGATTACTATCCGCCCATTCAGGAGCGGGTGCGGTGGATCATCGGAGCGCGCGATCTGGCGGACGCCCGGAAGAAGCTCGCGGAATACAACGTGGGGGGTCGAGCCAATCGCATCGAATGCCCAATGTTAATCGGCTATAGCCAGGATGACCGCATTATGGACCCGCAGGGAGCTCTCCGGCTGTATCAAGCGGCGGTGAATTCGAAACGCGAAATGGTGGAAGGCACGGGCCATGCTCAGGCCTCCAACGCGGGCGGTCCAAGAGCGATGCGGCCACCGGCGCTTGCGGACTGGGCGGCGAAGCATCTAGTGGGCGAAGGGTAACGCTTAAGAAAGCACCTGCGGCTGCGCCCTCCGTACTGAAGTCGCACCGAAAGACTCTGGCGCTGGCGGGAGCCTAGCCTACTCGGCTTGCGGGTCTGCCGAGGTAGAAACTGCGCGAAGTCTGATCGTCCCATCCCGCATTGCAGTGTGGCACCGTCCATCGTTCCACCTTGCGCGGCTCCAGCACCGGCTTGCCCAGCGCGGGACACGACAGACAGTAAGTGGCGGCGTGAGTGCCAACCCAAATAAGGTTGCGGTCCCACTCCACGAAAACGTTTTCCGTCGACCCACGCCACCAGCTTTCGTAATTGTCGATTTCACCCTCGTGCGGCGGGACAAAATAGCCGACTTCCTTGGGAGCCGTCGGATTGGACAGATCGAACACTCGTATGCCGGCGTTAAACCACGCGATCGCCACGATCTCCGGGCGCGAAGCTCCGGGCGCGAGCCAGCATTGCGTATTGTGCGATCCGAAGCGGCCGCGCGCAAAGCAGAAATCGGAATACGGAGCATCCGGCGGCGCGGCCGGGCGCGGAAAGAAGCCGATAATCTTCGGATTTCGCGGGTCTTTCACATCGACGACGTAGGGCGTGTGATAAACCTCGCGGCAATCAGCCTCCAGCGCCTCATGCGTCGCGACAATCAGGTTCTGCAACCGGGGATGGGCGACATCGGAGATCACGGGATAACAGGTATGGAAGGGAATGGTGCCGAGCGCGTTGAATTCGTACTGCAAGTTGCCGATCGGCTTGGGTTTGGCGATGTCGCTCAAATCCATCACGTACATTCCGAATGCGCCGAATCCACCGTAGCCGATCTTGCCGCCGTCCTCCACCCGCTTGGGAACACTGAGCGCCCCATGATTGCCGGTCCAGGAAGTGCGGTCTCCAGCAAAGATGTATTTCTTGTACTCCGCTTCTTCGCCGAGGCGCTGCCCGGGAACCCACCAGCGCGAGACTTCCTTCACCTTGCCTGGGTCGGACATGTCGACGATCATGATCGCGTTGCTGTAAGGCCGCTGGTGATTCTCCAGCCGCAACTGATCGTCCCAGCCGCAATCGAGATACGCGTATTTTCCACCGTCGTAAAAGTTATGGTGAGTGCCGTTGCCCTTCTCGCCGGTGTTGAACTCTTCGAGCAGCTCGGGCTTGGTGGGATCGGTGATGTCGTAATTGCGTATTCCGCGCAGTCCTTTGAAATTGACAGACCGGTCGCGCAGCTCCTTGTCATAGGCCCCGTGCGGAAACTCGGGCGTGGCCGACGTCAGCGGAGCTGCGGCAGTGCACATCATGATCCATTTCTTCAAATCCGTATTGAACACCACGGCGCCATTGCCCTTGACCACGCCTTTGTTGAGCACAACAGGTTTCGTGGGCTCACTGACGTCTACGAATCCTCCACCGGCGGGGAGCAGACGCTGCTTGCCTTTGGCCCACATCGCCATCAATGGTTCGCCGCCGCTGATGGTGGATCCAGCGAGCGTAGCGTGAATCTCCATATTGTGGATATACGATTTCCGGTCGAGAAAATCGAGCGCCCCTAGAGCCAGCCGAAAGGGCGGCGTACCGCCATCCGGCGTGAGTCCGGAAACCTGGGCTCGCGCGGCAATGGACCCGGCCATACCAGCGGCTGCCGCGCCCAATAGAGATCTGCGGCTGAATTCTTTCGCCATAAGTCACCCGCTACGGGCGGGGCGGAGCCGGCGATGGCGATGGCGGCAGTTTCGACGCCAGCGGGGGTTGGGGACCGACCACGCTAGTCAGCGCGGCGTATGCGCACTCTTCGTCCTGGTTCGATCCACCGACGCCAATAGCGCCAATGATCTGATCGTCGACAATTATGGGAAGTCCCCCGGAAGTAGGGAACACACCAATGTCCGCCCAGCGTAGTTGCAGTGCCAGGTTGTTCGCCACCATATTGGCGCGGGCGTGTGTGGAATCGCGGGTATAAAGTACGCTCTTGGCCTTCAGCAGACCGGTTTCAACGTTGATAGGGACCTGGCCGTCCATACGGTGCGCATGCACAATCTGTCCGGTCGGGCTGAGTACGAACACGCTTACCGCGATATTGTGCTCCTTAGCGAAGGCTACGCAGGCCTGCGTGATCTTTTCAGCCGTGTCCGCGGAGATCTCTCGCGTCATGACTTTTTTAGCCGCGTCGCCGGAAACGACGAATTTGTCGATGTTTTGTGCGGAGACAACGCCAGCAGTAAGAGCGAGCGCCATCGTAAAGATTTTCATTTGCCTCATGATATTCTCCCTTCGTTCTGAACTACTGCGCGGCGATTTCCTCATTCAAATTGCGCGACCACCTTCTTCATCATCAGCGCCGACGATGTTGCCCTCTTTCAGCCGCTCTGCGCGAATACGGCGGCCAAAAAACAAACAGCAACAAGGCAGTTCTGTGCAATTTGACATGCTATTCCCGATGTCTGAAGATTCACTGAAAGGGCATTCAGCCAAGGGCTCACGTCACGCCCTCGGGAACCGCACTCGGAACGCCGACCCATGCCCCACCATGCTCTCGGCCTCCAGCCGCGCATGGTGCCCTTCGAGAAGCCCGCGTAAGGCTACCATCGTTGCCTCAACATTGGCTGTCATCTCGTCCGCTCCAGTCGCACGGCTCTGAAGATACTCCTGCAGCTTTTGTTTGCTGAGTTGCGCCTGAAGGCGGAGTTGTTCGCGTGCGTGCCGCTGCCGGGCAAGTTCGGCGTGCCGTTGGTAGCGAGAGCCTCAGAAGGGCCGGCGGTCATTCAGGCGAAATAGAAGCGAAAGAAGCATGCCCGGCGCGCCCGGCAGCACTCGGGCGTCAGGTGGCGCGTTATCCCCCGCCTAGATTGACAATCCGCACAATTCTGATTGGTTGATGCCGGAGTAGTTTTGAACGGTTTCGCCCGCTTGACCGAAACTCCGAAATCACGAGACCGAGAGGAACTCCCGAAGTTACAATATCCCAGGAGGTGGTTTTATGCAGCGCCGAGGCTTCTTACTGGCCGCAGGAGGGGTTGCTCTAAACGCGATCTCGGATCTAAGTCGCCCCATGCGCCTTTCGGCCGCCTCGAGAGCTGATTTCACAATTCGCATCGCTCCTCTTTCCGTGGAATTAGCCGCTGGCAAGACCATCCAGACGATTGCCTATAACGGTACAGCGCCAGGCCCTGTTCTGCGGATGAGAGAAGGCAAGCCGATCAGGGTTGACGTGTTCAATGATACCGACGTACCGGAATTGGTCCATTGGCATGGACAGGAGATATCTGCCGAGGCTGACGGAGCCGAAGAAGAGGGCAGCCCTTTTGTGCCTCCCAGGGGGCATTCGCGCATTAGCTTCACACCCCGTCCAGCTGGCACTCGTTGGTATCACACTCACGTCATGGCCATGGCCGATCTTACTCGCGGTGCGTACAGTGGCCAGTTCGGATTTCTTCTCGTGGAGCCCACCAATCATCCGGGCGACTACGACCAGGAAGTCTTTCTCGCGGGGCGGCACTGGGATCCCTTAATTGTTCATCGTGGGGCGCCTAGTAATGACTGGACGGTGAACTACAACCTTTGTTCTTTGGCTGACCGAGCGCTAGGTCATGGCGAGCCCATCCGAGTGCGGCAGGGCCAGAGGGTTCTGTTCCGCATCCTCAACGCCGATGCCACCCGGCAACTAAACTTAGCGCTTCCCGGCCATAAGTTTCAGGTCATCGCGTTGGATGGCAACCCGGTTCCGAAACCAACAGCAGTGGAGCTTCTCACGCTTGCGGTGGGGGAACGAGTGGATGCAATTGTGGAAATGAATCAGCCGGGCGTTTGGGTTTTGGGTTCGACACGCGATGAGGACCGGGACATCGGGATGGGAGTTGTGATTGAATACGCCGACCGCAAAGGCGAGCCCCAGTGGAAGGCGCCGGACAAGAGCGTGGTCTGGGATTACACAGTTTTCGGGACAGATGCGAAGACCCCTGAACCCGACGGCAGGTTCGACATGAAGTTCATGATGATGCCCGATGAGGGCAAACCGTTCAACCGCTGGATGGTGAACGATCAATTGTGGCCCAACGTCGACCCGCTCATGGTGAAGAAGGGGAAGCGCTATCGCATCGCATTTCACAACGGGATGGAGGACAGCCATCCGCTCCACCTGCATCGTCACAGCTTCGAGGTAACCAGCGTGGGGGGCAAGCCCACGGCAGGTATCATCAAAGACACCATCAACGTCCCGAAGAACAGCACAGTCGAAGTGGATTTTGTGGCCAACAATGCCGGCCCATCTTTAGTGCACTGCCACATGCAGCAGCACATGGACTTCGGATTCAAGGCATTAGTCAAATACGAGTGACCGCCCCACGATAGAATTACTTCGATCCCGTGGCCGTGGCTTCAGGCTTCTTGAGAACTGTAACCGGTGAGGGTCGAAATGATCCCACGGGCCCGGTGAACTCTTCCTTCGTTCCGTCCTCGTAATATTGCACGAACTTCCAGACCAGGTTTGTTTCCTCTTTAGGGTTGATGCCCAACATGCCGAACTCGACAAACTCGTAGGGCTGCACCTTCCCGGTCCAAGTGGCACCCACGATCTTGCCGCTGTCGTCTTTCTTGAAATCGATTTTCCAACCCGGTTTGAATTCGAAGTCGTAAATCTGAAGTCCGGCGGGGAATTCGCCTTCCACCCGAATCGTGTTGACCTGCTTCTCGTTCGGGACGCGCATCGTGTATTTCTCGCGAGCGCCTGGCGCAGATTCGGTGGGAGCGATCCTGATATGCGCGAAGGCCATGGTGGTACAAGCAAGTGCGAAAGCGCTTCGGATGAGCACATGACGTGGGGAAATGTTCACTTTGTTCTCCCTTGAAGAGATTTGCGTGTAGCATAGCCTAAGCCCAATGCCGAAACAAGTCAGTCACGAAAACATCCGATAAAAAGTGCGCCGAGAGCGATCCAATGCTTCGCTTGCCAGCCAGCGACAAAAACCGATGTCTTTCAGGAATTCTTCAGACTAGCGGGCCACAATGCGAAAGGGTGTGTGGATGGCAAACCTCCGGCTCCGCGACTAACCCCCACCGTCACTACCATTCCCGGGGCGTAATTGTGTGCGTTGCCGTGGCCTTCTCTACGGCTTGCATTGCCCGTCTCGAAGGTCAAGCCAACCCGCCGCCTTCGGCTCCCGAACCAGCGACGAAGCACATCTTCGGAGTCTTTCCAAATTACAACACTTCACCAAGTCTTTCTCCCTATGTGCCGATCACTTCAAAAGAGAAATTCAAGATCGCGAGCGAGGACGCTTTGGACCCTGGTGGAATTGTGGTTGCCGCGGCCGCTGGAGGAGTCGCGCAGTTGCTGAACTCAAATCGCGTTTTCGGGCAAGAGCTATCTGGATACGGCCGTTATTTCGCGGCGGCGTACGGAAACCATGTCATCGGCGACTTCATGACGGAGGGCGTCTACCCAAGCTTGCTTCATCAGGATCCAAGATACTTTCGAAAAAGTACCGGGTCCGCAGGCTCCCGTTTAGGGTACGCCATCAGCCGGGTATTCTGGACGCAAACGGATGCAGGGGGGACGGCGTTCAACTATTCCCGAGTACTGGGGACTACCAGCACCGTCGCGATTTCTAGCTTGTATTACGCCCATCATCGGGATGCATCCATCTCCGCAGATGCGCTCGGCGTCCAGCTGGGCGCGGCCATGGCGGCCAACATCCTCAAAGAGTTTTGGCCGGATCTATTGCGAAGGATATCGCGAAAGCATTAGGCACGAACCTTAAGTCTTTCGCAAAACCAGCGCCGAATTCTTACTTCCGAACGCAATGCAATTCGCCAGCGCGTACTCGCAGTCGATTCGCCTGGCTTCGTCCGGGATGTAGTCCAGATCGCATTCGGGGTCCGGATCGTCGAGGTTAATGGTCGGAGGAGCGACACCGTCTCTCATCGCGAGTAACGTTGCCGCCACCCCTGCCGCTCCACAGGCGCCTTGCGGATGCCCGATCAGACTTTTCAGCGCCGAGCCTGGTACCCGGAATGCATGCCTCTTAAATGCGAGACGTGTGGCGCGTGTCTCGATCCGGTCGTTCAAATCCGTGGCTGTCCCGTGGTAGTTGATGTACCCAATCTGCTCCGGTCCGATTCCTGCTTCTTCCATCGCCAGAGTCATAGTATGCGCGGGCTCTTCGCCGCACTCCTCCAGGCGTACCCGATGATATGCCTCGCAAGTTGAAGCGTATCCGACGATTTCGCCATAAATCTTCGCACCGCGTGCCCGTGCGTGTTCCATCTCTTCCAGAACAAAGAACCACGCGCCCTCGCCCAGCACGAATCCGCTGCGGTCTCTCGAGAAGGGCCGCGATCCTCGCGTCGGCTCCTGATTCCAATGAGACGTCAAGATACGCATCAGCGTGAAGCCGCGAACAATCAAGGGCGCGATGGGCGCGTCTACTCCGCCGGCCAACATCCACGGCGAGATGCCCCACTGGATGTTATGAAAAGCATTGCCCAGCGCGTCGGTCGAGGAAGTGCATCCTGTCGATATGATGTGGCTCGGCCCGCGAAACCCAAACCGCATGGAAACCTCACTCGCCAGCGTGCCGATCGTCCCAGTCGGGACAGCGTACACGCTGCACTGCTTCTCGAACCCGCTGTAATAAAGCCGATACTGTTCCTCAGTAAATTCCTGCGAGCCACCGCCCGACCCGATGAGCACTCCGATTGTCCTAAGCTGCTCCCGGGACATTCGCCTTGGCTCGATCCCTGCGTCCGCTACCGCCTCGCGAGATGCCGCAACGGCGAGGGGGACGGCGCGCGACACATGCTGCCGTTCCTTTGGCGCCACAAAAAGGGATTCATCGAAATCCGTCACTTCGCCGGCGATCTGAACCTTGTGACTCGAAGGGTCGAACCTCGAGATGCGGCGTACCCCGCTCTGTCCCCGCCTTGTGGCGTTCCAGAAGGCTTCTCGTCCAATCCCATTCGGGCTCACTGCGCCCATCCCGGTGACGACCACCCTGAGTTTGACTGCCGACCTCGTATCCATGTTCTTCGCTCTCTCTTGCATTATTGCTGTAAAACGGCAAATCGACTGACCGAAAAGCAAAACAGTCTTCATTATTGGCGCGCGAAGATTTGAAAGTCGATTTCCACTTCGTTCTTGACCTTGATCGTTCCGCCACCGATGCTGAGAGGCTTGATTCCAAAATCAGTTTGTTTGAGAACTGTGTGTGTCGTGTACGGCTCGCCGGCCTGTTTCACAGTCAGGCTGACCGCTTTGGTGACACCGTGTAAAGACAGATCACCATCAACCTTCCATTGGCCGTCGGCCAGTTTTTGGACGTGTGAAGAGCGGAAGGTTATCTCGGGAAACTTCTTCGTCTCCAGTGTCATCTCCTCCATATGTGTCTGGATGGTTGCCTGATCTTTCGTATCGATTTTGGGGTCAGGCTGGACGGTCATCTTAGCGGTTTCAACTCGGAATTCGATGTGCGGAGTGCCAGACTCCAGGATGGTGCCGGAGGATATTGGCGCGGTGATGGTATGGTCATGGGCGGCAGCTGAAAACAGCCCG
>JBEKLB010000047.1:0-35396 GCA_050010415.1 Bryobacteraceae bacterium | reverse complement strand
CGATTGGATGAAGAAGGCCCGCCGCGACATCTCCATCACCACCGACATCATCGTGGGCTTCCCCGGCGAAACCGAAGCCGATTTCGAACAGACCCTGGCGCTGCTGGATGAAGTGGAATACGATTCGCTATTCGGCTTCAAGTACTCGCGCCGGCCCAATACCGCCGCGCTCTCGCTCGATGATCAAATCACGGAAGACGAAAAAAGCCGCCGCCTGGCGATCGTTCAGGAAAAGCAGCGCGCCATCCAGGTCCGGCGTAATTCGAATCTGGTAGGCACGGTCGAAGAAGCATTCGTGGAGGGGTATAATCAGGCCACGGGCCAATGGATCGGACGCACCTCGCAAAACCGTACGCTGAACTTTGTTCATGCCCAGCATGCGGCGCCGGGCGAGGGCTTCACTCTGGCCGGTACATCGTGGAACGTGCGTGTAACGCGCGCGGGTCCGAATTCTTTAGCGGGTGAGGTGGTGATATGAGCGTCGAAACAAAGGGGGACCGCATGGAAGTCGAAATGAAAATCCGCGGATTGATGATGGATCCCGTCACCAACATGCCAATCGTGGTGCTGAAGGATCTGAATGGGAATACCATTTTGCCAATCTGGGTCGGCATCTACGAGGCCAATGCGATTGCCCTCGAGATCGAAAAAGTTTCGACACCCCGGCCCATGACGCACGATCTCATCAAGACCCTGCTGCTCGGCTTGGGAACCGGCATTCGCAAAGTAGTGGTCAGCGAGCTGAAGGACGACACCTTCTATGCCGTGATCTGGCTCGACAAGGATGGCGATTTGATCAGCGTGGACTCGCGGCCGAGCGATGCTCTGGCGCTGGCGCTGCGTCTGGATTGCCCCATCTACGTCGATGAGAGCGTGCTCAAGAGCTCCAAGCGTTCCAATGCCGCCGCGGACAAAGTGAGCGACGAGGAACAGCGGCGCTGGCTCGAAAGCCTGGACGATGAGGATCTCGGCCGCTACAAGATGTGACTGAGATCTTCGAGAAGTTAGTGGCCGCGGGGATTCAAATCATCCCGGCGGAGATCGCTTCTCATTTCATCCTGGAGCGCGACGGCTTTGTAGCCTTCGTGGAGCGGCGCGAAAACGGCTTCGGCAATATCGGTGCGGCAGGTCTGATGACCGAGCGAGGCTTTGGGGCGCTAATCTGGCGCGGTGATGAGGCGTTCTTCATCGGCAAAGGGTTTGAACAGGCAGCCTTGCCCGAACAAGTGCAATTGATTCGTACTTTCGCCACCGATCTGGCGAACGCCTTGCGCTAGTTACTGGCCGTCGTTTTCTTATGAACGGGCGGCCGGGGCGCATTCTTGCCCGTCCATCCATGCAGCTTGTCGGGATCCATGTTGAAAACCACCATGTAAGGAGTGGCCGTGTAGCTCTGCGGAACGCCTTCAAACGACAACTCGGTGCCCACGTCCACCTTACCCGCGAGCGGCATTTCGAATTTTAACGTCGCGTCTGGCGTGGCGCCGTCTTCGAGCGCCAGGACAACGGTCTTCGGCTTGATCTCCGGTTCCAGCTTCACCACTTTTCCTTTGAGCGTCGGCAGCATCGCGCCCTTCATTCCCATCTCAAAGATGGTCACAAGATCGTTGAAGCCTTCGTCGCTACCGTGATCTTTGACGTATACCTTTTTGACGAACTCCATCACCTGCTGTCTTCCCGCCGGCGCAAGCGCGCCTGTTCCTTCGTAGCTCGCGGCCCGCGCGAAATAGAACAACTCCACCGGCATCTTCTGCGGATTCTTCTCGCCGGCGATTACCGTACCCATGAAGTAGTCCACTTCAGCGCTATTCGGATCGAGCGCTAATGTCTTCTGGAACTCGCCCTCGGCCGCGTCCCAATTCTTGCGCTGCATCGCGATCCAGCCGAGCGTCGAGTGGCCCAGCGTCTCCACCGGCGTCCGCGCGCCTTTCCATTGATCGGCGGTCACGTTCGGCGGCGGCGTGTCGATGTTTGCCACAATCGCCGCGGCCGCTTTCTCCCCTTGGTCCAGCACGTCCGGAGTCGGCTTGTCGCCCGCCAACGCGCGCGTAAAGTACATGGTGTAGTAAAGCGACTTGAAATCCTTGGGATTTTCGGCCAGGATCTGCTTGGCTTCAGCCACAGCCTCTTTCGGTTCATTCAACTTGATGTAGGTATCCAAGAAGAGCTGCTCGCGCTGCTTCTCGAAGTCAGTGCCGGTGTATTTCGTCTGCCATTCCTGCAGCTTTTCAAGTCTGGTTTTGGGAGTTGTGTCTTTGAGGATCGAATCGTAGAGAGTGAATTCTCCTGGATCCTTATACTGCGGTTGCCCGGCCGCTGGCTTGTCCTGCCCGGTCACCCAGGCCGGCGCGAGCAGCGAAAAGGCAGCCAGGTAGAAATATTTTGAGGGTTGATGGAACATTTTCGGCCTCCAGTAACTTCCTGGGTAAAGCCTATTTCGACCCGGCTCCGTCAAACCGGGCGAAAACATCTTTGCTGGAATATTACCAGAGACCGAAAATAAACGCAGCCGTCCCTTGTACTAGCCTGGCTGGCCTGGTCCACGTCAAACTGCGAAGCTGCGAATTTAGTTGCCGGCTGCGGGACGGGGGCGGCGATGTACGGGGGCTGGTTCATTCTTGCCAGTCCAGCCGTGCAGTGCGTCTTTTTCGACCGTCATCGTCAGCATGAAGGGCATCTGCGTGAAGCTCTCCCCTACGCCTTCGAAAGTCAACTCCGTGCCCTCGTCAACTTTTCCCGCCAGGGGCATTTCAAATTTCAGGGTGGCATCCGCGTTGGTTCCATCGGATTTGCCATCTTCCAATGCCACCAGGATTGTCTTGGGCTTTACCGCCGGCTCAAGTTTTACGACTTTGCCTTTCAGCGTCGGCAACATGGCGCCCTTCATGCCCATGTCGAAATACATGGGACCGTCCGCCGCCGACAAAGCCATCTTGAGATTCTTCCAGGTAGTTTCCTGTGGATGCGCCTTGGCGTAATCCTCTTCGCTCGCGGCCTGCTCGTGCGCGATGTCGTTGGCGTTCTTGATGCTGAAACCGGCCGGCGGCGCCGGGTTGGCCTTGGCCGCGGCCACCAGGTCATTGAAGCCTTCGTCGCTGCCGTGGAAATTCTTATATTGCTTCTGGACGTACGTCATGGCAGCCTGCTTACCTGCGGCAGGCAACTCGCCGGGACCGGAGTAAGTGGCTGCGCGTGCGAAATAGAAGAGCGCCGCCGGGATCCGATCTACTTTCTTCTCGGACGCGATCGCGGTTCCCATTTGGTAATCGACCGTGGCGTTGTTCGGATTCGCAGTCAAAACTTTCTGCAGCTCGGTCTCCGCTCCGGGCCAATCCTTGCGCTGCATGTCGATGAAGCCGAGATTGTTGTGTCCCATCACTTCCACATCCGGCCGCAACTTCGCCCATTGATCCGCCGTGACGTTCGGAGGAGGACTGTCGATATTTTCTAGAATCGCCTTCGCCGCCTTCTCGCCGTCGTTTAGAATCTCGGGCGATTGATTCTGTCCATACAACGGCTGGGTGAAGAGCATGATGTAGTACGATGCGGTGAAGTTCTTAGGATCGTCAGCCAGAATCTTCTTCGCCTGATCCTCGGTGTTCTTCCCGTCGTTCAGGGCCGCGTAGGTGGTCAGCAACGCCGTTTCGCGCTCCTTGTTCCACTCCGTCGTTGGATACTGCTTTTCCCACTGCTGCAGCTTTTCCAGCCGGGTCTTTGGATTCGTATCCTGGCCGATCGAGACATAGAGGTCGTACTCCGCCCGATCCTTCCAGTTCTTCTGAGGCTCGGCAGACGCGGGCGCAGCCGCCTGTCCGAACATCCGCGTGGGCACCGGCCCCAGCATTCCAGTCAATGCAAGCGCTAACACGAATTTAGATGATTGAACCGACACTCCACGCCTCCCAGTGATCCGAATTTTTTCGGGCGACGATCCCGCAACTGCCGGCCGCCGACCCTGGCACAACCCTTAAGTACTAGAGTCCGTGCACTTGCGGAGTATACCGAATCGCAACCGTGGCTGCAACCTTGTCTATCACCCCGCTGAAACTTTAGATGCGTCCCAGCGAGATCATGTTCCTTTTTTGCAACTTTTTGAAAGCTAGAATCATTACAACGGCACAAGAATGAGTACAAAACGATCCATGCCGGGCGGTTGGGCCGATCGGCAAGCCCTCGCCCAGGGCCCCAATGGCCGCAATCTCTGCCGCTGGTGCAATCTGGAGGTTCCCAAGGGCCGTTCGACGTTTTGTTCCGCCTGGTGCGTGGAAGAATGGCGTCTGCGCAGCGACCCCGGCTACCTTCGCGAAAAAGTACTGGAGCGCGATCGCGGCGTCTGCGCCAGTTGCGGTGTCGATTGCCTGCTCGCCGGGCGGCAACTGAAACGCCTGCGCGGCGCAGCACGGTTGAAGGCTCTGCTCCACTGGGGCCTCCGCGCCGGTTCCCGAATGTCTCTTTGGGATGCCGATCACATTGTTCCCGTGGTGGAAGGCGGGGGTGAATGCGACCTCCAGAACATCCGCACCTTGTGCTTGAAGTGCCATCGCACGGTCACCGCCGAATTACGTGCCCGTCTTCAGAACCGTGACAGTGAGGGAGCGGATCCCGAAGTTAGTGCAGCAACGGCTTCAAATACCGCATGACCGTCTTCGCTACGATTTCATTGCCTTCGGCCGTCGGATGGATGCCGTCCCGTTGCATCAATTCCGGATGGATCGCAACGTCAGCCAGCAAAAAGGGTATTCGCGTCAGCTTGTATTTCGCCGCTAGCTGTACATAGATCTGTTCGAACGATTTGATGTAGTCCGGCCCGTAGTTTGGCGGCAGCGTCATTCCGGCAAGTAACACGTCGGATCCGGCTGCTTTGAGTGCCTGGATAATCTGCTCCAGGTTCGCGTGTGTGGACGTGATGGGCAGTCCCCGCAGCCCGTCATTACCGCCAAATTCGACGATGGTGACGCGCGGCTTGTATCCGAGCACTTCGCTCAGGCGGCTGACTCCGTCCAGTGTGGTGTTGCCGCTGACGCCTGCATTCACCACGCGCCAGTGCAATCCGGCGGCGGTGAGATCCTTCTGCAGAAAATCCGGAAAGCTCTTGCCCGGATCGGCGCCAAACCCAGCGCTAAGACTATCGCCGAACGCAACGATCACCGGACGCGTATCTGTAGCTGTGGGGGGTGCGGCCCCCAAAGATCGCACTAAACCCAGCGCCGCCGCGAGGCATCCAACCGAAAGAGACCGACGGAAAGAGATGAACATCACCCAATGCCATAATAAAGAATTGCAGGCCGATTCCGTTCGCTCCTCGATCCAAGTCCCCGCCATTCAGGTCTCGGCTCTCACCAAAAGCATCCCCACCGCCACGCACCGCGTGGATATCCTGCGCGGCATCGATTTGGAAATCGAGAGGGGCGAATTCGTCGCCATCATGGGGCCGTCGGGCAGCGGCAAGAGCACTCTGCTGGGCCTCTTGGCTGGATTGGATACTCCCACCTCGGGCCGGATCGTTCTGGATGGCGAGGACATCACGGGGCTGAACGAAGACCGCATGGCTCTGTTGCGCGGCCGCAAAGTTGGCTTCGTTTTTCAGTCTTACCACCTGCTGCCCACCCTCACGGCCGAAGAAAATGTTCTGCTGCCGTATGAACTCACCGGCGGAAACGGAATCGATGGCCCGAAGCGTGTCCGCGAGTTGCTCGAAAGCGTCGGCCTTCTCGATCGCCGCGATCACTACCCCATTCAACTTTCGGGCGGCGAGCAACAGCGCGTGGCCCTGGCCCGCGCCTTCATGGTCCGGCCGCCGATTCTGCTGGCGGACGAGCCCACTGGCAATCTCGATACCCAGAACGGCCAGCATGTGCTGGAACTTCTCATCTCGCTGAATCAGCGCGAAGGAACCACGCTGGTGCTGGTGACGCATGATGCCGCGCTGTCCAGCCGTGCATCGCGGCGAATTACGCTGCGCGACGGCCGCATCGTGAGCGACGAGCGAACGGAGTAAGAGGGCGCATGCGCTTCACTTGGAAAACCGCCTGGAAGATCGCCTGGCGCGAATCGCGCTCCTCCGCCTTCAAATTTCTGTTCGTGATTCTGGCGGTCGCGGTTGGCGTTGGATCGCTCACCGGCGTGCGAGGATTCAGCCGCGCCTTTCATGCTATGCTGTTGAGCCAGGCGCGCACTCTGATGGCCGCCGACCTTTCCCTCCGCGTCTTCGAGGTGCCCACGCCGCAGCAGACCGCGGCCATGGACGCGCTCGCGAAAGCCGGCGTGGATCGCACCTGGATCACCGAAACCGTAACCATGGCGTCCACCGGTGTGGACAAGCCGCCCATGCTGGTGTCGGTCAAAGCCGTCGATCCCAAGAAATATCCGTTCTACGGCCAGATTGGCCTGTCGCCACCGGCGCCGCTCTCCCAGGCGTTGACTGCCGACACTGTAGCCGTATCCGACGATGTGCTGCTGCGCTTAAACCTGAAGGTGGGTGACTCCATCCGTCTAGGTGGACAATTGTTTCGCATCGCGGGGCAGGTGACTTATGAGCCGGACCGCATGCTCGGTACCCTCAACGTCGGCCCGCGCGTGATGATCAGCCGCGACGGCCTGGAGCGCACTGGTCTCATGCTGCCCGGCAGCCGCGCGTCTGAGCGCTTCCTGTTCCGGCTTTCGCCTGGATCACCCCAGGGATCGCCCGATATCGAGCAAACGCGCGCCCGATTGAAAGCCTCGTTCCCGGATTCCTTGATTGCCGATTATCGCGAGTCCCACCCCATAGTGACGCAAGGCCTGAACCGCGCCACTACGTTTCTGAGCCTTATCAGCCTCATCACGCTCATCATCGGCGCCATCGGCGTGGGCACCGCCATGCGCGCTCACATCCAGCAGCGTATGGATTCCATCGCCATCATGAAATGCATCGGCGCGCGCTCCAGCCACGTGATGCGGATCTATTTGCTGCAAACCATCGCGCTCGGCCTGGCGGGCGGTTTGCTCGGCGTGCTATTCGGATTGATTGTGCAGCGCGCCTTCCCCTCGTTTTTGGCACGCTATTTCCAGCTTCAGCCCGACGCGCATTGGGATTTCGTCACCGCCGCGCAGGGCATCGGCATCGCGATCCTGGCGTCGTTGCTCTTCACACTGCCGCCCTTGATCGGCATCCGCCACATTCGTCCCAGCCTGATTCTGCGGCGTGAAATGGAAGAGACCAAGCCGGCTTGGCCCACCCGGTTGGCCGCAGCGCGTGCGTCGGTATTAGCGGGCGCTGCCATCCTGCTCGGATTCGCCGGCATTGCGATGTCCTTCGCCACGGGCACGCCCAGAGACATCTGGAGAACAGGCGAATACTTCGCGGCAGCCCTGGCCATCGGCTTCGCGGCGCTGTCGGCTGTCGCCTGGCTGATGCTGCGCGGGTTAAAGATCTTGAGCCGCCGCAAGCTCCCTGCCAGCGTCCGCCATGGCATCGCAAACCTATACCGTCCCGGCGCGCACGCGCAATCGGTGTTGGTGGCCCTGGGCGTCGGCGTCATGTTCACGCTCACAATTTATCTGGTTCAGCATGGCATGATCGCGGAGATGAATCGCACTTCGCCGCCCGGCATGCCCAACGTCTTTCTGATCGACATCGCGCCCAAGGATCGCGACGCCGTTCTCGATCTGGTGAAGCAGCAGCGCGGTGTGGAAGGGACGCCGGAATTGATCGGCACCGTGGCCGCCAAACTGTTGAACATTGACGGCCAGGACGTCGCCGCGCTGGATATGAAAGGCTTCGGCCGGCGTTTTCGCTCAGCCCGCCCGGTGGCGTCCGCGGGCGCCCTGCCGGACTATCTGAATATCGAGCGCGGCAAATGGTGGAACTCTCCCAACGTCGCTCCCGCCGTCTGCGTGGATGCAGACGCCGCGCGAATTCTGCGCATCCAACCCGGATCCCAACTGCGTTGGACCATTTCGGGCAAGGATGTCGAAACGCGCGTGGCCTGCATCCAAACCATCGATTCGGTGCATCTTTTGAGCCGCGTCGAATTTATTTTCAACACTACCGCGCTCGAAGGCTTTCCGATCGTTTACTACAGCAGCCTGCGCGCGCAACCCTCGGCCGTTCCCGCGCTCCAAGAGGCTCTGTATAATCGCTTCCCCACTGTCACCGTGGTCAACATGGCCGACGTGCTCCAGATTGTCCAGGGCGTGGTGGATCGCATCTCCGAGGTGGTTCGCTTCATTTCGATGTTCGCGATTCTGGCCGGCGCGGTGATTCTATCTTCCGCCGTCGCCGGCACGCGTTTCCGCCGCATGCGTGAAGTGGTGATTCTCAAAACACTCGGCGCCACGCGCTGGCGCGTCAGCCGTATCTTCTCGGTCGAGTTCCTGGTGCTAGGCGGTGTTGCCGGGCTGATGGGCAGCTTGCTCGCGGGCGGCTTCGCCAATCTGCTGCTGAAGCGCATGTTGGACGCACAGACTTCCATTCCCGTGATCCCGATCCTGCTCTCGGTGATCGCCACCGCGCTGATCGCTAACGCCGCGGGCTGGATGGCGAGCTTTCGGATCCTGGGTCAGAAGCCGCTCGAGATTCTGCGGGACGAATAAATCACTGGCTCTGTTGGACGGTAATATAAGCGCTCGCAGGGGATGCCATGCCGCCGATAGTGATCACAAGGGGCTGATTTCCATCCGCCACGCTGGTCGGCACCTGAATATTCACCTGGTAGAGACCCGCGAATTGAGATAAGCCCACGTACAAGATGTTCGATGCTGCCAGTGTCACGCCGCCGAAAGTAATCGAGACCGGAGCCGTCACCTTCGCTACCCCGCTCGGAAGCACTCCTGGGGCGAACGACGGATTCGTTGCGCCGAAGCCTGTCGCAAACAACGTGAGATAGTCGCCGGGCTTGGCCGGAGTGAATGTCGCCCCGCTAATCAACCCCGCAGCGCCAATGTAAGCTCCGGTCACTGCGTTGATGGCGGCAATCGGGTTTCCGCCGCTTGAGTTGTGCGTGAAATAGAAGAACTCGGGCGCGGTGGCTTGCGCCGCGACGCTGACCGGCGGGCTGGCCACAGCCTGCGACGTACCGCAATCCGTGATCACCTGCACCGGAACATTCCCCGGCGTTACTGCGGGAACCTGCACATTGAGCTGGCTTGGATAGACCCCGAATATTGGCGCGGCCACAGTTCCAAACTCTACGCAAACACCCGCCACGTTGGTCGGAAGCTGTCCGTTCACCAGGCTCGCCGACTTTGCGGTTCCCGCTGGAGCGAAATTGTTGCCAAAGATCGACACAATGGCGTTCGGCGACAGCACCGTCACCGGCGGAGTGCTGAGCCCGGCGCTGACGATCCCGCCGGTCGAAATGGACGGAGAGTTTGCCGCGAGCGAGGTCAGCGAGAAAGCGACGTTGGCCAGCGTGTAGGATAATGCCGTAATCGTGATCGGCCCCGGATTACTGCCCAGCGTGACGGTCAGGGTAACCGTGCCATCGTTCAGAGTGATGGCAGGAGACGGCGCCACGGTTGCAGAGCCCACTGGCTCGACGGTGAAAGTGACTACCACTCCTGCGAGGCCCGCCCCCGTACTGTCGGTAACTTTCAGGACCAGCGGCGACGCCAAACTTGTCCCCACCGTCGCGCTCTGGCCATTGCCGCTGACGATGCTCATGCCGGCTGGCTTTGCCGTTTGAGGCGTCAGCATCCGCACACGATCGTTGAAGGAGTCCGTTACATACACGTTCCCCGACTTATCCACCGCGACGCTGAAAGGATCCAGCTGCGCCGCGATCGCCGGACCACCATCGCCCATGCTTGGGGTCAGCGTGCCATTCCCCGCTATGGTTGTGATCAAACCGCTGGCTGTTACTCGTCGCACCACCGCATTTCCCTGATCGGCGATATACATGTTTCCAGCGCTGTCCAATGCGATGCCCGATGGCAATTTGAGCAGCGCTCCCGTGGCCGGCCCGCCATCGCCTGCGTAGCCGGGCGACCCTGCGCCCACTACCGTCGTGATCGTCTGGTTCGGGGCGATCTTGCGGATACGATTATTGATCTGATCCACCACCAGGATGTCTCCGGCGCTATCCAGCGCAAGGTCGAAGGGATCGATTCCAGCCGCGGTGGCCGGACCGTTGTCGCCGGAGAATTCGGCGTTGCCGTTGCCCGCGATGGTGTTGATGGTCCCAGTCGAGTCCACCTTGCGCACCCGGTGGTTGCCGTAATCGGCGACGTAGACATTTCCGGCCGAGTCTACCGCCACGTCGTGCGGCGTGTTGAAAACCGCAAGAGTTGCCGGACCTCCGTCTCCGGAGAAACCGTCCGGACCGTTGCCCGCAATAAGCGTCGTGGTCCCATCCGTCCCCAATTCCAAGAGTCGCGGAACTTGGCTTGGAAAAACTGGCTCCTCGTCCGTGACATAAAAGTTTCCGGAGTGATCCACAGTGGCTCCGTAGGGCTCTCCTCCCTGCAATTGCCCCAGGCTGTTGATGTTGCCCCCCGCCTTGAATTCCCGCGCCTCCGCGTTGCTGGTGTCGGCCACCAGAATGTCTCCGCTGGCGTCAATTGCCACGCCCTCCGGGAAGTTCAGGAACGCGTTCACCGCCGGCCCGTCGTCACCCAAGCTAGTGCCCGCCACGGTGTTGATGAGGTTGTCGGCAACCTTGCGAACACGCCTGTTGTCCGTGTCCGCGAAGTACACCACGCCGCCGCTGATCGCGAGGCCTGCTGGATAATTGAGTTCCGCCGCCAAGGGCGATCCGCCGTCCCCAGTAAAACCGATTGCGCCGGTGCCCGCCACGTTGTAGATCAATCCCGTCGATAAATCCACCCGCCAGATTACGTTGTTGTAAACATTGTCGTCGGTGATGTATATATTGCCGGAAGGGTCAAATGCCACGCCGTCGGGAACCATCGCAGCCATCGTCGCGGGCATCCCACCCGCGTAGCTGTTGCCCAGCAGACCGCCTGCGAAGTCCGTCATCATTCCCGCCGCGCTTATTTCTCTCACTTCGTAGTTGAAATAGTCCGCCAGATAGATATTTCCAGAGTTGTCGACGGTCAAGTCGGTAACGTAATCGATCTCCGCGCTGGCGGCCGGCCCATTGTCGCCTGTGTATCCTTGATTTCCATTGCCTGCGATGGTGGTGATGATGCCGGTCGTGTCAACCTTCCGGATGCGATAGTTGGTCCCATCCGCGATGTATAAGTTGCCTTGGCTATCCACCGCCACAGCCACCGGATCGATTTGAGCCGATGTTGCCGGACCATTATCACCGGCGAATTTGGGATTACCGTTTCCAGCGACGGTATTGATTGTGCCATCCGCTGCAATCCGCCGGACTACGAAATTGCCCAGGTCGGCGACATACAGGTTTCCTTGCGCGTCGATTGCAAGACCGGTGGGGAAATTGAGTTCCGCGTTGATGGCCAGCCCCCGATCGCCGCTATATCCGGGGATGCCCGTGCCGGCGTAAGTGCTGATAATTCCCGTGGAACTCACCTTCCGGATCCGGTTATCATCTTCATCCGCTATGAAGAGATTCCCGTGAGCGTCCAGCGCAACGGCGATGGGGGATCGTAAGGGAGCTGCGTTCGCCGGCCCGCCATCTAGCAGCCTGGTGGTTCCGGCGATCGTGCCGATAGTGTAAGGCTGCGACCAGGCATTTTGGAAACAGAAAGGAAGCAGAATCAGAAGTAGAGCGGTAGTGGTTCTCATGAAATAGAAAGGAATTCTATCACAAGTCCTCCGCTGCTACCTGCAATGGGAATGATTATGGCCGGAAGTTACGCCTTCCACGTCCCCAACAAGCGCCGCAGTAGCACGAGTTGTCCCAAATGATAGGAGTTATGGTCCGCAACCAGCAGGGCCTCGCGCAAAATAGTCTGGCCAGTGCCATGCGGAATTTGCGCAAATAGATCGGTCTTCTTATCCGCTACCAGCTTGGCCGTGGCCTTCAAATCCGCGCGAAAGCTGCGCAGGCTGTTATTCCAGGAGGCCGCGCTCGGGGGCGCTTCCGTCTTCGGCCAATAACCCTCCGGCCACGGCGGCGACTTATGCTTCGCGTCGCGGCTGAATTCCAGAATGTCCGATTGCGCAATGCGCATGTGCTCTAACAGCTGCCAGGCCGTGTGCGGCGCGCCTGGAGGCTTCACTCCGCGCATGCGGGAAGGGAAGTCTGCAACCACAGTGTCGAAGTCGGCGTGCGCGTTGCGTCCCCGCAGAAGATCGAGAAGATGCTGGCGTAGAGCGTCCGATTCAGCCATGACCTAGAGAAACACAAGCTCGCGATCAATTTCAATAGGACCAGCGGCTATTTGGCGGCGGGCTTCTTTTTGGCCTTGGGGCTGGGACTCACCGGTGGTTTCGAAATCTCCACCGGCTTCGGCGTCCAGAAGGCCGGGTCAGTGGCGATCCATTCCTTCGGGACGTAGCTCATCTGCGGGCTAATGGCGAACAGAATCGATTCCGAGCTCGCGATGGACGCGGCCATGTTGCGCTCGGGATCCCCCGACGCCAGCGCTTGACGCAACGCCCTCCGCCGCTGCGGCTCTTCGTCCAAGGATTTCAAAGACGTCATTGGCTCCAGCAGCAGATAGGTGCCGTTGGGCGCGCCGGAGACCACTTGGTACGCCGCCATCGGCTGGTTGTCGCCCGATTTCTCGGCCCCCGCAACCAGCGCTTTTGCAGCTTCTTCGAACTTCTGGTCCGGGCCTTCGCGAACTCGAATGGTCTCGATGCTGAAGAATCGCATTTTGGGTAAGTTGATCTTGTCCACCGCATAACTCAGATCCGGCCGATACACCGCGAGCATCGAACGCTGGTTGATGCGCACCTGCGCGTCGGCCGCATCGATCGCGCCGAATTCCGCCGTATCCATCACATCCTGTGAATCCGCAATGGACGCGATGTTGTCGTGCCCTTCCAGGAACAAGGCCTGTGAAGTCCCTGTCATGGACGCCATTCCGAGGATGTGGGCAGGATATTTCGCTTTGGCCGCTGCCTGCATAAATGCAGCTTCCGTGTTCTCATGCGCGGCCGCTTTTCCTTCTTTTACGTCTTCACGAAAAATGCGGAGCACCGGCGGGAAGCCTGTCGGTCCCTGAGCGCCCAGCCGGACCATTGCGAGCAAAATCACAAGAGCGAATCTCATCAGGTTCCTTCGGTGCGTAGACTTATCCTACTGCAAAACGACCGTTGAATTAGAATCAAGGCTGCATGGCAAGATCGGCGGATGTGGTCATCATCGGTGCGGGAATCGTTGGATCCAGCATCGCGTTTCATCTCACCGAAGCGGGTTGCAAGCGCGTGCTGGTGATTGAACGCGAGACGCGCCAGGGTCTCGGTTCCACCGGCAAGAGCATGGGCGGCGTGCGGGCGCAGTTCGCGACCGACGTAAACATCCGCATGTCCCTTTACTCCATCCCCTTCCTCGCGGGATTCGAAGAAGCCACCGGGCACCCTTCCGGGTACAAGCCGCACGGCTATCTGTTCATGGCCACCAATGACTGGCATATGAATTACCTGCGGACCAACAACGCCCGCCAGAAGAAGCTCGGCTTGAAGAATGCCGAACTGATTGCGCCGGACGATATTCGAAGGATCTTGCCGCAGCTTCGCTCGGACGACATCGTCGGGGGAAGCCTCTGCGCCACCGACGGCTTTGTCGACCCGGACAGCGTTATGACCGGCTTTATGGCGCGCGCCATCGATCGCGGCGCCGAGTTGTGGCGCGGGACCGAGGTCACCGGCATCTACACCGACCACGCCACTGTTTCGGGCGTGCTCACCAGCAATGGCGGAGTCTCTGCCCCGGTTGTGGTGAACGCAGCGGGACCCTGGGCTGCGGGCGTGGCTCGCATGGCCGGAGCGGATTTGCCGGTGCAACCTTTGCGCCGCATGTTGATTCCCACCGAGCCTTTCCCCGGACTTCCCGAAAGGCTGCCGATGATGATCGACATGTCCACCGGTTGGCACTTCCGCCAGGAAGGCCTTGGGCTGCTCATGGCTTGGGCTCACCCTGATGAGCAACCCGGATTCCGCACCGATTTCGATCCCGCGTACATCGAAAAGAGCCTCACGCGTGCCGCCTCCCGCGTGCCGGACTTCGCGAACCTGGCCGTCAACCCCAAGCGCTGCTGGGCGGGCATGTACGAAATGTCCCCGGACCATCACGCCATTCTGGGACCCTCGCCCGATGTCCGGGGATTCTACTTCGCCAACGGTTTTAGCGGCCACGGCGTGATGCATTCTCCCGCCACGGGCCGCATTCTCGCGGATTTGATTCTCACCGGGGAGACTAGCGTGATCGACGCTAAGGACCTGAATGTGCAGCGCTTCGCCGAAGGCCGCGCCATCGAGGAAACCGCGATTCTGTAGAGCAGTAATTTTCCGGAACAAATCTCGATTTCCTTCGTCTATCACCCCATGAAACTGTTGATCCTTGGCTTGCTGGCTGTGCTTGTGCTCGCCGCGGGAAGCAATAGGGACTGCTTCCGGCAGTGGCGTACCGAAGCGCGTGAAAGATCGATCGAGGCACGGCAAGAAGCCCGGCTGGCGCGGGAGGAAGCGCGAGAACGCGCGCGCGAGTTCCGGGTAGAGCATCGCGAGCAGATGCGCGCCTGGCGTGAAGCCGCCCGCGAGCAGCGCGACCGCATCCGCGCTGAGATCCGTCACGATCTCCGCGACTGGCGCTACAACTACTAGCGTCCCGTCCGTTGGTACATGACCTTCCCGCCGACGATGGTGTAATCCACCTTCGCCGACCGAATTGCGTCTTCCGGCACAGTCAGAATATCGCTCGACAGCACCGTCACATCCGCCAGCTTTCCCACCTTCAGCGATCCCTTGCTCCCATCCTCGAACGCCGCGTACGCATTGTTGATGGTGTAGCTCCGCAGTGCCTCCATCCGGCTCATCCTCTGATCCGGAAAAAATACGGTTCCGTCTTTCAACCGGCGGCTCACAGAGGCGTAGTAACACTGGATCGGATCCACATCTTCCACCGGCGTGTCCGTCCCATTCGCCACCACCGCGCCGGACTTCATCAATTTCTGCCAGACGTACGCGCCCGCCTCCGCCCGTTCGCGACCCAACCTTGCGATCACAAACGGACCGTCCGAGGTGCAATGAATGCCCTGCATGGCCGCAATCACGCTCAGCGTTCCGAAGCGCGGGATATCGGCCGGGTCCAGATGCTGCGCGTGCTCGATCCGCCAGCGCAGGTCCTTTCTGTCCGGATGCTCGCGAAAAACCGCTTCGTACAAATTCAACACCTCGCGATTCGCCCGATCGCCGATCGCGTGCGTGCAAAGTTGAAAGCCATTGTCGATTGCCAGCTCGGCCGTCTTTCGAATGTAGGGCAGTTGTTCAGTATTGATCCCGCTTCGATTGGGCGCGTCCTCCGGCAGATCGGTGTAAGGCTTGAGCAGCCACGCCCCGCGCGAGCCCAGAGCACCATCCATGTATTCCTTGATGGCGCGCACCGTTAGATGATCGCCGCCCACCCCAAGCATGTAATACCTGTGCAAGTTCGCCGCCAGTTCGGCCTGCGGCGCGCGCAGCATCACCCACAGGCGCAGCCCCAGTTCCCCGTGCTCCGCCATCTTTCGAAACAGATCCACGGTAGCGAATGAAGACCCCGCATCTTCAAACGTTGTGATCCCCTTCGACAGGCTGTCTCGCTCCGCCAGCTTGATTTGCTGCCGGAGCTCGGCCTCCGCTTCTGACGCCGGCCTGCGTGCGCGAGACGCGTCGAGGGCATGCTCAATCAGTCCCTGCGCTCCCTCGTTCATCAAACCCGTCGGATCGCCGTGATTGTCGTGCAAAATCTCACCACCCGCGGGATCGGGCGTATTCTTATCGATCCCCGCCAGTCGCAGCGCCTCCGCATTCGCGAAACCGGCGTGGCCGCTCGCGTGCGTCAGCCAAACTGGATTGCGCGGCGAAACACGGCTCAAGCTTTGGTGCACCGGAAATCCACGCACGTTCGGCTCCGGAGTCCGATCCCATTTCGCTTGATGAAAACCGCTGCCTAATATCCACGCTCCCGGCTTCGCCTCTCCCGCCGCCGCGGCCACCATCGCGACAATCTGGTCCCAATTCTTTGCGCCGCGCAGGTCGAGCGTCATCTTCGACGCCCCTAGCGACGTGAAGTGACCGTGCCCTTCAATGAAGCCGGGAGTCGCTAGCCGCTCCTGCAGATCGATTACTCGCGTCGACGGTCCAGTGAGAGCATCCACGGTCTTGTTGGACCCCACCGCGATAATCCGGCCGCCGCGCGTTGCTAAACCCTGCGCCTCCGGTGCGCCTTGCTCTAACGTGACAAGCTTGCCATTGCGCAGTACTAGATCGGCTGGTTGGGCCATAGCCATTCCCGCGCTCAAGCCCAGAAACAGCAACATCAATTTCGTTTCAAATGCCACTACAATCATTAGGTACGGCCTTCCCCCGAAGATCGCCCGTTATGGCGCGTGTTCCCAGTGTCGCTCAAACGGAACAGACGTTCCGTCCGTTGGCTACCGCAGTTCGCAAACTGGCGGTCGTGGGACGGTCTTGCGGCAACTGCGGTTCGTCTGAAATTCGTCCTTCCAATCGACGCAACGCGCTGGATATTGTTCTGGCATGTTTGTTTCTCGCGCCGTTCCGTTGCCGCGTCTGCCGCGATCGTTTTTATCGCATATGGCGTCCCAGTTTACAATCGCCGCCTGATCCGCCCGCCGCGCCGCTCTTGGTGATGCCCGCACGCCGCAACGTAGCGAAAGCGGATGCCATCCCGCCGCGCCGCATCCAGCCGGAACCCGTGCAGCCGCAACGCAGCAAGCCCGAACTGATTCTACCCACGCCTCAATTGATTCTGCCGGCGGTGAAAGCGAACGTATGGACGACGGTGCCGATCGATACTCCCGCGCCCCAGCGGACCATTCCGGGCTCGATATTGATTCTCGAAACCGATCTCTCTATCCGCAAAATGCTTCGGCGGTTGCTCGAACGCCGCGGATATCGCGCTATGGAGATTGAACAGGCCGAAGATCTTGAGGGGGAACTGCGTGATGGTGGCGCGGATCTGCTGGTGATTGATGTTTCGGCCACGGGAGCGGACGGCGTCCAAGCCCTGGTGGAACTGGGACGCGTTCATCCCAATTTGAAAATTCTCGCTCTATCGGGTGAGTCTTTCGCGCGTTCAGGCCACGCCGACGAAATCCCAGGCCGTTTCCTGACCCTTCCGAAGCCTTTCGCTTTAGACAGCTTCCTTGCTTGCGTCGACCGCTTGCTCGGGCGATGAATCTACTTCGCCGCTTGTTGCCATACCTCACTGTTGTCTTGGTCATCGGGATAATTTACGACGGCTGGATATTCTTCTCGCGTTGGAACTACGCGCGGGAAGGCCGCAAAGCGGAACAATTGAAGGAAGCGCAGGACGCCCGTCAGACGCTGGAATTGCTGGGCGGCGATCGGCTCAAGATTCTGGACTTCTACGCGCCCGCTGCAATTCGCCGCGGCGAGCAGGCGACCATCTGCTATGGCGTTAACGCAGCCGAGCACGTGCGCATCGATCCGCCCGTGGAGCAACTGCAGCCCGCCTTCAGCCATTGCTTCCAGGTTGCTCCGCTCCGCGACACAGATTACAAGCTGACCGCGGAAGATCGCACCGGCCACTCGGTCACTCAGAGCCTCACCATTAAAGTTCTCTCTGGACCACGACCCTAAGGGAGGGTCGCCCTGGAGAATCCAGAATTCAGAATCCAGAATTACTCTCCCGCGCGGACTCCGCATTCTGAATTCTGACTTCTGAATTCGTCCCTTAAAATAGAGCTTGATCTCCCCCGCTCGACAGATCGCCTTCGACGTACTCCGCAAAGTCCAGCAAGGCGGCTACGCTTCCGACCTCTTGCTCCAGCGTTCCGCCCCACTCGACTCGCGCGATGCCGGCCTCGCCTCCGAGATCGTCTTTGGATGCCTCCGCTATCAAGCCCAGCTCGACTATCTGATCGCTCGCCGCGTTCCGCGTCCACCCGATCCCGAAGTTCAGATCGCCCTGCGCATGGGCATTTATCAACTCCGCTATCTCGATCGCATTCCGCCGCATGCCGCCGTCGGAGAAAGCGTGGAGCTGGTGAAGCGTATCCACAAAGCGTCCGCCGCGGGATTGGTCAACGCGATCCTGCGAAAGACTGACCGCACGCCGGTGCCGTGGCCGGACCGGGCCACCGATCTTTCCATGCCCGCCTGGCTGCTGGAACGCTGGGATCGCCAATTCGGTAAGCAGAAAGCGACCAGGATCGCGGCCGCATTTCTTCAACCGGCCGAAACGCACATCGCGAGCACTGGCCGCATCCAGGACATCGGGGCGCAGTCCATCGTTCCGTTTCTCGACCTCCATCCCGGCCAGACTCTTCTGGATCTGTGCGCCGCGCCCGGCAACAAGACCGCGCAAGCCATGGAGCGCGGAGCCCGCGTCGTCGCCTGCGATATCCACCTGCACCGCCTGACGCAGATGCGCGATCTCAACTGTCCGCTGGTTGTGCTGGACGGCACACTGCCGCTGCCTTTTCGCTCCAAATTCGACCGAATCCTAATCGACGCGCCCTGCTCCGGAACAGGAACCCTCGGCCGCAACCCCGAAATCAAGTGGCGCCTGCAACCTTCCGATTTGATCGATCTGCACGCCAAGCAAGTTGCTCTCGTTCGCCAGGCGCTCGATCATCTCTGCCCCGGCGGCCGTCTGGTTTACTCTACGTGCTCGCTCGAAAAGGAAGAAAACGAACAAGTGATCCAGGCGTTTCCCGGCGCATGGCAAACCACCGAGCGGCTGCCCGGCCTCAACCCCGGCGACGGTTTCTTTGTCGCGACATTTGCCGCTAGCTGACGTGGACGTCGAACACTGCGAGCCAATATTGCAGCGACTGCAGCGCGAACCCGCAAAACATCAGGCCGATGCCAAAAACGCCCATGCGCCGTTCCGGCAGATTGTCGGCGTAGTATTCGACGTACGGGCTGAATGCCATTCCTAAACCCGTTACCAGCCCAGTGACCAATCCCAAACGCGTTGCGAATCGCCAGGGATGCTCGATGTGGCGTACCACCGCGCTACAAATGAGCGCGGCTGCGATGTAGCCCGCGGTGCGAACCACCGTCGCCTGAACTCCGGCACGCGAGAAACGCGGCCGGCGGTTTGAAGAATAATTCATGGAGGGCCGCACTCCCCGGCTATAGGCAAACACCTGTCCGCCCGTCAGAAGCAGAGCGTAGAGAGCCGCGAAACGAAAACCTACTTGCGGATAAAGCGCCGCGCTGAAAGCAGCCGCGCGGATGGCGCTGAAGAGCGCCTCCAACGGCAATGAATAATGATCCTGGCGCTTGGACATCCGATTGAGTTCCATGGCGAAAGTTACGCCGATCGCCATGCCCGACGCCACGCCGAAGATCAGACCCAGCCCTAGACCATAGCCAAGACCAAACAGGATCGAATAGGTAACGGCCCTGGTCAGCAGCCGCAACGGGCCATGCTGGCCGCCCAGCAAATCATACGCGAGATACAGGCTGCCGAGCACATCCAGACAACTGCCCGCGATGCTGATCGCTGCAACCGTGTGGTGGTCCATCCAACGATTGTAGACTCGATGTCGATTCGATGACTTAAATTTTGCCTTGACGGGGTATCGATCACGCGTGATTATCGAATCTGAGGTGACCTCCCTTGCCAGCGAATTCAAATGCCCCTCTGCTTGGCCCTCAGGGTCAGCTTTACGCGGAGCCACAAATCAGCCCTGACGAAAAGACATTTCGTGTCGACAATACCAGCGCCGCTTATTACAACTCGCCCTATTACTTGGCACATAAGGCGCAAGTGCAGCCCATCCCGCCGCGCCGCAATAATCTTCCCTTGAATCTCGCCGATTTTGCGCCAGCCTCAGTCTCGGCCGCAATTCAGGCCGCTGGGAAGATCACCTTTCACGCGGTGGGCGACACCGGCGCGGCAAAAGTGAATCGCGCTCAAACCGTGGCCGTCGCTCTGGGTCACGAAGGCTCGGTGGCGGATGCCATGACCAAGGAAATTGCGGATATCAACGGCCCGGCATTCTTTTTCCACCTGGGCGACGTGATCTACAATTTCGGCGAGGCGCAATATTACTACGATCAGTTCTACGAACCCTATCGCGAGTACGATCGGCCCATTTTTGCTATTCCCGGCAATCATGACGGCATGGCTTTCGGACAAGGATCGAGCGCTCCGCAGGTTCCTACACTCGATGCATTTCTGACCAACTTCTGCGCTCCGGAGTCAGGAATTTCCCCCGATTCCGGCGGCCTCATTCGCAGCGTCATGACGCAGCCCGGCGTTTACTTTACTCTGGACGCGCCCTTCGTGTCGATTATCGGGCTATACAGCAATGTATTGGATGGCCCGGGCGTCATCTCTTCCCAGGGCGGCCACTTCCCCATCGGCGACGATCAGTTGACGTTCCTGAAGAGCGAACTGGCGCGTCTCAAGCCGGATCGGACAGCCCACAAACGAGCTGTGATACTCGCCGTTCATCACCCGCCACTATCGGCCGACGCCAAGCACGGCGGTTCCGTCGGAATTCAGAAAGACATTGATGCGTGTTGCAAAGCGGCCGGCCTATGGCCCGATGCTATTCTCTCCGGCCACGCGCATCTTTATGAGCGTTTCACGCGCACCGTGGCAGCCGCGGGCGGCAAGGAAACTCCCTACATCGTCGCCGGAAGTGGCGGATTTGCCGCCACTGCTCCCAAAGGAAAGAATGCCTCCGCCGGAACCAGGGTCGGCGATCACGTGCTCGAAATCGCCCCGATCATCGATTTCGGCTATCTCACGATCGAAACCGACGCCAAGACGCTGTCGTTTGTCTTCAAGACCGCAACGGGCGGCGGAGCCGCCATCCGGGACTCCGTCACCGTCAACTTGAAGACCGGGAAATTGGTGACCGCCACTGCGCCTGTCACAGCGTCGCCCGCACCCGTATCCCAGAAGAAACAGGCGCCTAAGAAGAAAAAGTAGCTCCCCCCGCAGTCCGTCCGTAAGCCCGGGCAACTCGGCTGGCAAGCCAATCACAACGGGTTCTGGAATTGTTAGCCCACAGTCACCTTATCGGTGCAGGCATGGGTGGCGCACGCACTCCTGCGTGCCGTGTTCGCACTCCTGCGAACACGTTTTGCTCTGGCCTCGAAGGCGTTCACACGATTGTGAACGCGGCACGCAGGAGTGCGTGCGCCACAATACGCGCCACCTCTTACGCATGGATTACGGTCACCCCAGAGGCCCATGGCGTCTGCCGTGCGCGTGCTAACATCGATTAAGTCCCGGCATGATCGAAGTACTCCCCTCCATCCTCTCGGCCGATTTTGCGCACCTGGGCGATGAAATCGCAAAGGTGGAGGGCGCCGGAGCTTCCCTCTTGCACGTGGATGTCATGGACGGCCACTTCGTGCCCAACATCAGCATCGGAATCCCGGTCGTCGAGTCTATCCGCAAAGCTACGCGCCTCAAGCTCGACGTTCACTTGATGATTTCGGACCCCGACAAATACGCGCCTGAATTCATCCGCGCCGGCGCGGACTACGTCCTGGTCCATCAGGAAGCCTGCAAACATCTGGATCGCACGCTCCGCCTCATCCGGTCTGAGGGCGGACGTCCCGGCGTGGTGCTGAATCCCGCCACCCCGATCGCGATGCTGAGCGAAGTGCTCGATCTGGTGGATCACGTGCTCATTATGAGCGTCAATCCCGGATTTGGAGGCCAGGCTTTTATCCCCAACGCTCTCAAGAAAATTCAGGCGCTCGCGTGGCGTCGAAAAGAGTTAGGCTTAAATTTCGCCATCGAGATCGATGGTGGGGTGTCGGCTGAGAATGCCCCTGAGATCACCCGCGCTGGGTGTGACTGGCTGGTAGCAGGGTCGTCGATTTTTCACACTCCCGATCCCGGCCAGGCGTTCATCGCTTTGCAGCGCGCGGCCCGCGAGGGCGTGCTCCAAAAGGTTTAATCTAGAAGGCCTCGGACGGTTTAATATAAGGTGGATATGGCACGATACTTTTTATTCGTAATCCTGATGGTGGGTCTATTGACCTCCTGCGGTTTCCGCGCCAAAAAATACGACGACCCGATCACCAAAGACACCAAGCAGCCGGACAAGGTTTTGTTTGATCGCGCCGTCAACGACATCGAGCATGGCCGTTACGAAATCGCGCGCATCACATTGAACACCCTGATCAACACCTACGATCAGAGCGAGTTCCTGGCCAAGGCCAAGCTGGCCATCGCCGATAGTTGGTTCCGCGAAGGCGGCGCCGCCAGCCTGGCGCAAGCCGAGGCCGAATACAAGGACTTCATCCTGTTCTATCCCACCATGGAAGAGGCCGCGGAATCGCAGCAGAAGATCTGCCAGATCCACTACAAGCAGATGGATAAGGCGGACCGCGATCAAAGCCAGGCCCTGCGCGCCGAAGACGAATGTCGCCAGCTCATCGTACAGTTTCCCAATAGCAAGTATGTCGACGAGACCAAACAGCTGCTGCGCAATATTCAGGAGGCCATTGCCGAAGGCGAGTATTTGGTGGGTAATTTCTATATCAAGCGCGGCGACAATTCCGCGGCCGCCAACCGCCTGAGCCACGTCGTAGATCAGTATCCTCTCTATAGCAAGGCCGATCTTGCTCTGTGGCAAATGGGTCAAGCCTACGGACGCCTGGGCAACCGCTTTCGCAAACAGGAAGGCGAGGCCTACGCGAAGATCGTCCGCGATTATCCTCTGAGCGACTACGCCGATGATGCCACCAGAAAGCTCAAGGAACTGGAACTCCCCGTTCCAGAGCCCGACAAAACCGCCGTTGCCCACATGCAGTACGAGAAAGACAACCGGGTAAAGCCTGGGATAATCGCGCCGTACACGCTTTGGATCCGTCGCAATCCGGACATGAGCACGGCGGCGCGCTCGGGCGACCCGGCCATGACAAACTTGCGGCCGTCGGTTCCGCCCTTGGTTCCGCAAGTCCCTGGCGCCGCAAATGCCGGATTCAATGGCCAGGTGACCGCAACAACGGTGGGCGATTCATCCGCGCTCGATACCAAGCCGGATGCTCGCGCGAATCCTCCCGCGGCAGGTGAGGCTGGCGCCGCGACCCCGGCTGCCGCAACCCCGGGTGCCGCAAGCCCAAGTGCAGCAGCTACACCGGCTGCGGCTGCATCCACTGATTCGTCGCAGCAGGCCACTCCCGATCCCAACGCGAAAAAGAAAAAGAAGACTAAGAAGCAGCAGCCTGCGGCTCCGACGACGGATCAACCCGCCACGGCCGCGCCTGCCGCGGCCCAACCTGCGTCCCCTGCCAGTCCGACATCGAATTGAGCGGCCGCATCATTCTAGCGCCATGAGCCGAATTCTCCTGGCTGACGACAGCCCCCACGCGCAACGCATGGGGGAACGAATCCTGCGCGAAGAGGGCTTCGAAGTAGTCAGTCTCACCGATGGCAACGCCGCCATGCTGCGGCTGGCTGACGTCGATCCCGACCTGATCCTCGCCGACGTTTTTCTGCCCGGCAAGTCCGGCTTCGAGCTTTGCCGCCACGTGAAAAGCGAGCCGCGTTTCAAGCACGTTCGCGTGGTGCTTACCGCCGGCTTGTTGGAGCCATTTGACGAGGACGAGGCCAGGCGCGCCGGCTGCGACGGCATCCTGAAAAAGCCCTTTGAGGCTTCTAAAGTGGTCAGCACCATCGATCCACTGGTGAAGGAAGCCCAGCTCGCTCGCGGCCAGTTCGTGGAGCCGATCGTTTCCGTGGCGCCCGTTGCCGAGCCGGAACCAGAGCCGCCTAAGCCCGTCCAACCGCCCAAGGCCGTCGAGCCGCCCGTTCTTCCGGCTCCCGAGTCCTGATAGCATTGGGTCATTAACCCATGCCCGAGAATACATTCGACATCGTGTCCAAGATCGACCTGGCGGAAGTGAACAATGCCGTTCAGCAGGCGCTCAAGGAGATCCATCAGCGCTTCGATTTGAAGGACTCCAAGTCCGACATCCAGCTCAACGAAAAAGACAATAAAGTCGTGCTCGCCAGTCTGGACGACTACAAGTTGAAGGCCGTCAACGACGTGCTGCAGCAGAAACTGGTGAAGCGCAATGTGTCTCTGAAGGGGCTTACTTATGGCCCTATCCTGCCGGCCGCCGGCTCCAGCGTTCGCCAGGAAATCACGTTGCAGCAGGGCATCTCCACCGAAAAAGCGCGAGAGATCGTGAAGGCAGTCAAGGACAGCAAGAAGAAAGTGCAGGTCTCCATCCAGGGCGACGTGGTGCGTGTCTCTGGCAAGGATCGCGATTCATTGCAGGAAATAATCGCGTTTCTGCGAGGCAAGGATTTCGGCATCGACATGCAGTTCACGAACTACCGATCCAATTGAGTCTGTTCTTATAAATGTCGAGGCGTATCGAAAGCCTGTTTGTCGAGGGCCCAGTTGGAAAGCTCGAAGCGCTGCTCGAAGAGCCCGAGGATCGCGAGCCCACCCATGCGGCATTGGTCTGCCATCCGCATCCGCAACACGGCGGGACCATGCACAACAAGGTGGTCTATCGCATGGCGCGCGGGGTGCGCCGCGCTGGAGCCGTGGTGCTGCGCTTCAATTATCGCGGCGTGAATTTGAGCCAGGGTGAATACGACCACGGCGTCGGCGAAGTGGAGGATGCACGCGCCGCGCTGGCTCTATTGCGATCGCGCTATCCGGATCTTCCTTTTTCGCTGGCCGGTTTTTCGTTCGGCTCCCGTATCATTCTAAGATTGGGCTGCGAGACGCCAGACGTTTCCCGATTGATCGCCGTCGGATTTCCAGCCAACCTTACCGACGGCCAACTGCTGGGCCACTGTTCAGTCCCCAAGGTCTTCGTCGTGAGCAGGAACGATCAGTTCTGCGCCGTGCCCGCCATGGAAGCGTACTTCGCCGCCCTGCCGGAGCCCAAGCAACTAATTTGGGTGGATGCCGCAGACCACTTCTTTAGCGGTGCGTTGGATCAATTTGAGGAAACGGTCTACCGTCTGGGGGCTAGCTAGCTCGTGGCGTGGCGCATCTCACGCTGCACTTTACGGGCCGCCCGTTCGCTAATCAAATTGGCGACTTTGGCTAGCAATCCAGGAACATCTTCCGGCTTGATCAGCATCCGAACCTGCTTCTGAGGTGTTGGGTGGTTGGTCTTAGCGTTTTGGTAAGTGGTTACAATCGCGGTTGCCGGTTTGTAAGACATCATACGGGCATGCGCCAAAACCTTGAGACCTGCTTCAGGAGATTCCATTTGCAGGTCACTCAGCACTAACTGGTATTCCTGTTCGTCCAGTTTTCCTACTGCCTCGGCTGCGGAAGCTGCTGAATCTACATGATATCCGCTGGCTTCCAGCACCGTTTGTAACGTTAAGCGCGAGGTAGGATCGTCGTCTACCAATAATACTCGGGCGAGTTCAAAATCCATGCACCGATCACTTTCAGTCATTATTTTCATTCGGCGCCGCTCGTCTCCTAGGTATTAGTTTAATCGATCCCTGCGGAAATGGAAGAGCAGATTTAGGGTATCGAAACCCTTAGTTCGGGAAAACCCGGCGGAAGATCTGGTCGATGTTCTGTAACTGTCTGGAAACAGAGAAGGTCTCCTCCAGGGCTTGCGGCCCCAGATGGCTCGAAATGGTCGGGTCGGACGTTACAGCCGCCCTGAAATCGCCATCCCCCTCCCAGGCTGCCATGGCATGCCCCTGGACCAATCTGTAAGCTTCCTCACGTAACATGCCCGCTGCGGAAAGGTCGAGCAAGAGCTGTCCGGAGAACACCAGCCCCCGTGTAAGGTCCAGGTTACGCTTCATTCTCTCTGGCGAAACCTGCAGACCCGATATCAGCCAGATGGTTCGGGCCAGCATATAGTCCACCATGGTTGTCGTGTCGGGCAGGATCACTCGCTCCACGGAGGAATGCGAAATGTCGCGCTCATGCCACAGCGCGATGTTCTCGAAAGCGGGCTGTACATTGCCGCGTACCACACGCGCCAGCCCGCAAATCTGCTCGCAGGTGACCGGGTTGCGCTTGTGGGGCATGGCTGACGATCCCTTCTGCCCCTTAGCAAACGGTTCCTCCGCTTCGCGTATCTCGGTACGCTGCAAATGGCGGATCTCGAGCGCAATCTTTTCTAGCGTGGCTGCCACCAGCGCCAGTGTAGCGACATAGTTGGCGTGCCGGTCGCGCGAGATGACTTGCGAAGCGATCGGCGCCGGCCGCAGTCCCAGCCGCTCGCAGATGCGCTCTTCGGCCTGTGGGCCAATGTGCCCGAAAGTTCCTACCGCACCGGAAATTTTGCCGACCCGCATTTCCTCCGCCGCGGCCGAAAAGCGCGCGAGATTGCGCGTCATTTCGTCATACCATAAAGCGAGTTTGAGGCCGAACGTGATGGGCTCAGCGTGCATACCATGCGTTCTTCCGATCTGCACCGCATCCTTGAATTCGAATGCGCGCGTTTTCAGCGCCGCGGCCAAATCGGTCAGGCCCCTGAGAATCGCTTCGGACGCGCTGCGCACCATCAGCGCCTGCGCCGTATCCACTACGTCGTTTGACGTCAGCCCGTAATGCAGCCAGCGCGATGCGTCGGATGCGCCAGCCGCGGCCAGCTTCTCTGAAACCGCGGTAGTGAAAGCGATCACATCGTGCTTGACCTCGCGCTCAATTTCCTGGATGCGTTTTAGATCGAAGCTGGCATGCTGGCGCAGCAGGCGGGCCGCATCGGGCGGGACGTCGTTGCTTTCAGCCAGCGCATCGGAAGCGGCTAGCTCCACTTCCAGCCACTGCCTGTATTTGTTCTCCTCGCTCCAGATATGGGCCATCTCCGGCCGCGTGTAGCGTTCGATCATTAATAAGTGAACACCTCGGACTGTTGTTTCGGCTCTGCGACCACCAGGCGGGTGAACAGAGCGCGCCGCGCTCGCTCCAGAGCGAGATTCGCCAGATTCCGCACGATCTCGGGATGATTGTTGTGTTCGCTCAAATGGCCCAGCACCAGTGTGTTGATCGACGAATCCAGATCCGAGCGGATAAAATCGCAGACTACATCGTTGGACAGATGCCCTTTGCGTCCCATCACTCGCTGCTTCACCGACCACGGGTAGGGTCCCACCTTCAGCATTTCCAGATCGTGGTTCGACTCGAGCACCAGCAGTTGCGCGCCGCGCAAATGGAACTTGATGGAATCGGTGACGTAACCCAAATCGGTCACCAGGCCCACTTTAATTCCCTGCGCGCGGAAACAGAAACCCACTGGATCGATGGCGTCGTGCGGAATGGTAAAGCTATCGATCTCGATATCGCCCACGCAAAACGTGGTCCCGGCCTGGAAGCAATCCAAGCGCGGCGTGTACTCGCCCCACGGGATGGCGGGCGCGGTGAGGCGCGTGATGAAAATCGGGACTTGGAGAGCGCGAGCTAAAGCCACCAGGCCGCTCACATGATCGGAATGTTCGTGCGTGATCAGGATCGCGTCCAGTTTCTCGGCGTCTTCGTGAATAGCCGCCAGCCGGGCGACGACGTCGCGCTTGCTCAGTCCTGCGTCCACCAGGATGCGCGTTTTTTCGGTACGGATGAAGGTGGAGTTTCCCGAACTGCTGCTGGCGAGAACGCAGACTTGGATTATGACCGGCCTCCGTTGCTGGATACCTCTGTGGCGCACGCACTCTTGTGTGTGGCGCACGCACTCCTGCGTGCTGCGTTCACACTCGTGTGAACGGTTCCGGTATGCTCGCAGAGGTGTTGGCACGAGTGCCAACACGGCACGCAGAAGTGCGTGCGCCACGGCGCCTTACTCAAGCGTTTCCGGTTCACGCTGGATATTGTGTTCCCCCGCCGTCTTCTTCTCCCAATACTTTCGCAGCCACGCTTCCCAGCTTTTGCCCGCGGCGGTGTCGCGTCCGGTGAACGCCAGCGCCTGGATTTCAGAGTAGGGAATCGAAATCTTAGAGTCGAAGTTCTTCGGGAAAACGCGAACGTACGAATCGGCCAGCGTTGCGGCATTCTTCCGGTCGAAGATGTAGCCTTCCACCACGCTTCCATTCTTCAATGTGACCGTCACATCGCCGCGATAATCGAAAGCTTTTTCGAGTGCGCCGCGGATCTCATCGTCGGTAGCCAGCGCCGGGATCCAGCCCTCCAACTGATCGTGCGAGAAACCGGGTACTACCTCAAGAATTTCTGGATTCTCGATTTCGCTCATACCTGCTGGGTTTCGCTGGGAGCTTCGATCTGAATGTTCACAAAAGGATTGTGCGCGTGAACCGGACGGACCGGCTCTTGGAGCAATCGCTCCGCATCCTGATCCGGATAAGCAGTGAACAGATACGAACGTGCCATGGCCGCGAAACCGCGCAACGAAGAGAATCCATCGTGAACGGCCGAGGGCTCAAAGCCGCAATGGACCATGCAATTCGCGCACTTGGGATTTCCCGATTCCGTCCCATACTGATCCCATGCCGTGCTTTCCATCAATTCGGCGAATGTGTCGGCATAACCGTCCTGCAACAGGTAACACGGTTTCTGCCAGCCGAAAAGGTTGTAGGTCGGCATGCCCCAGGGCGTGCAGCTGTAATTCCGCTTGCCCATCAGGAATTCGAGATACAGCGGCGATTGATTGAAAATCCAGTTGCGCTTGCGATTCGAAAGGATCGCCTTGAAGGTGCGGCGCGTGCGGGCGCGTCCCAGGAAATGCTGCTGGTCGGGCGCCTTATCGTAGGAGTAGCCGGGAGCGATCATGATTCCTTCGACGCCCAACTCCATCATCTCGTCAAAGAAGGCCCGAACACTCTGTGGATCTACGCCATCGAACAGCGTACTGTTGGTGGTGACGCGGAAGCCGGCCTGCACGGCTGCCCGAACGGCGTCCACCGCGATCTCATAACCGCCCTCGCGGCACACCGAGAAATCGTGATGGTCTCTTTGCCCGTCCAGATGCACGGAAAACGACAGGTACTTGCTCGGTTTGAAGAGCGACAGCTTTTCTTTCAGCAGCAGCGCATTGGTGCACAGGTAAACGTATTTCTTGCGCGCCACCAGACCCTCGACAATTTTGTCGATCTCCGGATGCATGAGCGGTTCACCGCCGGGGATGGAAACCATCGGGGCGCCGCACTCATCCACCGCTTTGAAACATTCTTCGGGTGAAAGATTCTTCTTGAGAATGTGCGCCGGATACTGGATCTTGCCGCATCCCGCGCAGGCCAGGTTGCAGCGGAACAGCGGCTCCAGCATCAGCACCAGCGGGTAGCGCTGGCGTCGCTTGAGACGTTGCTTGAGGACGTAGGTGGCTACGGTCCACATTTGCGAGACTGGGACGGGCATAAGTGGGCTGACCTAAATCACCATTGTAGCGGGATAGGAAAGGGATTGCATAACGGCAAGAGGGTGGGCAGTGGTCAGCTTCGGTGAAGAGCATCACCCGATGCATTCCCCACGCGTTGCGCGGTAACATCATCGGAAGTGCTTACGAGCCTCCGAGTCAAGAACTTTAAGCGTCTTGAAGACGTAGAGATAGAACTAGGCAAAGCCGTGGTTTTTGTAGGGCCGAACAATTCCGGCAAGACAACCGCGTTACAGGCCCTGGCGCTTTGGGAAATAGGCCTTCGGAAGTGGCTGGAGAAACGTTCGGCTAGAGATACGCCCGAGAAGAGGCCGGGAGTGACAATCAACCGACGTGATCTCATTGCTGTGCCTGTTCCAACTGCAAATCTACTCTGGCGGGATTTGCATGTCCGCACGATCCAACGCAACAACGGTGGGCAGGAGACTAAGAACATTCGCATAGATATCCTGGTGTCGGGTGTTACGAATAACGTCACCTGGGAGTGCGGTTTTGAGTTTGACTACGCTAATCAGGAATCATTCTACTGCAGGCCCTTGCGAACGAATGAAGATTCGCAGCCAGGCCGCGTACCGGTTCCTGAGATCGCGGCACCTGTAAGAGTCGCGTTTCTACCGCCAATGTCAGGCATGGCGGCGACAGAGGATCGGCTTCAAGAAGGCGCCGTCAATGTTCGAATTGGGGAGGGTCGGACGGCTGAGGTTCTTCGCAATCTTTGTTTCCAGATCTATTCCCTCGAAGATCAATCCAGCTGGAGATCTCTCACGGACCAGGTAAAAAACCTATTTGGTGTGACTCTAAACCCGCCCGAGTTCATAAAAGAGCGCGGCCAGATTACGATGTCGTACGACGATGGCGGCACGGAGTTGGACTTGGCGTCGTCAGGCCGAGGGCTTCAGCAAACGCTGCTGCTACTTGCTCATTTGTACACGCATCCACGAACGGTTCTCTTGCTCGACGAGCCCGACGCCCATCTGGAAATCCTTCGGCAAAGGCAAATCTATCAGATTCTTACGAAGATAGCGGAGTCGCAAGCTTGCCAGGTCATAGCTGCAAGCCACTCCGAGGTTCTCCTAAACGAAGCGGCCGATAGAGATATCGTCGTCGCATTCGTCGGAAAGCCTCATCGCATCGACGACCGGACGAACCAATTACTCAAGTCATTGCGCTCGATCGGCTTTGATCAGTACTATCAGGCTGAGCAGACAGGCTGGGTACTTTACCTGGAGGGCTCGACGGATCTTGCGATTTTGCGTGCCTTTGCGGAATTGCTCGGGCATCCCGCCGGTCAGGTTTTAGAGCAACCCTTTGTACACTACGTTGCCAATTCCCCGCCGAAAGCCCGGGAGCACTTCTATGGCCTAAGGGAAGCGAAGCCTGATCTTGCAGGTCTCGCCGTTTTTGATTCCTTGCCACAAGATTTGGAGAGTGGTCGTTCGTTGTTCGAGTCGAAATGGCGGAAACGCGAAATCGAGAACTATCTCTGCTTCCCGGAAGCGCTCTTGGCTTATGCGGAAAACGTTGAGGGTGAGCTTGGCCCGCTATTCGTAGATCCACTGCGGGACAAGCAACGGGACGCGATGCAAGAGGCTATTCGGGAGGTTTCCGACGCACTTCGAACTTTGGGTAAGCCGGACCCATTTGGATCAGAAATCAAAGCAAGCGACGAATTCCTCGGACCTGTCTTTCAGAAATACTTCAGCAAGCTCGGCGTCAAAAACCTAATGCAGAAGACGGACTACCATGAACTTGCTCACTTAGTTCCGATCGAGAGGCTCGATCCGGAGGTTTCAGAAAAGCTCGACCGGATCGTCGAAGTCGCGCTGCGCGCAAAGCCCGCCACTTGAGAGTTTGGCCCGCGCCGGCCAGGTTGCAGCGGAACAGCGGCTCCAGCATCAGCACCAGCGGGTAAAGATGTGCGAGCGAAAAGCGTTAGTGTGCGGGTTCAACTTAACCGGAGCAGGGCAGCGCTGCCCGCTGGAACGTCGATTTCCATCTCCCCACTTGTCACTGTGATCCGCTCCGGCGTGCCGGGCTCCCATTGGCCCGCGCTGCTCACCGATGTTCCGCCTAAGAGCACGCCATCTTTGCTCGCGAGCGATGGCGCGGTGAGCCGCAGCGCACCGGCCGCCGTGATTCCAGGACACGCTGCGCGCACCTGAGCCGCGCGAGTTGCTTCTTTGTTCACCAGCGTCAGCCAGATGTCGCCGCTATCGGCGCGCACCGCATAGGCAGTCAGGTTCAGCCCGCCGGTGTAACCGGTCAAGGTCAAACGTTCGCCCTGGCTGGCCATGCGAAACGCGAGCATCCCGTAGTACAGAGGCTGAGCGTGGAAAGCGTGCGCCGCATCCATACCAATTGGAGAATACCAACTGAAAAAGCCCAATTGGTTGATCCCGGTTTCCATGTTGACTCCGGCGGCATCGAACTGCGCCAGCATAAACAGAAAATCGAGGCCCCACAGACTGGCCGCCATGGTATCGCTCACACCGGGTTTTCCGCCACCAAAACAGGAATTGGTTTCGCAAATGCGATAGGGCAATTTCGCCGAGTTTGAGGCGGATTTGAGCCGGCCAAGGATGCTAGCCAGCCCTTCATTGGGCTTCAAGAGATTTTCGAGCGTGCTGGCCTTACTTTCCGGAGGGCCCTCGGCATAGTAATGATGAGTCAGCAGCTGGAGATCGCGAGCTTCCGCGGCCGCGAATTGTTCCACCCAATCAGTCTGCACCAGCACGTCCGGTCCGGCGAAAGGCGCATTCGGAAGCTTGTCCCGAATTGCCTTCTTGAATCGAAGGTACTCGGCGTGATAATCGGCATAGGAATAATTGGCGGGCCGGTGGATTCCCGGAAACAAATCCGGCTCATTGCCGATTTCGAATGCCAGAAGACTATTGCCCACGCTGGCCGCAAGGGCGACGGCTTCGTCGACAGCCTGGTCCACTGAACCTTGACCAAGATTCAGTCCCCAAATCAACTGCCAGCCTGTGGCGCGAAGGAAGGTCGAAAGGTCGGTCAGGCTGCGGCGATCGACCACCGTTCCTTTTGGAGCCGATACCGCCGGACCATCGGGCGACCAGGATGCATAGTCGGAAGTATTGCCGCCGATACGAATCACCCCGGCCGTTCCCAGGGTGCGGACGAATTGCACGTAAGCCTGGTTCGATCCGCTGAGCAAACCGCGTTCGGCTACCGAGGAAATCTCATAGCCGAGTCCCATGAAGTCCGGAGCAATTCGGCCGAGCCGTGCCTGCGGCTGCAGCACTACGCGTACGATGTCGGCTTTCCCTTGGGTCTGGCCGTATAGCGGGAACGCCGCGGCCGATGCTCCGAGAATCCCGGAGAGGAATGCGCGCCTGTTCCGTTTGCACGCGGTGACCATGGTTGTCATGATATTCGATTGCGCAAGCAACGACATTGGTCATATTTTTGTGTTGTCGCAAGGGAGGACGAGCAAGGCGGTTGGTTGGGGTGGCCGGCTTACGCGAAAGCAGACCACCAGCCATGCGTCACTCCGACTTCGGCTTGTTCTTGCTGCCCTTCGGCCTGCCCCGGCGCTTCACTTCGGTCAGCCACTTTGGCGGCCTGCCCCGTCGTTTCCCCTGTCCAATAGTCAGGCGTTCCAACACAACGATGGCCTCAGAGATCTGATCGCGCTCTAGCCGAAGGTCGGCTAACATTTTGTTGATGTCCATTTTTAAAGCGTACCGTGAGATCGGCGTGGCTGTCACGAATTCCTTTGCTCGCCGAATCGATTTTCACCATTTTTTGGCTTCCCCTAAATCCTCCCGTCGTTTTACACTTGTTGAACAATTTTGGATGGTCGTGTTTGGAGGAGCACGTCCCTAAGCGCCGGCGCCTGCTCATCCCGGTATTACAGAGGCTTACAATTAGGACGACCCCGTCGGTCCATGATCCGCGGTTGGGTGGCTCTTTCGGGCTATGGACCCGGCCTGTTCTACTAATCCTGTAACGAACCGGAGTATGCTGTCGTTAGTATCTCTAGGACCGATTTCTTAGCATTATGAAGAACGCTACGCCGACGGCGGTCGAGACCGCGCCTCCTCTGGAGACAAATCCTCTGGAACGGCCCCCGCACGGGCCCACCAACGCCCGGACCCCTCCGCCGCAACCGCCCGCGAGGCGGGGTTGGATCTGGTGGGTGATCCTACTCGTGCTAGCCGGCGTTGGTTATTGGCAATGGCCCAAACTCAAGACCTTTTTACCCGGCGACGACACGGCTGGGAAGGCTACGGGGAAAGCCGGAAGAGGCCGGCGCGGGGCAGGCGGCGGGACAGCGGAAGTGGTGGCGGCGCGAGCGACAAAGGGCACTATTAAGGTTTTTGTGCAAGGTCTGGGTGCGGTAACGCCTATCTACACCGTGACGGTGAATTCCCGCGTGACCGGCCAATTGATGAAGGTGCAGTTCAAAGAAGGGCAGATCGTACACCAAGGCGACTTGCTCATCGAGATCGACCCGCGGCCTTATGAGGTCCAGCTGGAACAGGCGGAAGGGCAGTTGATTCACGATGAGGCGCTGCTCAAGAATGCGAACCTCGATCTGGATCGATACAAAACGCTGATGAAGCAAGACGCCATTCCGCAACAGCAACTCGACACCCAGCTGGCGCTCGTGACGCAATATGAAGGCACTATTAAGACCGATCAATCGCAGATCGACAACGCCAAGCTGAATCTGGTCTATTGCCACATCACGTCGCCCATCACGGGTCTGGTGGGCTTACGGCTGGTGGATCCCGGCAACATCGTGCAATCCACTTCCACCAATGGGCTGGTGGTGATCACGCAGCTGGATCCCATCAGCGTGATCTTTACCACCGCCGAGGATCAGCTTCCGCCGATTCTGGAACGGCTGCACGCGGGTCAACAATTATCGGTGGAAGCCTGGGATCGCGAGAACAAGAACAAGCTGGCGGACGGCAAGCTGGAAACCGTCGACAACCAGATCGATCCAACCACTGGCACTTTGAAGCTGCGCGCTGTTTTCGCTAACGGAGACGGTAAGCTCTATCCCAGCCAGTTCGTGAATGCGCATTTGCTGGTGCAACAAAAAGAGAACGTTACGTTGCTCGGCACTTCCGGGATTCAGCGTAATTCGCAAGGACCCTATGTCTGGCTGGTCAAGCCCGATCAGAGCGTGACGGTAAAACCGATCACCGTGGGAACCACCGAGGGCGATGTATCGGAAGTCAGCGCCGGCTTGGCGCCGGGCGACGCCGTTGTCACGGTGGGCGTAGATCGACTGGAAGAAGGCGGCAAGGTGAACGTGCAAATTGCCGGCGAGAATGCGAGCGCGGGAAAGCGCGGCGGCAAGTCTGGCCAGGGTAAATCCGGCGAAGGCAAATCCGGCGAAGGCAAAGCTGGCGGGAACAGGCCCCACAAGCGCGGCTCTGAGCCCGCGTCGTGAGTAGTCAACCGTCATGAATCCTTCTCGGACGTTCATTGTCCGGCCCGTCGCCACTTCGCTGCTGATGGCTGGAATTCTGCTGGTGGGCGGAGTGGCCTACAAGCAACTGCCGGTGTCGGCTCTGCCGGAGGTGGATTATCCCACCATCCAGATCATTACCTTCTACCCGGGCGCCAGTCCGGACGTGATGGCGTCGGCAGTCACCGCGCCGCTCGAACGGCAGTTCGGCGAAGTCCCCGGACTGCAGCAGATGACGTCCACCAGCTCCGATGGCTGCTCGGTGATCACCCTGGAATTCACTTTGAGCTTGAACATCGATGTGGCCGAGCAGGAAGTGCAGCAGTCAATTAACGCGTCGGGGACCTATCTTCCCGCGGATCTGCCGGTCCCTCCCATTTATGCCAAGGTGAATCCCGCCGATACGCCCATCCTGACTCTGGCGCTGATGTCCGATGCGCTAGCGCTCTCGAAGGTGGAAGACCTGGCCGACACGCGGTTGGTGCCGAAGATTTCGCAGTTGCCGGGCGTTGGCCTGGTCAGTATCAGCGGAGGCCAGAAGCCCGCGGTGCGCATTCAGGCCAATCCGACGGCCCTAGGCTCGTATGGCTTGAACCTGGAAGA
>JBEKLB010000046.1:0-22634 GCA_050010415.1 Bryobacteraceae bacterium | reverse complement strand
CTGGTATTCCTTGTATTCCGAGAATTCAGCTGCGTTAGCCCACCGGCGTAGGGAAGGTCTTCGAAATATGATCGTGCCAGGTGAGCGTCTCTTCGTCCACCAGGCCCCACAGCAATCCGATCCCCCCAGCCATCAGGCTCAAGAAACCCGACGCAGTGCGATAAAGCCTTTGCGAGCGCGTGGGCGCTTGGCCGTCGAAATTCACCAGCCGCAGGCGAGTCCACTTCTGGCCCACGGTATCGCCGTTCGCCAGACACCACAACAAGCGGTAAAAGATCACCACGCCGGCCGCCACTCCCAGAAACGCGGGAGCAGTTTTTGCATTGAATATGAATGCCCCACCCGCGAGGTGGAAAACCACCCCGAAAACACCCAGCGCCATTACGATAATGCTGCCGTCCAGAGCAGCCGCCATCGCGCGATGCGCGGGGATTGCAACCGGAGCATCGCAATAAATGACTCCGTCCGCCGCTTGTGACGATCGCGCCGCATGGCTGAACTCCAGAGCCTGTTGGCCGGGAATCACCTTGCGCCGGCGCTGGCGTGGTGCCGAGGTCTGCGCCTTGCGCGGGGCGGGCTGGACAGAATCCGGAGCGATGGTTTCGAATTGAACCACCAGCGGCAGCTCGCGCGAGGTGAAGAGCGAAGGTTGATAGGTAATCGGGCGGCGCGGCGCGCTCGGCTCGGGCGCGCGATGCATGGCGGGCGAAGCTTCGCGATGCGTGGCAGTTGAAGCTTCATATTGCAATACCGGTGCCGCCGCGGAGGAACCGGTATAAACCGGGCCCATACGCAAACGCCGGCCGCAGCGCCGGCAGCGATGATCGTCGTTAGCGTTCGCGGCTTGGCAGTATCGGCATTCCATCAAAACACCCCTTTATTCAAGAAAACCCGCTTGCAAAAAGCGCCTGTTGCCCGCCAACCACAGCGTGTTCCAAAAGTTCCGGTTGCGGACATCCGAACATCCATGCTACGGTTTTCGCTTGAAGCCTCGTTCGGTAGCATGCGCGGGCAAACCTCCCCGTCGGAACCTGACAAAACAGGTTATCTTTCTTCGTAACATATTTGGTCGAAAATGTCACGAACTTTATTGGGGCCTGGCAGCCGGTGTAACCGTTTGTTTACTCGCTTCGCCCGTCCTGTTCGCCCAGCAACCTCCACCCCCGCCGCCTACCACGCTTCAGGCTCCGGCTGCACCGGTCCCTAACGCAGCCAATCCCGACCAGCGGCTGAAATTGCAACGCCCGGGCGCTCCCGGCATCGACGAATACACGCTCGATTCCGATAATCAGGAATCGGATGGCGACTTGCGTCACGCGCGCGGCCACGTCCACCTGGAAAGCATGGACAAAAAGATGGATGCCGACGCCGTGGATTACAACTACAATACCGGCGACGTGGAAGCCTGGGGAAACGTCCGCTACGAAAACTTCGAGGACGGCACCAAAGTCAATTGCGACCGCGCCACCTACAACGTCAACACCGAGACGGGCATCTTCTACAACGTGCGCGGCACTTCGGAAACCAAGGTTATCGCGCGCCCCGGCCTGCTCACCACCAACAATCCTTTTTATTTCGAAGGAAAATGGGGCGAGCGGACCGAAGGAAAATACATCATCCACGAGGGATTCGTAACCGATTGCAAGGTTCCCAAGCCTTGGTGGCGTCTCACGGCCGCTAAATTCGATATCTTTCCCGGCAATCGCGCCATCACCTATCACGCCGTGTTACGCATCAAGAAAGTGCCGATATTCTATTTCCCCGCCTATTACAAATCGTTGAAGGTGCTCCCGCGCCAGAGCGGCTTCCTCACCCCCAACATCGGGCACAGTTCCACCTACGGTGAAATGTTCGGTCTGGCCTACTATTGGGCTATCTCCCGCAGCTACGATGCTCTTTATCGCATTCAATATTTCACTTTGCGAGGTCCCGCGCACACGCTCGAGATGCGCGGCAAAGTGACGCCCGGCACCGATTTCTATCTAAACGTGTACGCGGTTCAAGATCGCGGGATCAATGTCGGAAACGGCCAGATCCAGAAACAGGGCGGCGAGGAATTCACTTTCGACGGCCACTCCGATTTGGGCGACGGCTGGACCGCCCGCGTGCATCTGGACGAGTTGAGTTCCTTCCTTTTCCGCGAAGCCTTCAGCCAGTCTTTCCACGAGACCATCTTTTCGGAAACGCATTCGGTTGGATTTGTAATCAAACATTGGTCGAGTTATGCGTTCGACATCGTGGCCGACCGCGACGAGGAGTATGAAAACGCGACCCCCGGCGACACCATCGTGATCAAGAAACTGCCCATGGCAGAGTTTCTGAGCCGCGACCGGCAGATCCTGGGAGGCGTGCTTCCGATTTGGTTTTCGCTGAACAGCAGCGCCGGCTTCCTGGACCGCACGCAGCCCGAGTATCAGACCCCTCGATTCGTTAGCCGGGTGGACGTCTATCCGGAGGTTACCACTGCCTTTCACTTTGCCAACTTCAACCTCACCGCCAGCGCGGCCATCCGCGAAACGGACTACAGCGACCAGATTGAAGATTTGCCGAACGCGCAGGCGCAGGTGATCGACAAGGGTTTTCTGCGCAACGCCCGTGAGCTGAACCTGCACCTCATCCCGCCGTCTTTCGAGCGAATCTTTCAATCGCCCAAATGGCTGGGCGGCGACAAAGTGAAGCACGTCATTGAACCGCGCATCGACTATAAGCTGGTCGGCGGCATCACTAATTTCAACGACATCATGCGTTTCGATGAGAACGACCTGATGAACGATACCGACCAGGTAACTTTCTCGCTCACCAATCGCCTGTTCGTCAAGGATAAGAACGGCAACGTCAACGAGGTGATGAGCTGGGAGGTAGCCCAGAGCCGTTATTTCGACCCCACCTTCGGCGGCGCGGCCATTCCGGGCCAGCGCAACGTACTGCAATCCACCGAAGATCTGGATGGGTTCGACTTTCTGGACGGCCCCCGTAACTATTCTCCGATCGTCTCCATCCTGCGCTTCCAGCACGTGTTGGGCTTCGAGTGGAGAGTGGATTACGATCCGCTGCTCGGCCGCATCACCAATAGCAGCTTCAACGGGAACATCCGTCTTTCCAAGTATTTCTTTGCGCTGGGACACACCGACGTGCGGCCAGACCCGGTGGTCACCGCTCCCAACGATCAAATCAATCTTCTTATGGCGGTCGGCAATCAAAACCGCAAAGGTTGGAACGCCGCTCTCAATGTCTTTTACGACCTCGACCGCCACGTCCTGGACTTCGCCACTACCGAGATTACGTATAACACCGACTGTTGCGGATTTAGCGTCGAATATCGCCGCTATAACTTTGGCGTCCGCGACGACACGCAATACCGGCTCTCTTTTTCGATCGCCAATGTCGGGTCGTTCGGTAATCTGCGCAAGCAGGAGCGGATTTATTAGTCCGCCACCGGCTCGCCGCTCATTGCTTCGTCCAGCAATATGGTGAACTCGCGGGCCTTGTGATCCACGTTGTCTTTAAGGCTCGCTAGGCGCCGCTCCAGCGACTCCAACTCGTCGGCCAGGTGCAGGCACGCCAGCACAGCCGCGCGGGTGGCGTCGATGTTCCCGGCGCGTACGGCGATGGAGGACATCAAATCGTCCACTTTTTCGGCCAGATGTTCGATCCGGCCCGGCTCCTCGGAAGCAACCAAGGAATAGGTCTGGTTGAAGATAGTGACACGGACCGGTTCCGTGTTAGGCATGGCTTTAGCTTGTCATCTTTCCTGAAATCGCGCAAGACGGGCACCAATCGCCCTTTGCGCTCCGAAGTGAAATCGCGCAAGACGGGCACCAATCGCCCTTTGCGCTCCGAAGTGAAGTCGCGCAAGACAGGTACTCTTGTGGCGCACGCACTCTGTGGCGCACGCACTCCTGCGTGCGGGATATCCTACGCCCCGCTCAACAGATCCATCTGTCCGAGCAGCTTCTCGATCCGCGTCCGCACCTGTTTCCGCTCGCTGCGCAGCTCGTCCAGCTCCTGCCGGACCGAGTCGCGCTCGGCGATTGCCGCCGCCAATTGTGACTCCAGCCCTGACTTTTCCGCCCGTAAGCTGGTCACCAGTTCCACCGCCCGCGTGATGCGCTCCTCCAGATGACCGAGCGAATCGAGTTCCGGTTGTGCGGCGTTCATACTTTATTATTATGAACCGGCGTGGGCGGCCTTGGCTTTCTCAACCAGCGCCGAGAAAGCAGCGCCGTCGTTAGCGGCCATGTCAGCCAGAATCTTGCGATTTAGCTCGATGCCCGCCTTCTTCAGGCCATTGATAAATTTGCTGTAGGAAATGTCGCCCGTGCGGCAAGCCGCGCCAATCCGGACGATCCATAGCGAACGGAAGTCGCGCTTCTTGCGGCGCCGCCCGACGAATCCATACTTTAGAGCCTTCTCGACGGCTTCCTGAGCCGCGCGATTCAGCTTGCTTTTGGTGAGAAAGTAGCCCGACGCCCTGGCGAGCGTCTTCTTGCGGTAATCTCTGCGGTTGGTTCCGCGTTTTACTCTTGGCACGTTTTTACTCCTCAGTTAAATTTTGCTGGCGGTAACGGCACGTGCGGCGCCGTTCCACACAACATTCGTACTTAGTACGGAATCATTCTCTTCAGCTTAGCCTGGTCCGTCTCATCGGCCACCACGCTATGCTTCAGCTTGCGCTTGCGCGCGCGCGTCTTGGACGTCAAGATGTGGCGGGCAAACGAATGATGGCGAACCACCTTGCCCGTCCCGGTCTTCTTGAACCGTTTGGACGCACCTTTATGTGTTTTCAGCTTCGGCATTCAGATTTTCCTGGGTTAGACTGCGACTTTTTTAGTCTAGCACAGCCCTACTATGTAGGAAATTGAATGGACTTGTCTAAAAGAGCGGATCCGGTTTGCGTCTGTCCGGAATTCGCTTCGGGGCAGCCTTCTTCTGCGACGCCTTGGGTGCCGCCTTCTTAACGGCCGGCTTCCTGCGTTGGACGCCCAGACCGCGCTCCAACATCCCTTCCAACAGTCTCTTCTCGGGCGCAGTCATGGCGCGATTAAAGTTCTCCGGACGCCGGGTGATCACCGCATCCAACTCCGCCAGCCATTCCAGCGAAGGCCGCGCCGCGTGGCCCTCCATCTGCCGCACCAGGCTGAGCGCCGCTCCGAAATCGGGGACGGAGCGATAGCATCGTAGCGCCTTGTCACGCTCCCCAAGCTCCACATAGATCGCCGCGGCTTTCGCGAATTGGCCGGTCTCTTCGTAACATTCCGCGGCCAGCTTCGGCTTGGCCTCCGGCAAGCTCTCTAATATCGTAAGAGCCTGAACGTGCCTCCGATTCTTGATCAGGATTTGCACCGCGCGTTGCGCCAACCGATCCTTGCGCGCCTGCGCGTCGGGGAAACCAATGGCGTCGAAAAACGGCGGCAAGATCCGCTGCGCAAGCAGAGGATTGTCCCCGGCTTCCAGGTGTCGACCCAATTCATTCAGCCAGGCGTCTGCTCTCGAAGCGATCTCCACGATAAGCCACGCGGGTAGCTGCTCCCGAGCTTCCGCCACCTGCTGGATGGCCTGCGCAATGCAATTGACGCGCTCTGTTCCATGCGCGCGTTCAGCCGCGCCGATCCCGAGCAGCGTATTGGCGAGGAGAAACATCCCGGCCCCGCGAGCCGCCGCGGAGGCTTGATCGTACAAATCCAACCGGCCGAGTTCCGGAGACAAAGTTTTCTTGCGGATCGCGAGTTGAAACGCGACTTCGCACAAGGTGAGATAGGCGGTTTGGCGAGTCTGGACATCGGTGACGCACGTCAGATCCCCGGGCGTCCCCAGCAGAGACACGGCCTGCTGCGCGCGGGACCATGCCAGATCGGGCTTCACCGATACTAACTGCCGCGCGTCTCGCTGGCAGCGCTGCAGCCGCTCCTCGATCTCCAGCTCTTCTTCCTCGAGGCAAGTGCGCAACGCTTCCCAGGTCATGGGGAGCAATGCGATCTCGGCTGGTGAACGAAGCAATTGGCTGACTTCCTTAACCGTGGCGCCGTCGGGCGAGGTGTCCACCCAAAGCAGCCGCTCGGAGGGCCGCGAAAGCGCCACTCGAAGCTGATCGATCGCCAGCCGTTTGGCCAGCGTATCGGCCGCCGCATGGCTTGCCGAATGCTTCCGATCGTCCACGATGCGGCGCAGAAGCGAGCCGCCGTTCACCACGCAGACCGAATGGAAATCCAGCCCTTTGGCCTCCGCCGGCGAGAGCACGAAAGGCAGGGCGTCCGCGGGCAGGGTCGTTTTGTCGAACGCGATCAGCGCCAGCCCTTCACGTTGGCCCAAATCCAATAAAAGCGGCCGCAGCTCGACCGCGGGAACGGCGGCGTACAAAATTTGATCCGGCGAATCGTCGTCGATTTCGGCATAACCGGTTCCGGAAGGCCGGTCCTGTTTGTGCAGGTAATCGTAGAAATCCCATGCCCGATTCACCACGTCGGCGATGCGGCGCGGACTCCGCAGATTCACCGACAGCTTGAATTCCTGCGGCTGGCTCAGGGTGGTGTGGATCATATCGTTCAGCCAGGCCCACTCAAAGTCTGTGGCCCGGACGGTTTGCGCTTCATCCCCCGCCAGCAGAACCGGTGCGTAGCGTCCGCCCGCGTTGAGGTTCCGTCCCATAGCCAAAACGACGAACACCTCCAGTGGCGTAAGATCCTGGATCTCATCCACGGCAACGCAGCCGTAGTCCGAAAACTCGGCGTCCATCTTGTGGGACCCTTTGCTCAGGGCTTGCGCGGCGCGCCAAGCCAGCGCAAGTTCGGGGAAGTAGCGATCAATCAAGGGTCCTTCGCCAGCTCGGTCCAATCGCCGCGCCGCCTCGAGCACGCTGTCCGCAGCGGTTCCTATGTAGCGCAGCCGTTGCGCGCGGTAAGCGCTATCCGGCAGTCGCACATTCTCAGCTTTGGGGAAGCGCCCCGAAGTCTCCGGCACCGCCGCGCCCACTAGATGAGCATGCATTTCGTCGTACAGCGCGTCAATATTATTGGACCAGGCGCCGAGCGAGCGCTGGTAGTTAAGAAGATCCCGCCGGAACCGCGCGCGGGATTCGGCTGGATCGCTCTCTGTTCCCTGCACGCCGAGCAGCTGTCGCAGGAACGTAGGGTAAGTGAGCACCGTGAACATTCGGCTGGCCGAACAGAACCGGTCGAAATGATCGCGGGCCAGCGCCGCCAAGTCGTTGGAAAACGTCAGGTATAAAACGCGCGGGGCTTGCGACGCATCGGCCGCGTGCAGCAGCGCCGTGGTTTTGCCGGACCCTGGATGACCTTTGAGAATTCGCGCCACGCCGCGGCTGCGAGCGAAGCGCGCTTGTGAAGCAGTCCATGGCTCGGGTGCGTACTCGTCGCCGCGCAGATCGCTTACGCTCAACGGTAGATAGTCGTGTGCTAAATCGCCTGGAGACAGCGGGGTGTGATCGTCGTGGTGACGAATATCGCGTAAGAAGATGCCTTCGGTCTGAGCGCCAAAACCGTCGTCTTGTTTGAGTGCCGCCGCGCCCGCCGGCGCCCACCACGCATAGAAGTGCGACCCTGAACCACCGCCCAGCCGCGAGCGCCGCCATCCGCGATTCACTCCGCTGGTTCCCTTGTAGTGCAGCCTGCCGATGTCCACCGACATGCGCTGCATTACCAGAGCGGCCCGCTTTCCCACAGGTTCATTGCGGCGGGCTGCGAGCTTATCGAGGAATTCCTGGTGACAATATACTTGCCGGGCGGGGCGAGCGGTGCGGAACTGCTCTGCGAAGAGAGTGGGTTGACTCAAACGCTAATTTTAGCGCGCCTACTCCTGGCTGTCCTGGTATTCTTCCAGCCACGCCATCTGGATCGCTTCCAGCTTGCCTTCCGTCGACGCCTTGGGGTCGTCCTTGAAGTCCGCCAGATCCGTGATCCATTGGTGCAGGTCGGTATAGCGGATGTGCGTGGGGTCCAGATCGGGGAATTTCTCGTGCAGCGCCAGCGCGATGTTTTCGGTATGGTCCCAGGTGAGTCCCGGCATCAGGTTTGGGTTCCCTTCAGCATGTTTTCAGCCAGCTTGATGGTGGCTTGATTCACTTCTTCGATCTTGGCCGCGATCAAATGATGGTCATCCGTGTTGTACACCACAAGCAGCTCATGCACCGCTTGCTCGATGGCCGCCCGCTCATCTTCGGCCAGCTCAAAATAAGCTGCATGCTTGCGGGCTTTCTCCACCGCCAGCAGAATCGCGTCGGCCTCAACCCTCTGTTCGCGGACCTGGCGATCCGCAAAATCCTGCTCGGCCTTTTCGAACGATTCCTGGATCATCTGTTCCACCTGCTCGTCCGTCAGGCCGTACGAAGGTTTCACCTCGACGGTGTGTTCTTTGCCCGTGCGCTGGTCGCGCGCAGTCACGCTCAAAATGCCATTCGCATCGATCAGGAAGCGTACTTCGATGCGCGCCATCCCAGCCTGCACCGGATCGATGCCCTTCAAATCGAAGCGCGCCAGGCTGCGGTTATCCTTCACCAGTTCGCGCTCACCTTGCACCACGTGAATCAGAACATTGGTCTGCCCATCCACGCCCGTGGTGAAATTCTCCGTAGCGCTGGCCGGGATAGTGGAATTGCGATGGATCAGCTTCGACACCACGCCGCCCATGGTCTCGATGCCCAGCGAAAGCGGCGTCACGTCCAGCAGCAATTTGTTGTCGACAGTTCCAGAAAGGATCGCGGCCTGCACCGCGGCGCCCAATGCAACCACCTCGTCCGGATTCAGCTCGGTGTGCGGCTTGGAACGAAACAGGTTTTCGACCGCCGAGCGCACCAGCGGAATGCGCGTCGATCCGCCCACCATCACCACTTCATCGATCTGATCCACACTCACGCCCGCGTCCTTGATGCAGTCCCGGCACGGCCCCAGTGTCCGGTCGACGATAGGCGTAATCAGCTTGTCGAATAATTCGCGCGTGATCTCGCGCGCGTATTTCTTGCCACGATATTCCAGCTCAATGGCCGCGCTCGGAACAAACGAGAGCTTCTCTTTAGCCTGGATCACCGCGCGCCGCAGCCGCTGCACGCCTTCGTTGTCTTGGGATAAATCCTCGCCCCACTCGCTTTGGAGGTCTTCCAATGCGATGCGCAGCAGCAGATTGTCGATGTCGTCGCCGCCCAGGTGTGTGTCGCCGTTGGTCGCCAGCACTTCGAAAATCCCGTCGTGCAATTTGAGGATCGATATGTCGAACGTGCCGCCGCCCAGGTCATACACGGCCACGGTGCCGTTCTCGCGCTTATCGAGCCCGTACGCCAGTGACGCCGCGGTCGGCTCATTCACTAAACGCAACACCTCAAGACCCGCGATGCGTCCCGCGTCCTTGGTGGCCTGCCGCTGCGCATCGTTGAAGTAAGCCGGCACGGTGATCACCGCCTTGTCCACCGGCGCGCCGAAATAATCCTCGGCATTCTGTTTCAACTGGCGCAACACCATCGCCGAGATTTCAGGCGGCGTGTACTCGCGACCGCCGAGCTCAAGTTGAATCACCGCTTCGCTCCCCGCCGCCACATGGAATGGAAAGAGCTTTAGTTCGTCCTTGACGTCTTCCAGCCCCCGTCCCATCAAACGCTTTACCGAATACACCGTGCGTTCCGGCTGCGTGAGAAGCAGCTCGCGCGCTGGGTTGCCGACCACGATTCCACCGTCGGGCAGGATCGAAACCACGCTCGGAACCAGCTTGTCGCCATCGGTCCCAGGAATAATGCGCGGCCCAGTGAGATCCATGAAGGCGACCAGGCTATTGGTTGTTCCGAGATCGATGCCGACGATGTGGCCGGTGCTGGTGAAGTCAATGTCCATGGTTAGAGAGCAGGGATTGGGGCTTGGGGATTGGGGGACAAGGTACGCTCGACTTCGGATACAAGGTTCTGGATGTATTTGCGGCGATTCAAAACGTTACGAACCTGCGCCAGCGCGTCTTTAGACTGCGAAGCATCGAACTGTACAAAAAGCGACTGAAGCTGTTGGTCGGTCTCGACTAGCATCCCGGTGAAATTCTTCTCCGCCTGCTCCAGTTGCGGCCGCGCCGAATGGTCGCCGCCACGCATCTCTTCGAGCGCCATATTCAACTCAAACACTTCTTCGAGCAATTCCGGCGGAACGTCTTTGGTCCGCTGCTCGCCGATGTCGAAACCTTCCAAGGTGAGCAAATATTGCGCGCGCTTGATGGGATCCTTCAGCGTCCGATACGCGTCGTTCAGCGCCGAAGACATGTCGAGCGCGCGCTGCCGTTCCGCCTCCGGCTTTTGCATAAATCGATCGGGATGCAACTCGCGGCTCAAAGCGTAGTAGCGTTGCTGGAGGTCGTCCACGGAAAGGCTAAGGCCGCGTGGAATGCCGAGGACGGCGTAATAGTCGGTCACGCCGAAAAAGACGTTCCGCAGCCGCAGCTTTTCTTCGCGTTCGGATTGTCGAACTCGAAGCCGGAGTGAATCAGCGAGTCTTTCCAATCGAGCGTCATGCCGTTCAGATAGACCATGCTCTTGGGATCCACGAACACCTTCACGTCCTCGAACTCATAGACCGTGTCGGTAGGCCTCGGCTTCACGTCGAACTTGAAGAGGTAACTCAGGCCGGAGCACCCGCCGCCCAATACGCCCAGGCGCAGCCCTCCCTGGACGCCATGCTTGGCGAACTGCTCGCGGATCTTCGAAACCGCCTTGGGAGTTACGGTAACCATCACCTGTTTAGATGCGACCGACGCCTACTTGGATACCGCGACGGCTTCCGTCTGGCTGGCGGTCTTCTTCTTGTAGTCGCCAATCGCGGCCTTGATCGCGTCCTCAGCCAGCACCGAGCAGTGAATCTTCACCGGCGGCAGGCTCAGTTCGTTGACGATGTCGGTATTCTTGATCGCCAAGGCTTCGTCCACCGTCTTGCCCCGTAACCATTCTGTCGCCAGCGACGAGCTCGCGATCGCACTGCCGCACCCGAACGTCTTGAACTTGGCGTCTTCGATGATGCCGGTCTCCGGATTCACCTTCACCTGCAGCTTCATCACGTCGCCGCACTCCGGCGCGCCTACCATGCCGGTGCCCACGTTCGGATCGCTCTTATCCATCGAGCCGACGTTGCGCGGGTTATTGTAGTGGTCGATTACTTTGTCGGAATAAGCCATGTTAGTGTCCTCTTCTTCCTTTTAATGCGCGGCCCACTGGACCTTCGATAAATCGATTCCCTCTTTCGCCATCTCATAGAGCGGCGACAATTCGCGAAGCTTCTTCACCACGTCGATCACTTTCGCTGCGACGTAGTCCACTTCTTCTTCGGTATTGAATCGCCCCAGGCCGAAACGAATGGACGAATGCGCCAGATCGTCGCCGGCGCCCAGAGCCTTCAAAACGTAACTCGGTTCCAGCGTGGCCGACGTGCAGGCCGAACCGCTCGAGACCGCGATATCGTTGATGCCCATCAGCAGCGATTCGCCTTCCACATACGCAAAGCTGATGTTCAGATTGTTCGGCAGCCGATGCTCCAGGGTGCCGTTGATATACGTCTCATCCAGCTCCGATTGCAATTTGTGCATCAACTTGTCGCGCAGAAAAGCCATGCGCTTGGCTTCCTCCGCCATACCCGCCTGGCACAGGGCGCATGCTTCACCCAACCCGACAATTCCCGGAACATTCAAGGTACCCGACCGCATGCCGCGCTCGTGGCCGCCGCCATCCATCTGTGCCGTGATCTGCACGCGCGGGCTTTTGCGGCGAACGTACAGCGCGCCCACGCCTTTCGGCCCGTACATTTTGTGCCCGCTCATGGACATCAGATCGACGTTGTCCTTGATCACGTTCACCGGCACTTTGCCGACCGCCTGCGTCGCATCGGTATGCAGCAGCACGCCCCGCGCCTTCGCGATCTTGCCCAGCTCCGCGATGGGCTGGATCACGCCGATTTCGTTGTTCGCGTACATGATGCTGATCAGGATGGTCTTGTCGGTGATCGCGGCCTGCAGCTGATCCAGATCCACCAGGCCGTTCTGCTGAACCGGCAAATACGTCACCCGCACACCGTGCTTCTCAAGCCGTTTGCAGGTATCCAGAATCGCCTTGTGCTCGGTGGCCGCCGTAATGATGTGGTTGCCCTTTTCGGCGTACATCTCAGCCACGCCCTTCAGCGCCAGGTTGTTCGATTCCGTGGCGCCGCTGGTAAACACAATCTCCTTGCCTGTCGCCCCAATCAAGCTCGCGATCTGCTTGCGCGACTTCTCCACCGCTTCCTCGGCTTCCCATCCGAAGCTGTGATTGCGGCTGGCGGCGTTCCCGAAGGTCTCCAGGAAATACGGCTTCATCGCTTCGAACACGCGAGGATCCATCGGCGTGGTCGCATGATAGTCCATGTAGATTGGCAATTTCATTTCTGGTCCCTCACTCACATCGTCTTCTGCGGCGGCGGCGAAAGCTCGTACATACTGAGTTCCGAATTCTTAGGTTCCGAATTCTTCGATTCCGCGGACATATCTGAGATGCTGATGCTCGCCAAAAGCCGCAGGATTCCTTCGTGAACCTTCTGCAGCGGATCGCGCACCGTGCACTTGTCGGTGTGGACGCAATAGCCGTGCTCGGTGAAGCACGCCGTCAGAAAGATCGGCCCGTCAATAGTGCGGATCACCTCGTACGCCGTGATCTCTTTCGGATCGCGCGCCAGCTTGTAACCGCCATTGGTCCCGTGCTCCGATCGCAGGAACCCGTTCTTCACCAGCTTCTGCAGGATCTTTGAGAGCAGCGCCGCCGGGATCCCGTAGGTCTCGGCGATCTCCTTGGCGCTCGAACTCGCAGGCGCATTTACCGCCAGGTGCTTCAGTGCGATGAGCCCGTAGTCCGCTTTTTTGGTGAGCTTGAGCATTCAGATTCCGAATTCCGACCGGATCGGTCCTACATCATTATTACCGATCTCCACTACAACCGTCAAGTGGAATTGTTTCAAGCAGATAGATATCGGCGACTGGAAGTGTCGGATATTCTGTAGTCTGGAGCCTGGAACAGGCCAAAAATTCAATCCCGTACACGGCGGCTCAAGAATCTGGGGATGTCGCGGGAACCCTGGGTCACTGCAACAATCTCGATGGGACGGCGTTCGGCTCGATAAATAACCAGGTAGGCGCCGACGGGCCAGAATAGAACCCGGTGGGAGGTCAGATCTTCGCGTCGGTGCCCCATGCCGGGAGTCCGTCCGAGGGACTCGAATGCATCGAAAGGTTTTTCGATCCAGTGGTCGGCAGCGTCGATTTCGTCGGCAGCGATGAATTCCCAGATCTCATCCAAGTCAAAGTCCGCGTCAATGCCGAGAATGTAGCCGCTCACGCACGCGGCTTCCGGCGCTCGCCAGCTTTGCGGCGCAACCGGGCGCGGGCCTCAGCCGGGTCAACGGTCTCGCCGCGATCCAGGGAGGCGAGACGTCGGCCAAGCTCCCCATTGAACTCCGCCAGTTGGGCGGCGCGAGCGGAGTCGTGTTCCTCAAGAAGCCGAAGGGCCTCGCGGACGACTTCACTCGCCGAGTTGTATCGTCCCGATCCGACTTTGGCACTGACAAATTTTTCCAATTCCGGCGTGAGCGATACGTTCATGGGGGAATCCTCCTTGACCTAAGATTAGGGCCGATAACAAAGATTGTCAATCTCTGTTATTGTGCCCGACAGACGAAATTCCGTTGCGCCGGAAGAGAAAGGCCGCAGGTGTGTCTTGAGGGCTAAAGGAATCCGAAGAAGGTCGGAGGCGTTATGTTGCGCTATCCATTTGGTTACGAGCGCATTCGACGATCTGTGCCCTAATAGCAGCAAGGGCTTGCGTACCGGCAAGGCATTGATTGGGATTGCCCGCATTTAGTATGACGACAAGGTCGGCCCGATCTAAGAGGGCGCTCACAGTTTTGGGGGCGTACAGGCCAGCCGAGGATCGGGCATGCAGAGATTGCTCGCTTGCGGTCCTGAAGTCCTGGCGATTCTCAGGACTCGGGTTGGCAGACACTCTCATAAGCACTCTTCCGAGAAGGTCCAAGGAAAGAAGATCAGCATACGCCTGCCCGCGTCGTTCGCGCAGCCATTGAAGCTCAGCAGCTCTTCGATTGAGCCGCTGGGTCAGGGGCGCACTAAGAGTGGCGGTTATGGCGGAAATTAAAGCAGAGATCGCGGGCGATTTGAATAGTTCGATGAAGTCCCGGAACACGGGTTTCCTCCTAGTCGCGGTTAAATACAAAGCACTGCGGGCAGTGAGACTACCTTCCGTAACGTACGGCAGCCCGTAAAGAACATTTCCCCTCTTTCCGTAGTAACGTGTGACAAAGGATATTCTCACACCTATGAGTGCTGAGCAGCCCGCCAATGGAATCTTCATCAGCTACGTTCACGAAGACCATGATCTAGCTGCTGGCATCGGCGACTTCCTGCGGAGCCAGGGATACAAGACCGTCTTCTTCACCGGTAACGATTGGCTGTTGTACGCAGGCGAGCTTTGGCTGGATCGAATCCGGGAGGAGCTGACCTCCGCCAAGGTCGTCCTGTGCCTTTTCAGCCAGTGTGCATGGACCGGGCCTGGGTGCATTTTGAAGCAGGCGCAGCATGGTTGACGAATATGGCTCTCATCCCCGTTTGTATACGGGACTTGACTATAGAAGACTTGCCGATTCCTTACGCGGGGATTCAAGGAGTCGCGTTGGTCGATTATTCCAGCGCCTATTATCTTCTACGATCCATCCACGAGCATCTTTCCGGCGATGGTGACCGGACAGCACCTCCGCCTTTTCGTGCAGGCGATCCGGCGTGGTTGAATCTGGAATCGGTGCTGAAAGGCGGCGGTAGGATTCCGCCATCCGGACCCGTACCTCCTCCGAAACCCGCATAAGCCGCTCGGTTGGTACGACTGTAACCACCCCCCGGCATTTGATTCAACCCCAAAAAAGTTAGCTCACGCCAAATTTCCAATCACGAGGGAACACGAAGATGTGCGCCGACTCGACTCCCACTATTGAAGGCTCCTTTCTCGGACGCCAACTGCCGCTCCGTATGGGACTTCCAAATGCTCCCGTGAAGCGCTGCGACACGCGCTACGCCAGCATTCCTACGCGGCGGAGCACGACTACCAAGGCACCATAGTCTAGAATTGAAGTCGGTCACCACCAGGTTCCGGGGAGTTAGCCCAACCCAATTCCACCGATGAGCGCCGCCAAACAAATCGTCATCCTCGGCGGCGGATTCGCCGGCGTCTACACCGCGCGCGCTCTCGAAAAACTCCTGCGCCCCGAAGAAGCCAGCATCACCTTGGTGAATCGCGAGAATTACTGGGTCTATCAGCCCATGCTCTCCGAAGTAATCTCCGGCTCCATCGGCTTAGCCAACGTCGTTTCGCCGATCCGCCAGCTTTGCCGCCGAACCAATCTGGTGACGCGCGAGATCGAAGATATCGACCTGGGGAACAAAGTGGTCACCGTCAGCCCCGGTTTTCGCCCGCGCCAGCTCAAGCTCCATTACGACTATCTGGTGATCGCCCTCGGAAATGTGACGAATTTCTACGGCATGCCCGGAATGCTCGAAAACGCGCTGCCCTTCAAGACCCTGGCCGACGCCATGGTGCTCCGCAATCACGTGATTCGCACGCTCGAAGAAGCGGACGTGGAGGAAGACCCCGAGCTTCGCCGCAAGCTGCTGACGTTCGTGGTGGGCGGCGGCGGATTTTCGGGCGTCGAGGTGATCGCGGAGCTGAACGATTTCGTCCGCGCCGTGAAGGGCAATTACCTGCGCCTGCGCAACCAGACGCATCGCGCGGTGTTGGTTCATTCGCGCAATCGGATCCTGCAGGAGATGGCCGATCCCCTGGCTCTGTTCGCGCAGAAGACGCTGCGCAAGCGCGGCATCGAAATCATTCTTGAGGACCGGCTGGTGGCTGCGACTTCGGAAAAAGCCGTTCTGAAATCCGGCGTCGAGATCGCCTGCAAAACGATCGTGTGTACCGTGCCTTCCACCCTGCCGCCCGTCATTGAAAGACTCCAGTGCCCCAAGGAAAAGGGCAAGCTGGTGACCAACACCGGTCTCGATTTGAAGGGCTATGAAGGGCAAGTGTGGGCGCTCGGCGATTGCACGGCCGTAAGAACCGTTTCCGGCGCCGAAGCCCCGCCCACCGCGCAACATGCCATTCGCGAAGCCACCACCGCCGCCGCCAACATCGCCGCCACAATTCGCGGAGGCCAGCGCGCCCAATTCGCGTTCGAAGGCATGGGAACGCTTGGCTCGCTCGGCCATGGCGCCGCAGTGGCGCAGATCTTGGGCGTGAAACTATCCGGCCTGATCGCCTGGATACTATGGCGCTGCATTTATCTGTGGAAGATGCCCGGCCTGAATCGCAAGGCCCGCATCGCGTCCGATTGGACGCTGCATCTGCTGTTCCCGCCGGACCTGGCGGAGACGAAACTGGAGCCGGAATCGGGAATTCAAAACCAGCATTTCGAGGCCGGCGATATTGTCTTCCAGCAGGGCGATCTGGGTGACAGCGTCTATGTGATCGAGGACGGCGAGTGCGATGTCTTGCAGGAAAAAGCTGGATCGCAAAAGCTGCTGGCAACGCTCAAACCCGGCGATTATTTCGGCGAAATGGCGCTGCTCTCAGATCAAAGCCGCAACGCCACCATTCAAGCTCGCACCGCAATGAATGTGCTGATCATTCCAAAGGGAGATTTCGACCAGCTGCGCCACAGCGTCCCCGCCTTCGGCGAAATCTTCCGCGCGCTGGCCAAACAACGCTCCGGGCCGCCAGCTAAAACGTCGGATTCTGCGGGAACTTAAGGTACGGCAGCCGAACGCCTTCGTCGACAATCTGATCGGCCTGGATGTTCGCGGGTGCATCAAATCCGGCTGCTCCCGCCGACGTGACGAAGTCATCCTGATCCACGCCGTCGCCGCTCACACCCAAGCCGCCCACCAGCACGCCGTTTTTATACAGCGGCAGCGATCCGGGGAAAAAGACAATGCCGTTTTGATTCGCGTTCGACGCCTCGGAACCCTGAGTGCAAGGATTCAGCGTGTCAAATTGATAGAGCGGAAAAAACGGACCCGGCGCCGTTCCATCGATGCCCGGCGGATAAATCGGCTGTCCGCCGAATCCGATCGTCCGATTCGTCACGGCCGTGCCCATCGGCACTCCCGGTAAATCTCCCGCCGTTCGATTCGGCCCGCTGAAGAAAATCACGTTGCGCGATTTCGCCACCGCGACATCCAGGCTGAAGACTGTCGAGTCAGGCATCCGATGCAGCGCGATGATGGTCCCGTCGAGATCCGACACGGCGATCGCCATGCGCGCCCGCGAGCCGATCGGCAATCGAATCACAGCGCGCGTGAGATTGGCCTCCGCTACGGCCGCATTGACGATTCCCTGCACCTCAGCCGCCGTGAGTCCACCGATCGGGCCGGCGCGAGGAGCCACCAGATCGCCTTCCGGCGGCGCCTTCGGACTCCCCAGCGGACCAAGCGAGTAAGCGCCATCGGCCGATCCCGCCTCATATCCGGCAGGCATCGTCGTTTGATTCACGAACGGCAGCGCCACGCCATTGATGACCACTTCTCCCGGGAACGGCAGCGGCAGAGGAACCATGAGCCCCGCGCCGATCGCACCCGAAACCGCGGCGAATTCAGCCACCTCGCCCGTGACTCCCGCCACGCCCACGCCGCCCACCATCACGCCTTGCTTGAACAACGGCACGCCGCCCGGATTGACCGCGCTCGGGTCGCTGTCATTCAGATTCGCTTTACCCGTGAGAATCCCCAGCCCGGGCTGCAAGCCATCGATGGATCGCGCCGGCGGAAAAGCCTGGCCGGTGAGGTAGTCGGCGTTAAATGAACAGCCTCGATTCGTATTCTCGATCCCGTACAGCGGCGCGTTGCTCGTGTAATCGATTCCCGGCGGAAAATGGATGCCGCTGATATATCGCACCGTTCGCGAAGACAACGGCGCTTGATCGTTACTGAAAAAACTCGCGGTGCGGGCCAGCGCCACCGCCACTTCCCTGGTGTCGGCCTGCACTCCGAAATTCGCGCCAGACATCGCGGGAGCTGAGGGCTTCTGATAGATAGCCAGAATATCGCCCTGGCGATCGGTAACCGCGATCACCATCGCATCCGTATTTACCGACGATGCCGCGGCCTCTACCACTGCTGCCACGTCGCTCGAAGCCAGCACCGCTGGATCAGGCTTTGGACGCGGCCCCTTATGAACCGGTGGACGCTGCTGCGCCAGACACAGCCCCGCTGTAAGAACCACCAGCGCTACCGAGCCACGAGGAAGTGGTTGCTTCATTTCATTCCATCAACGCGCTCAAGCTCTTCATTGCCGCCGCAAACTTGAACCCGTTGTACATCGATGGATCGTCCAGTAGCCAGAACAATCCGTTAATCCCGGCACGAATCTGCGTGTCATTGGCAATCTTGCCATTTTTGGTGTAAGCGATGAACAGCGAGTCCAGCGCCATAGTCGCTTGTTCGGCCGCCCGCTCGCCCTGCTCCGCGATTCCCTCACCATCCTCGGAGATGCTCTTGAGCAATCGCAGCGTCTGCGCCTGGTCGAATTTCATGGTGTTCAAACGCGTGGCCAGCCGTCCCGCCACTTCGGCCGCACTTGCGGCTTGGGACGCCACTTGGGCTCGATTTGAGTTGAGCGCCGTGACGCCCGCGTAAACCTGGTCAATTCCCGCTTTCAGATCGCGCGTCGCGCCGGGATCCGCATCCTGGATCACATGCTTCAGCACCACATAACGCGAGAGATTGAACGGCGGATTTCCGGGACGCCGGCCAGCGTAGCCTCGATCCTGACGCCAACTGTCCTTGGCCGCTGTTAAATTGTGATGGCACGCAAAGCAATCCAGTTCGGCATACTCCGGCCAAATCCCGTTTTGCGATTCGCGCGCCACGCGTTTCAGTTGTTCGCGCAGTTGCACTGCCTGCCCCACCCCCATGGCGCGGACCGCGAACCAGGGGTCGGTATCCACTTCCTTCCAGTGCGGCGGCATCACGGACAGGAACGAATCCAGTTCGAAGTACAGATCGGGATGTCCCGCCGCAATCAGCTCATGATCGACGGTTTTTTCGGGCGTCCCAAGATGGCAAGTGAGGCATTTCTCGCTGCGCTTCACCAGATCGCGCGTATCGTATAACCCAAGCTCGAGCGACTTCTCGTATTTCCATCCGCGCGTGGTATGCGGACCCAGCCATGCCGACGCCGGACCGTGGCAGTTCTCGCAGCCCACGCCGTCGGTGAGATCGAAAGTGCGCGCGCGCTGGTCCGCCGCAACGTCCAGAGCATGGCAAGCCAGGCATCGCGGCGCGCTATCCGGGCTTGGCAGTCCCATGATCTTGGCGATCCGTGTCCCCACCGGGTTCGTCAGGTTCACAAACGCATGCGCGTGCTTGTCCCTCACCACCCAAGTGCTGTATTCGTTCTGCAGCACCGTGGTCTGATCCCGCGCCTGGACGCCGCCGTGGCAACTGGGCGAACTACACGAACCGGGTCCGGTGTATTTCGATGGCTCCGTGCTCTCCGCCGCGGGCAGCTGGCAGGCCAGGAGCGCGCCCAGCACGATTCCAAAACAAAGACCGTTTTTCATGTTCTCCGGTGCTTGGAGACTAGGTTATCAAATGCTGTACTTACCATTACGGCTATAATGTAACCTCGCGATGCATGAGGCGTTTCGGAGGGATCAGCGTTGATTTTTGACGACCTCAGAGAGATCCAGTCCCAGTACGGCTACTTGCCGCCCGAACAACTCCAGGAACTCTCCGAACGCACCGAGACCCCGCTCTATCGCATCCACGGCGTCGCCGATTTCTATCCGCATTTTCATCTCAGCCGTCCGCCCAAAGTCACCATGAGCGTCTGCTCGGATATGTCGTGCCATCTGCGCGGCGCGGACGCTTTGAAAGCATCTTTGCAGCAGCGTTTCCACGGCATGAGCGAGAAGGATGTCGCGGTGCGCGATGTCTCCTGCCTCGGGCAATGCGACGGCGCGCCCGCTGTCTCCATCAACGATCACATTTATCGCCGTGTTACCACCGCGCAGGCCGAAGCGTTGGTCTTCGCGGCCCTCGGGGGCAGCCAGCTTCCCGATATGCCGGCCGAAGAGAAAGCCGGGCAACTCGCGTCCGATCCGTACCCGGACGGCGAACCATACGGTGCGCTTCGTCGATTAGTGGTTTCGCGCGATTATGACGGCGTGATCGCGCAGTTGAAATCGAGCGGCCTGGCCGGCCTGGGCGGCGCAGGATTTCCCACCGGCGTGAAGTGGGAGGCCGTGCGCAAAGAGCGTGGTCCGGAAAAGTACGTGGTCTGCAACGCCGACGAAAGCGAGCCCGGCACCATCAAAGACCGCTTCATCATGCGCAACCTGCCCAATCTGGTGATCGAGGGCATGATCGTCGCGGGCCTGGTCACCGGGGCGCAAAAGGGCATCCTCTACATCCGGCACGAGTATCGGGAACAGGAGAAAATTCTGCACCAGGAAATCGAGCGCTGCTACCAGGCAGGAATTCTGGGCGAAAGCGTGCTCGGCTCCGGCCTCACCTTCGATCTCGAATTGTTCGTCAGCCCGGGTGGATACATTTGCGGCGAAGAGAGCGCACTCATCGAGGCCATCGAGGGCAAACGCGCCGAACCGCGCAACAAACCGCCCTTTCCGGTCGCGCAAGGAGTTTTCAACAAACCAACCGCGCTGAACAATGTAGAAACATTCGCCAACGTGCCGCAGATTCTGGTGTGCGGCGTCGAGTGGTACAAGTCACAGGGAGTGGGCGGTGCGGCTGGCCTAAAGTTCGTTGGCATTAGCGGCGACGTGCGCAAGCCCGGCGTTTTCGAGATCCCCATGGGCCTGCCGATGTCGGAGGTGATCTTCAACCTGGCCGGCGGAATCGTCGGCGGAAAAAAGCTGAAGGCCTTCGCGCCATCCGGTCCATCCTCCGGATATTTGCCCGCGTCCCAGGCGGACGTGCGGCTGGATTTCAAATCGCTGGCGGCCATCGGATCCATGCTCGGATCGGGCGCTATCGTGGTGTGCGCGGAAGGCCGATGTATGCTCGACATGGCGCTGAACGCGGTGAAGTTCTTCCGCAATGAATCCTGCGGGAAGTGCGTCCCGTGCCGCGTGGGCTCGCAGAAGATGGTGGATATCCTCACCGCTTGGACGCGCGGTAAGGGATCGCATTCCGACATGGCGCTCATTGAGGACCTCACAGAGGCGCTCAAGCTCACCTCCATCTGCGGACTCGGACAATTCGCTCACTCGCCGTTGAGCTCGGTGCTGCTGCATTTTCGAGACGAAATCGAAGCGCACGTTTACGGCCGCCGGTGTCCCGAAGGAGTCTGCCCGATGCGCGAGGTCCTGGTATGAGCCCGGGCTTGGGCAACGTGGAACTCACCATCGACGGCCTGCACGTTTCCGTTCCCGAAGGCACCACCGTGTTCGACGCCGCGCGCTCCAACGGCATCTCCATTCCCACGCTGTGCCATCAGCAAAACGAAACGCCCGTCGGCGTCTGCCGCGTTTGTGTAGTGGATGTGGGCGGCCGCGTCCTGGCTGCATCCTGCGTTCGCCCCGCCGAAAACAAAATGGTGGTCTCCACCAACTCCGAAAAGGTCACGCGCGCGCGCCGCACGCTGGTGGAAATGCTGATGGCCGATCATCCTACGCCCTGCGCCCGGCAGCGCCAATCGAACGATTGCGAGCTGGAAACGCTGGCGCGTCTGGAAGGAATCACCGAGCCGCGCTTTCCGCGCCGGATTTCGCCGCGCGGGCAGGACAATTCATCGCTGGTCATCGCCGTGGATCACGAGGCCTGCATTCTGTGCGACCGCTGCATTCGCGGCTGCGACGAGATTCGCCACAACGATGTTCTCGGCCGCCGTGGCAAGGGCTTCCTGGCCGGCATCGCCTTCGACACCAACCTGCCGATGGGCAGCTCCTCCTGCGTGTCTTGCGGCGAATGCATGGTGTCGTGCCCTACCGGCGCGCTCACCAACAAGAGCGTGGTCCAAACGGTGCTGCCGGGTGAGCCGGTGGACATCGACGAACTGCAGCAGCTTCCTTATTTCCAGAAAGTCTCGGGAACGTTCCTCGAGTTGAACAAGAACGCGGTGGTTCGCCGGCATTTCCGCAAGGGCGAAATCGTCTGCCGCGAAGGCGAGTACGGCTCCACGGCGTTCTACATCACCGAAGGCCAGGCCGAAGTTTTTCTTTCCTCACCCATGGCGCACGTAAATACCAAGCGCCAAGGCTCCGGCTTCCTCGGCAAGATGGCTAGCCGTCTCTTAGGACGCCAGCAGGAACATCGTTCCGAAGAGGGCCATCGCGATACCATCCCCATCGATGCGCCGGTGGATTTGCCCTACGATCATCCGGTCGCTACGCTCGGCCTGGGCGACTTGTTCGGCGAAATGACCTGCATCAGTTTGTATCCGCGTTCGGCTACCGTGATGGCCGCCACCGATTGCGTCATGTTTGAGATGTTGCGCAATGTGCTCGACATCATCCAGCGCAATAAGACTCTCAGAGCGCAGCTGGATGCCAAATACCGGCAGCGCGCGCTCGACGATCATTTGCGCAGCGTCCCGATGTTCGCGTCGCTGAGCCAGGAAT
>JBEKLB010000045.1:0-22684 GCA_050010415.1 Bryobacteraceae bacterium | reverse complement strand
GTATGGGTCCGTCGCGATGAACCCGGGACATGCGGCGTTGACCTTAATGCCTGCCAATGCCTGCCGATACTTGGCCCCGGTGTACCCGCGCCTGCGCGCGCAACTCCTAGGCCGCGCCCCCGGCCATTTTGCGGAGGCGATCATTCGCGAAATACTGAGCCTGCCCTTCTTCGACTGCTTCGAGGACGAGGCCGGCCACGAATTCAGGTTTGTCACCATCGGCATAACTGGCCGACGGTCCACCGCCGGCCGGATTCCCCATCCTGTTGTTGCCGAAGTTCGTCGCCGTGATAAAGGGGTAGATTTCGCTGACGACGATGCGGTCTTTTTCCAGCTCGGCGCGTGCCGTGAGGCTGAATCCGAGAAGGGCACGCTTCGAAGAGGAGTACACGCTGTATTGCGGAACAGCCATGAACGCAGTTCCCGAATTGATGTTCACGATGCTTCCCCCGCCCTGAGCGCGCATCAGCGGAATCACCGCCTGCATCGCGACGATCGGCCCCAACACGTTGAGATGAAAGATTTCGTCAAAAACGGCGGGATCGATCTCCTCCACCGCCGCCGCATAGCTGCGGCCTGCATTGTTTACGAGACCGTCGACGCGGCCGAAATGCCGGTCGACTGTGCTTACGGCTTCCCGCACGCGATCAAACTGCGTCATGTCTACGGTGACTGGCAAGCTGCGTGGCAGCTTTCGCGCCAATTTTTGCAGCGCATCGCTACTGCGAGCGAGCAGGGCGACTTTCGCGCCGCGATCGGACAGCGCGATCGCCGTCGCGAGGCCGATCCCCGACGAAGCGCCCGTGACAATGAAAACGCGATCTTTGATTTGCAACGTTGATCCTCCCTAACCTAAAGCTTAGGCGCGGGGAGCGGCGGAAGCGACAGCGGTCTCAGTTTCGTGATACCTCATTTGTCCGAGATCGGCGATCAATCCAGGCCCGGTGGGTTGCCACGCCAGCCTTTCTCTGGTGAGTGTGCTTGATGCCGGAAGGTCTCGACCGGCGAATGCGGCGAGCCATCCAAAATGTGCCGGCGCCTCCTCCGGGGATACGGATATCACCGGCACCTTTAGGCCTCGGCCGATGACTTCAGCAATGTCGCGCATGGACACTCCCTCTTCGGCAACTGCGTGATACCTGGCGCCTGTTTCCAACTGCTCGATCGCGAGCCGATAGAGGCGGGCCGCATCGAGGACGTGCACCGCTGGCCAACGGTTGAGTCCGTCGCCCACATAGGCCGAGACGCCCTTCTGGCGAGCCAGTTCAATTGCGTAAGTGACGAGCCCCTGTTTGACAGTGTTGTGAACCTGCGGAAGGCGCATCACCGCCACGCGCACGCCCTTTGCCGCGAGCGAAGCGGCCGCCTGCTCCGACGCGACGCGCGGAATCGGGTGGGAGATTTCCGGTGCATCCTCTTCTGTCGCAAGATGGCCCGGTGCACTGTTCGCAATGCCCGTCCCGGAGGTGACGATCAAAGGCCGGTCGGAGCCGGCGAGTGCTGCGCCCAAGGCCTCTATGACGCGCCTGTCTACCTCGCAAACTTCCTGGAACTTCGAAAAATCGTGAATGAAGGCCGTGTGGATGACGCCGCCCGACATGGCCGCTCCTTTGCGCAGGCTTTCGAGGTCATCCAGATCGCCGCGATGCACCTGGGCGCCCGCGGCCGTGAGCGACTTGGCGCCGGCCTCCGAGCGCGCGAGGCCCAGCACCTGATGGCCCGCATTGATGAGCTCTGGAACGATAGCGGAACCGATAAAACCGGTAGCCCCAGTAACAAAGATACGCATTTGCTATTCCCCTCTGACGGCATCGATTGCCGCGCCGTCCCGAATTTGATAAAACGGAGTTGGTCTCCGCATAACTAGATTACCGGAGAGTGTCTCCGGTTGCAATCTTTTTCGAATGGTCAGGAAACGTTCACAATCTAAAGCGCGAAAGCCCCGCACCGATGGGCAGCGGAACCGCGAGCGCATTCTGGAAGTAGCAAAGGGAGCGTTCTCTCAGTCTGGTGCAAGCGCCAGCCTGGACGAGATCGCGAAAGAGGCGGGTGTCGGACCCGGAACCTTATATCGGCACTTTCCGACGCGCGAGAACCTTCTGGAGGCGGTCTATCGGACAGAGGTCGAGAAGCTCGCCGCAGCCGAACGAACATTTGCTGAGACCCTGCCTCCAGTGGAAGCGCTGCGGGCCTGGATGCTGTTGTTTGTCGACTACATCGCCGCGAAACAGATCATCGCACCTGTGCTCAATGCGCTGGCCGGCGATCCGAAAAAGGTATTCGAAGCGTCGTACGGCCAGATCTGGGAAGCGATTCGCGCACTGGTGAAGCGGGCGATCAAAAGCGGCGATATACGGAAGGACCTCGATCCCATCGATCTGCTTCGCGCGCTGATCGGCGTCGCGAACGTATCAACCAGTCCTGACTGGCAGCAAAGTGCGCGGAGACTGGTGGAGATTCTCATCTTGGGTTCGCGGCCGATCAAATAGCCCTAGGGCGGTCCGTTGATCGAGTTACGAGCTGGCTGGACTGCCCACTATGGGATGGCAACTCACTTGCTGTCCCATTGGTCCGGGTCGCAATGTAGGCGAGGAGGCCGCCGATGGAGGTTTGTCAAATGAACGGTAAAGCGCAACCACGGATTTGTAGAAGGGGCTCTGAGCTTTCCGCAACGTGGATGGCGATCGCACTGTTGTTTGCATCGGGCGTTACGAAGAGTGCGAGCGCGGCGGAGCTCAGCGCGGATGGGCAGGCCTGGCTGCGAACGAGCATTGGCGCCGGTAATTTGCCGGATTTGCGTTGGCCGGATTTCAGCGATTACAGCAAACATATCCAGAAGTTCTACGAGTTCAACGGTTATTCATTGTGGTGGGTCAACGGAATGGAGCCAACCGCGCAGGCGCGACAGGCCATTGCAATCATGCTCCAGGCTGACCAAAAGGGCCTATTCGCGGAAGACTATGATGGGAGCCGTTGGAGCGCCCGGCTGGCAGAACTCAAGCCCGCGGCGCAACAGCCCACTGAGGCCAATGCGTTGAAGTTTGACCTCGAACTTACTGTTTGCATAATGAGATACGTCTCCGATCTCCACATTGGCAAAGTGAATCCGAAGCACTTCGCCTTTGCGCTGGATGAGGAGTCCAGGAAGTACGACCTCGCAGAATTTCTCAAGGAGCATGTAGTGAACGGGGGCGATATCGCCGCCGCGCTGGCACAGATAGAACCGCCTTATCCAGGTTACCGGCGTACCATTCAAGCCCTCCAAACCTACACGGCGCTTGCGAGCAAAGATGACGGGGAGCAATTGCCTCCTACCAAGAAACCCATTGCTCCAGGCGATGCCTATCCCGGCGTGCCGCGGCTTACGCGACTGCTTAAGTTGGTCGGCGATCTCCCGGCCGACGCCGATGTGCCCGCCGATCCGCCCATTTATCAGGGTGCGCTGGTGGTTGCGGTGAAAACCTTTCAACGCCGCCACGGCCGGGATCCGAATGGACGAATCGACGCGCAGACGTTGGCCGACTTGAACGTTCCTCTGAGCCAGCGAGTCCAACAAATGCGTTTGACTCTGGAGCGATGGCGCTGGTTGCCGGATTCATATTCAAAGGCGCCCATCGTCGCTAACATTCCTGAATTTCGCCTGCGAGCCTACGACAAAGATTTCAACATCGCGGTGACGATGAATGTCGTAGTGGGCAAATCTTATGGCCACAATACGCCGGTCTTTACCGAAAACATGAAGTACGTCGTTTTTCGGCCGTACTGGGAGGTGCCCTACTCCATCACACGGTCGGAAATGATTCCGCACATCCTTCGCGACCCCGACTACCTGTCCAAGAACGGATTGGAGGTTGTGGATAGCCGTCAAACCGTGGTGGCGGCCGGGCCGGTCTCGAGCGATGTGCTCGGCCAACTCCGTTCAGGAAAACTGTTCGTCCGGCAAAAACCCGGTCCGAAGAACGCGCTCGGCCTGGTCAAGTTTCTCTTTCCGAATGGCTACAACGTATACATGCACGACACTCCCGCGCCCGAATTATTTGCGAGATCCAGGCGGGATTTCAGCCACGGCTGTATCCGGCTGGAGAGGCCTGCCGACCTGGCTGCGTGGGTGCTGCGCGACAATCCGGGGTGGAACCCGGAGCGGATTCGCGCTGCCATGAAAGGCGAGGCGACCCAGCAAGTGAATCTCGTACAGCCGATTCCGGTTTTAATCCTCTACGCAACTGTTATCGTGCTGGAGGATGGACTGATTCATTTCTACGACGACATCTACGGTCACGATGCCTCGCTAGGGAAGGTTCTTGCGCAGGGTTATCCATACCCAGGGTGAGAGTAATGGCATCCAGAATGCATACTGGTTCTCGAAACATCGGATCTGGCCAGGAAGAGGGAAGATGATCTTGAAGACCGCTCCATTCGGACAGACGTTCGGACTGAAAAGACGCACGCTAAATTGTGTTTTGCTGGTCACTAGCTGCGCCGCGGCTTTGATGGCCCAGAATCCAGGCGGAGCGGTTCCGCCCTCAGGCTCCGCCGTGCGCGTTACGCATGTTTTGGGCTTCGAAAGTATTTCGAACAACGCCAACGGAGAGCTCTCGATTCAAGAGCATACCTTGCGATTTCGAAAAGGCGACGGCGCCATGGCTCAAGTAAGCGCTGACTCCATCCAGGACCTCACTCTCGGAGTCCAAGACAAGCAGATGGGCGGTACCGCGGCGGCCTTGGGCAAAGCCGCGACACCTTACGGTGGCGGGCGATTGATTAGCCTGTTCTCGCACAAAAAGTACGACACCCTTACCGTGGAATATCTCGATCCCAACGGGGGATTTCACGGCGCGGTATTCCAGCTTGACAAGGGCCAAGGGCAGGGTCTCAAAGATGAATTGGTGGCTCAAGGCGCGCATGTGACGAATGGAGAAAGTCGACCCACAAAAACGAATGCTTCCGAGGCCAAGAGTGAAAGCATACTCGCTCAGGCCTGGAGCGTGCAGGTGGACAAAGTAGACCCGGGGGACGTGAACATCGAGCCCGCGTTCAGAGCTGCGATTTACGAGAACCTGTTAGTTGAGTTGGCTAAGACGAAGCAATTCAAACAAGTGTTTCGCGGCGGTGATCGCAACGCCAGCGGGCCCGGATTGCTGATCCTGAGAACCACCGTGCAAAAGTATACGCCGGGTAGCGAGACCCGGCGCGCCGTTACCACGGTGAGCGGCGCCACGAAGTTGAACGTCCAAAGCCAGATGTTGAACCCGGAAGGGCAAGTTGTTCTGGAGCGGGTTGTCGAGGGCGATGTGCGCTTTTTTGGAGGTAACCTGCGAGCTACCCATAATCTGGCCCGCAATGTGGCAGAGACCCTCAAAAAGGCGGAGTCCCCGGCATCCGCGCTCGCGGTTCGTGAACAGAAGTAGAAGGCCAACCGGGTCCACCGTCTGACGGTCCAGTGTCGAGTTGTGGTCACAAATTGTCAACTCTCCGTCAACGCGTGGACTGGTGAATTATCAGAGCGCGAGCACGCATGAGCGAAATACTTCCGATTGTTTACCTGGCGCGGCACGGTGACACCGCATGGACCGTTTCGGGCCAGCACACAGGTCTTACCGACTTGCCCCTGACCGCGGACGGTGAAGTCCATGCGCGGCTGCTTGGGGAAAGACTGAAAGGCTTGAAGTTCGCAAAGGTATTTGCCAGCCCCTTGCAGCGTGCGGCGCGAACCTGCGAACTGGCGGGGTTCGAAGCCGTTGCGGAAACCGATCCCGATCTTGTGGAATGGAACTACGGCGAATATGAGGGGCTGCGCTCGGCCGAGATCCTGCGAAAACGTCCAGACTGGCAACTGTTCCGAGACGGCTGCCCCGGTGGCGAATCGCCGGCGCAGATAGGTGAGCGCGCGGATCGCGTGGTGCAGCGTGCCCGAGCAGTCGCCGGAGATGTACTCCTTTTCTCCAGCGGACATTTCGTCCGGGTTCTGGCCGACCGCTGGTTGGCTCTCAGCCCGGGCTGCGTGGGAAAGCATCTGCTGCTGGACACGGCGAGCCTGAGCGCGCTCGGTTATGAGCACACCCTATCCCAGCCTGTGATCCGGCTATGGAACGACGATCACCACTTGAACGGATGACGTTACTAATAGCGTCGAATGGTTTTAGTTTCAACATGGCCTGTCTTTCCTCAGACTCGTGGCTCGAGGCGCGCCTGAAATAACCCGGCGAAGGCCGGTCGCACATCGACGAAGATTACCGCCCACAGTACAGCCACGAAGAGGGCCAGCGGAAGCCCGCTCGGTGCCATCAAAGCGTGGAAAAAAAGTATGTTGACGATCACCGGCGCCAGCACGGCCACCGCCAACGGTACGTAACGGTTGACCAGCAGAGGTATCGCTGCGATGATCTGAAACGCGAAGATGACCATCAGGTAATGCGAAGCGTATAGGGCGCCCATGAACTGTGCCGCAGTGCCCTCTGGCGGAGGCAGGGGAATAAAGTTCAGAAAGCCGTTGAGGCCGAAGACGAGGAAGATCAGGCCCGCCAGATATCGGGCGATTGTGGAAGCGGTTCTCATAACCGGGTTCTCCTTTTGTTGGGTTGGCGGCTATAGCCATGGCCCCAAGCCTATTGATGTCAATATAGTTGATGGCGTATACTTCAAGAGGATTCAGGAATCTTATGGCCCACGGTATTCAGGAGGCGTCGCACGTCTGGCTTGTCATGCTGGAGGCGATGCGCGCTCTGACGCGCTACGCGGCGGCGGGAATTGAAGACACTGGCCTTGGCGATTCGGATTTCCGGGTGCTGGAAGTGCTGCTCCACAAGGGGCCTTTGCCCGTCAACACGATAGGCCCGATCGTCGATCTCACCCCAGGTTCGATCAGCATTGCCGTGGACCGTCTCTTCGCGAAAGGCTTGGTCAGCCGGGTCGAGAGCGCCGAAGACCGGCGCGTGCGGATGGTCGCCCTCACCTCGCGGGGAAGGGACCTCATTGTTCCGGCCTTCCGAAAGCATGCCGGGCAGATGAGGAGAGTGTTCTCTGAACTGAGCCCGGAGGAGCTAAATGGCCTCGAAATGGCGCTCAAGAAAGTCGGCAAGCGCGCTGCCGCGCTGATCAAGCAGAGTTAAACGGCCCCAGGGAGTTGCCAATATGAACGTCGAAGAGGCGTTCCGTCACTGATTTTCCTGTGCGTGGTGCAGCTTTACATCGTCTATGGCTACTTTTGTCTGGTGGAGAGAGGTAGCGAGCGAGTCTCTCGAGACGCGCCGAACAATTGGCGTCACGAGCAAGCGAAAGGCGGCGGGAATATCGCGGCTCAATGCAATCGCTTCCAGCTCCGCGTACACGCCTCCGTCGCGCTCCTCAAGGCGTGTGATGCTGGATAGCCTCCAAATCAGCCCGGTACCCTCGTCCGGGGGTAACGTTCGCTGCTCTTCCGTTCCAAATTTGTCGATTTCGCGGATCTCGGTAGTGTTGGAAATGCCGTACCAGCGCTTATCGTCTACGCGAATATAGGACGCCACACCTTCGGTATCCAGAGCTGTCTTTGCAACCACCGATCTATTCGCAAGCCGCATGAAAAAGAAATCCTGCATTCCGTCGGTACGGCGGAATGCTGAATCGATTACGCCTGGGCGGTAGACATCTTTGTATCGATCATAGTCCCGCACCACTCGCAAAATATCTTCGATTTTCACGTTAGGGACAAAACCGGCGCCGAGCCAATCGTGAATCAGCCCCGATGGAACCTTCCTTGGAATGTCCTTCACCATGGGTGCAATGTAGGGTCCCTTGGTGCGAATCTTCTCCGCCCGATCCGGTTCGTCGTCGAGCCACAAGAAATGTGCGCCCGGCTGGAGGCGGGCCTGCATTTTGTCATTTGCGGCCTGCAGGTAAGCGTCCCAAGCTGCTACCGTTTCCGGCTTCAGCTTCAAAGTGGCGGCGCTCGTGTATGGGCCAAATCGCAGGAGGATCGCAAAAGCTATTAGTCGAGTTTTGGTGGTCATAGGATCAATCAGTATGCGGCGTTACCAGCGAAGGAGCGGCAGTCCCGTTGAGCACGGCGTCAATGTTGTCCAGAGCCAGCATACCCATGGCTGTTCGGGTCTCTACTGTTGCGCTCCCGATGTGCGGCAGCAGGAAAGTGTTCTTGAGTGCGAGATATCCAGGATGAAGCTTGGGTTCCCCTTCATAGACGTCCAGGCCGGCCGCGGCTACATGACCACTCTGAAGAGCAACGATGAGTTCTTCATCCACGATAAGTCCACCCCGGGCCGTGTTGACGACGATGGCACCAGGTGGAAGAAGCTGGATCGTCTTGGCATTCAGAAAATGATGCGTTTCTCTTGAGTCCGGCGCATTGAGACTCAGAAACGCGCTGACGCGAAGCAGATCCAACGGGTCGGCATGGAATACCGCATCCCCCACAGTCTCTTCGGGTATGCGAATGGGATTGTAGTAATGGATCTTCATACCGAAGCCCCGCGCACGGCGCGCAACCGCCTGGCCGATGTGTCCCATACCGAAGATGCCGAGAACTTTGCCGGTGGGCTGCCATCCAAGTAGCGTGGTAGTGCCGGACGACTTCCACGCTCCCGAGCGTACGAGTTCCTGCGCTTCGTATGCTCGCCGCGAAGCGCCTAGTAGCAACAGCATCGCTAAGTCCGCTACGGCATCTGTTTCAACACTCGGGGTGTAGGCAATCGCGATCTTTCGCTCAGCGGCAGCACGCAGGTCGATATGATCGAAGCCCACCGAGTACGTAGCGATCACCTTGACAGACGCTGATAGTCGCTTGAAGAATTCGGCGTCCATTCTGTCCGCCAGTGTGACCAGCATGGCATCCGCTCCTTCGGCGGCTGCGAGCAGTTCCTCGGATTTGAAGGGCGCCCCATTTTTGGTCCGTCGCACTTCGTACTCCCGCTCGATGCGCGTTTCCACGCCTTCAATGAAGTGGCTTGTCACAACCACGATTGGTTTCCGCACCTTAATTGCTCCTATTTCCACCGCCTTGCAGTACCAATCTTCAAAGGCGTAGAGCACCGTGAAGAAAGTTTTGTTGGTTCGGATGGGGAGCAAACAATCTCAGGCTGTTTCGGCTCTTGTCTGTTAGCGCATATGCCCGATTCGAAAGAGCCTCTGCCACAAGCGCCGCCCACGCTCGCGTCCCGTCTCGCCCGATGGCTCGTTCCGGCGATTATTCTCCTGCTTGCCGTAGGAATCGTCATCCTCATTACTACGAACTGGAATGCCTGGGCCGGCGGACGAGCAGTGCAGGAAACTGATGACGCATACCTGCACGCCGACCTCACGCCGTTGAGCACAAAGGTGGCGGGCCTGGTCTCAACAGTTGCAGTCGCGGATTATCAGGCAGTGAAGGCCGGCGATCTTCTCGTCACGTTACGCGATGACGATTTTACGGCCCAAGTACAGCAAGCCCAAGCGTCCGTCGCCGCGGCTGAAGCGGCACTGGTCAACAATCAGAAACAGAAACAGCTGCAGGACGAACGTATCGTCGAAGCGGAGGATGGGGTTAGGACTGCAGAAGCGAATATCTCTGCGGCCCAGGCCGGCGTCGAGGCGGCAAACGCGGCCATCGCGGGAGCAGGCGGGGGGATCGAGTCCATCCAGGCGAATGTTACGCGAACCGCAAAGGAGCGCAAACGCCAGGAAGCCTTAATCGCCACGGAATCCACGACACCTCAGAAACTCGAGCAGGCGGTCGCGGACGACGAAAGCTATCGGTCCCAGCTCGCCATCCGCAATGCGGACCTTTCGAGTGCAAATGCGCAATTGTCCAGCCGACAAGCCGATCTGGCACGCGCCCGGGCGCAGTTAACGAGTGCTCAATCCGAGGTGGAAGCGCAGAGGCGGCAGCGGGCAGTGCTCGACTCGCAGGAACTTCAACTCCACGCAGCCGTGGAACTGCAAAAAGCTGCTCTGTCATTGACGAAGACCAATCTCGGCTATACGAAAATCGTGGCGCCGGAAGACGGGATCGTAAGCGAGCGCCTGGTCAGGACGGGACAACTGGTGAGCCCGGGTACCCAAGTAATCTCTTTGGTCCAAAACGATGTATGGGTGCAAGCCAACTTTCTGGAGAACCAGATTCGCGGGATCCAACGGGGCGACGTCGCGGAAATTCGAGTTGACGCGATTCCCGGCGTGCTTTTGCGGGGAAAAGTAGAAGAAGTGGCTCCGGCGAGCGGATCGCAGTTCGCGCTCTTGCCGCCGGACAATGCGACGGGAAACTTCACGAAAATTGCGCAGCGTATACCGGTAAAGATTGTTCTGGATCGAGATCAGTCAACGGACTCTCGTCTGCGCCCCGGTCTCTCGGTCACAGTCCGGGTTCATGCGAACGGCGCTCATTCATGATTGCTCAAACATGACCGCCGCAAACCAACCGAAGGCGAAATTCGTCACGAATCCCTACGTCGGAATCGTCGGCGTATTCCTGGGTGCGACGCTGGCGACAATGAACGCACGTCTGATCAGCGTCGGGCTGCCGGATCTTCGCGGCGCTTTGGGACTTGGTTTCGACCAGGCTTCCTGGTTTCCAACCGCATTGAACATGGCCACGATGTTCAGCGGCATCTTTGTGGTTTTCGTGAACACGCTGCTTGGGCCGCGGAGAATCTTGATACCGGCCTCGCTGGTGTTCGCGTTCGCGAGCGCACTTCTTCCCTTCGCGCATGGATATGGTCAGATGCTGGCGTTGATAGTAATCGCGGGCTTGAGCTCGGGAACCTTCTACTCGCTGACCATGACCTTTGTACTCAGTGCGCTTCCCAAGAAACTCATCATTTTCGGTGTCGCGGCCTATGCGGCCGATATTGTTTTCACGGCGAACGTCGCACCGGCGCTCGAAGCCTGGTACATGAACCACCTGTCGTGGCACTGGATCTATTGGAACTCCGCCGTTCTGGCGCCTTTCATGACTCTGTGCGCTTACTATGGAATCCCCAGGGTGCCTTTACCAGCGCTGCGGCCGAGTTGGCGCGGGTTTATGTATTTCAGTGTGGGGTTGAGCCTGATCTACGGCGCGCTGGATCAAGGCGAGCGTCTGTATTGGCTCCATTCCGGAGTCATCGTCGGCATGCTGAGCGCTGGAATTGTCCTTCTTCTGGCTTCATTGGTCAGACGGTTGGTCCAGCCGCTGCCGGTTTTGGACCTTAAGTTCCTAAACACAAGAAACATTATCGTGGTCGGCTTATCGATCTTTGTCTTCAAGTTTGCTCAGTTGGCCACTCTCGTTCTGGTGCCCAGCTTTCTTGAGAATATTCATGATTACCGGCCGCTTCAAGTTGGCCAAGCACTGGCTTGGGTGGCGCTGCCGATGTTCGTGACAGTATGGGTGATCGCAATCCTGGTCGTCTTCACGAACTCCAGACTCATACTGGCACTCGGGTTGACCCTGGCTGCGGTCGCTTGCTGGCACTACTCCCACATTGACACTTCCTGGTCAGGGAACAGTTTCGAACTCTGGGATCTCATGTTGTCGATCGGTTTCGCCTGCTCGTACGTCGGTTTGGTGAGCAGTCTTATCTTGGAAGCGATCCAAGGGGGAGCAATGACAAGCCTGGCGAAGGCGGCTACGGTCTCCGGGTATGCTCACTTCATCCGGCTGTTGGGCGGCGAGGTGGGCGCAACCTTCATGGGCCATTTCCTGTCGGCGCGGGAAAAGTTCCATTCCAATCTGCTGGGCCTGCACGTCCAGAGCGGAGCGTGGATCACGGACCAGCGCCTTCGAATGCTCGCCGCCGGCGCTTTTGGAAAATCAACTGGAACGGTGGAAGCACAATATCGAGCGGCCGAAGCCCTGGGCTTACAAGTCCGGGCGCAGGCGTTTACTCTTGCGGTCTCGGATGGATTTATTGTGATCGCATGGGCGGTGGTTTTTTACCTCATGTTGATGCTTCTGCTACGGCCCGTAATCTCCTTCCGGGACTTGAGGCGATCATCATGATGCGCGCAATACTTACCCGCTGCGTGGCTATTGGCGCACTCCTATCACTCCTCGCTCCGCACCAGTATGGAGCCGATGCGCGAAAGTTGAGCCTAAACGAGGCCGTCCAACTGGCAATCAGCCAGAATCATTCGCTGCGCATCGCACGCCTGAAAATCGTCGAGAGCGAGCAGAAAAAGGCCGGTGAACGCGCGTCATATTTTCCGCAAATCAAGGATGCCGCCAATGCTGACGACAGTACAGGAGTCGATCACCTTGTAATACCAGCCGGAACATTGGGGCGCGTCCAAGGACAGTTGGTCCCAGGAAGCGCGGTCAATATTCCTCAGGGCCTGCACCACCTGCTGCTCAATGAAGTGAGCATCGATCAGCCGCTGACCCAGTTAATACGAATCCGTGAGGCCAATCGTATTGCCGCGGCGCAGGTTGCCATCTCACGGGCAGACTTGAAGAAAGCTGAGAACCAGGTGGCCGTCGATGTCCATCGCTTGTACTTCGCCGTTCTCACCGCCGAACTCCAAAAGCGGGCTGCCGAGGAGCAGATCGCCTACGCCAGGCAAGAGCTAAAGGAGAACACGGAGGGCGTTCGCAACGGGAGCCTGCTTCGCGTCAGCGGGATCCAGGGAGATGTGGATGTGCTTGAAGGGCAACAAGCCGCTCTCACGGCCGATCTTCAGGTCGGCGATCTGAACACAGAACTGGATGACTTGCTGGGGCTCCCGCTCGATACCAAGCTGGATCTGCAGCCCATCGAGGCGGCCGGCGCCGATCGGCGTCCATTAGAGGAGTATGTCCAGGCCGCCTGGGCGAACAATCCTGAAATTGCGTCCGCGGAGGAATCAATCAAAATATCCCGCGCCGCTGTGGCGAGCGCGAAGTCGGCGTTCATTCCCGATGTTACGGCCTACGCCAGCGATACTTGGCAAAACGGAGTGCCGTTTATCGTTACCAACTTCGGCACTGTGGGCGTTCGGCTCAACTACGATGTGTTTGATTTCGGTAAGAGGCGTTCTGCCGTCAGGGAGCGCGAAGCACAGCTTTCAGAAGCCGAAGAAAACCTGCAGCGTCTCAAGGACAGTCTGTCCGCGCAGGTTGATCGCGACTACAACGCGCTGGAACGAACCAAGAATCTCGTGGCCGTTGCGGACCAGATTGTGGCGCTGCGGCGCGAGAGCGAGCGGCTGTCAAAAAACCAGGTGACGGAGGGTGTTGTGACGGTGGCCAATACTCTCCAGGCCGCTTCAGCGACCTATAAATCGCAGGTGGATCTTCTGCAGGCGAACCTGAATTACATGCTGGCCTGGGCCGAACTGAAACAGACCATTGGCCAGACCCCCGGCCTTTAGGTCCGAGTCTCTTGCGGTGTCGCTGCGGCTCTTGCCTGGACTTGCCGCGTTCCGTAATGATTCACGATGAGGCGCGACCCACGCTGCCCGGTATTCGCCGTCCAAATCCACTGCAGGAAGACGCTCACGCGCTCGCTCGATTGTGCCAGAAATTGCAGGTGTACCAGCCCCCAGGCCAGCCACGCCAGGAATCCGTGCATCCGGAGCTTGCCAGTTTGTAGCACGGCGAAGCCTCCACCCACCACGGCCATATTGCCCTTATCAAAGTAGTGAAATGGCTTCGGAATGCTTTCGCCGGAGATTCGACGTGCGATCAGGCGCCCTGCATACCGGCCCTGCTGGATGGCAACCTGTGCCACGCCCGGCAGTGCGTGACCCTCCTGATCGAGTGATGCTGTATCGCCGAGGACAAAAACTTCAGGAGAACCTGGAACGGAGAGATCCGGTTGTACCCGCACGCGCCCGGCGCGGTCAGTCTCGGCGGTCAGCCACTTTCCCGCCGGCGAAGGAGCCACGCCTGCAGTCCAGATTACAACCTTACTTAAGATCCGCTCGCCGGCCACTGTAACCCCCTCAGCGTCGATGCCGTCGACGCCGACGCCCAGTCGAACCTCTACGCCGAGGCGCTCTAGCCTCTTCATCCCCGCTTCGGAGAGCTGCTCCGCGAACGTTCCGAGGACTCGCTTCCCTCTATCGATTACCATAATTCGCGCCGACGTGGGATCGATTCTTCGAAAGTCCCTGCGGAGCGTGGTTCGCACGAAGACCGCAATTGCCGCGGCCATTTCCACCCCTGTGGGTCCACCTCCCACCAGCACAAAGGTCAACAAATCGCGATGCTTTGCCGGTTCTTCCTCTGCCTCGGCCTGCTCAAACGCACGCAGGATCCTGTTGCGGATGGCGACGGCGTCGGCGAGACTTTTCAGACCGGGCGCAAACGGCGCAAATTCGTCGTGACCGAAATAGCTGTGCGTTACGCCGGTGGCCAGAATCAGAAAGTCGTATGTGACGGGGATGTTCTCGCGAAGGCCGTTTGAGACGTACACCGCCTTTTTCGCGCGATCGACACTCGTAACCTCGCCGAGGATCACCGTAGCGTTAGCCTGCTTGCGGAGAACGCCTCGAATCGGCGAGCCGATTTGGCCCGGCGTCAGGACCGAAGTCGCAACCTGATAAAGAAGCGGCTGGAAAAGATGGTGGTTCGAACGGTCGATGAGAATAATCCGCGCCGGCGTTTTGCGAAGTGCCTTTGCAGCCGCAAGGCCGGCGAAACCGCCTCCAACGATGACAACTCTCGGAAGACTGTCGGACATAGTCGCACCTAACCCTTGAGAGCCCCTGCTGTTCTCATCTGTTTGACGCCAGAGGGCGCCCGGAGGTGCGATAAACCGCCTGACTGCGTCAAACAAACTGATCTTGGATGTGGCTCTTTGCTGGTGAGCCCGAGGGCATGCTGCGCATCGACAGGCAGTCGAAAGCTACGTCCATCAAGCTAAAACTGAGCGGCCGCTTGGAGGCGGACGGGCTCTCGGAATTGCTTGCCGAAATCGAGAAGTGCAACCCCCCGCCCAGCCTGGACTTAGAAGAGGTCACCCTGTTGGATCGCGACAGCGTTCGCTTCCTGATTCGCTGTGAATCGAAAGGTGTTCTGCTGGTTAACTGTCCGCTGTACGTCCAGGAGTGGATCGCAAGGGAAAAAGGGCACTTGCCAAAGGGCTGATAATCAAGATCTAACCTGGAACCGATATTTGTCGATGTGCAGGCTCCTGATCTTGTATTCCAGGGTCGTCCGCGGAACTCCCAACTTTCTGGCAGCTCCGGTCGGACCCGAAATACGCCCGCTGGTTTCCGCCAGCGCCGCTTCGATGAGCTCTCGTTCCTGGCTAATCAGAGCCGGCTGCAGACCGAGTAGAGGCTCTGCTTCCGTTTGCAACCAGGCCTTCTCAACAGTGAACGTGTCGGAATCGCAGAGGATCAGAGCTCGTTCGATGACATTTTGAAGCTCCCGGATATTGCCGGGCCAATGATAGCCCTCTAGAAGCTCCGCTGTCCGCTTTTCTACCCTTCGAATTCTTTTGCCCAGTTTAGCGCCGTAGCGTTCGATGAAGTACTTGGCGAGCAAAAGAATATCTTCCGGGCGCTCGCGAAGCGTAGGGACATGGATTGGAAAGACGTTCAACCGGTAGAACAGATCCAGACGGAACTTCCCGGAACGAACTGCCGATGGCAGATCGCAGTTGGTGGCTGCAATTACACGGACGTCGACCGGAACGCTTTGCGTGCCTCCCACGCGCTCGAACTCGCGCTCCTGAAGCACCCGCAACAGCGCGACTTGGGTTTCGCTCGGCATCTCACCGATCTCATCCAGAAAAATCGTCCCGTGGTTCGCCACTTCGAAGCGCCCAGCATGGCGCTGGTTGGCGCCGGTGAAGGCGCCCTTCTCGTAGCCGAACAGCTCGGCCGCTATCAGTGACGGTGGAGTGACAGCGCAATTCATCCTGGCGAAAACCGACCGGGACCTGCCCGACCTCTTGTGAATGGCGCGAGCGATCAGCTCCTTTCCGGTGCCGCTTTCACCGGTAATCAGAACAGTGGCATCGCTCGGAGCTACTCGCATCACCTGCGCGGTCACGCCGCAGATCGCCTTGGAAGAACCGACGATCTCCTCAAACATCGACGTCGACAGAACCTCGTCGCGAAGGCAGAGCGTTTCCTCGTCCAGGTCTCCGTTGAGCAGGCGAGGGTTGGTATTACGCATCATCCATGTCCTGCCTTCCTCGTGGCCCTTGCTCCGACGGGCGCCCATGCGTTTCCGCCGTCTCCCGCTTCACCCATTCACGGACATAGGGCGGACAGTTCCTGAGTTCCGTTCCGTTGGCTTCGCAGAACGCAAAGAGTTTCACGGCTTCACTGTCCACAAGAAGAACGTTCTTGAGATCGATGGCGACGGCCCCCGATTCCTGTTCCAGTGCGCCACGAAGAATGTCGACATCTTCCCGCCTAATCCGGCCGCTCACGAGCAACACCACGCGATTGTCATCGCTAACCACTCGGTCGATTCTGCAGCTCATTCTGGAACTTCGGTTTAGTTTCTATCGCTCTTAGCCAGAGCAACGCTCCCGCCAATGCCAAGTTTATGAAAATAAAAGAACAAGGCAAATTTTGCGACCGTGAATCACGTGAATTCCGCGAATTCCGCGACCAGGGGTCGGAGTTCGGGAGAGTCCTTAGGAAGAGAACCTTTCGCCGAATTTGAACTGTTGCTTGTTGATTTTCAAGGTCTTGATCCTGTCCTCAAGAGTAGAGGGCGGCATCCCGAGCTTAGCCGCAGCCCCGGATGGCCCGGAAACTCGGCCTCTAGTGTAAGCCAGCGCGGCTTCGATGATCTCACGCTCAGTGCGTCCCTCATTCAACGCAGGCGCCTGAACTCGAGATGCCTGCGGAGAAGTCCTTCCGGAAAGCCACAGCTCATCAACTGAAAAAACATCAGAGGAGCTCAGGATGATGGACCTTTCAATTACGTTCTGCAACTCACGGATGTTGCCAGGCCAGTCGTAGGACTGCAACAGATCCAACGTCTTCTGATCGATGGACAGAATATTTTTGCCCGCGCGGTTGGCGTAGCGCTGCACAAAATACTCGACCAGCATCAGAATGTCGTCTTTTCGCTCGCGCAAAGGCGGCATTTCGATCGGAAACACATTCAACCGATAGAGGAGATCCCGGCGGAAGGTCCCATTCGCTAAGGTGGCGTTCAAGTCGCGATTGGTGGCAGCGATCACGCGAACGTCGGTGTGAATGGGCTGGCCGCCCCCCACGCGCTCGAATTCCCGTTCCTGTAGCACTCTCAATAACGCGGCCTGGGCGTCAGGCAACAGTTCGCCCACTTCGTCCAGGAAAATCGTGCCGCCGTCAGCCATCTCGAATCGGCCAAGCCGGCGCTGGGTGGCTCCCGTGAAGGCTCCCTTTTCATGGCCAAACAATTCCGAGAGGACCAGCGTGGGCGGAAGCGCGGCACAATTCACACTAACGAAGGGGCGACCAGATCTTTGAGATCGTTTGTGAATGGCACGGGCGATGAGTTCTTTGCCGGTGCCGGTTTCCCCGGTAATTAGGACGGTGGAGTCGGTGGGAGCGACTTTGGCAATCCGGGAAAGAACCGCTTTCAGAGACCTCGAAGTGCCGACAATTTCCTCGAACATCGAAGCCTTGTCGATCTCCTCGCGAAGGGCTACGTTCTCCTCCTGTAGTTTGTGTTCGGCCCGCTTGCGGCCTTCGATATCGGTACACGCAAGATACCAGCGCATGATCTGACCCTTGTCGTCGCACACCTCGTTGCAACGAGCCAGAAACCAGCGATAACTTCCATCGCCTTTTCTTAGGCGCAATTCCAACTCGAAACCAGCCCCACTGGAGACAGCACGGTCAAAATGGTCGGTCGCCCGTTCCCAGTCATCGGGATGAAGGGAGTCGCCAAATTTGAATCTCCCCAGCCACTCTTCGAGACTAAAACCGAGGTAATCGAGCATGACGCGGTTGGCGTAAAGGCGTTCACGATTAGGTCCGTACACCGCAACAAGCTGAGGCGCCAAGTCCAGAATCTGCCGGAACTCTATTTCCTGCTCCCGGATCTTGTCCTCGGCAGCCTTGCGTTGGGTGATGTCGGTCACAGCGCCGATAAACTCGCGATCGCCGGATGCATTCTGTATCGCGTGAGCGATAGCGTGGACGTGTTTGACTCGTCCGTCAGGCAGTAGCAAGCGATACTCATGTTCGAAGTCCGTGCCAGTCTCGGATGCGCGGTCGATGACCTGTTGTACAAGTGCCCGATCCTCGGGATGTACGCGCTGCAACGCTGCCTCCACTGTTGGCTTTAGTTTGATCTCATAGTCGAAGATGCGATAGGTTTCGTCTGACCAGACAAGCTCTCCGTCATCAGGTCTCCAACCGAAACTGCCCGTGTGGCTGAGTCTTTGGGCGTCTGCCAGATAGGCCTCTCGCCGCCGAAGTTCCTGGGTCACCAGCTCCTGCTCCGTAACATCCAGAGCGCTGCCGACGTACTTTTTCAGGCGCTGGTGTTCGACGGTAGGAGCGCCGACGCAGCGAATGTATCGGACCTCACCATTGGGTCGCACGATGCGCTTGGTGGCATCGAAGGCCGAAGCTTGCGCCGAGAGGCCCTGGATAAGGGTTGCCATGGACTCGCGATCCTGCGGGTGGATACAATCCAGGTATTCCTGCAGAGCAGGCGGTTTGCTGCCCGCATTGAGGCCGTGCATCCGAAACAATTCAGGAGACCAGTATTCGAATCCAGCAGGATCGAAGGCCCAGCTACCCACGTGAGCAAGCCTCTGCCCCTCGGCGAGATAAAATTCGCTTCTTTCGAGCTCCTGGCTGCTCCGGCGGAGTTGTTCTTCCGCTCGTTTGCGATCCTCAATATCGATACTCGATCCATACCACTTAACAATTTGGCCGGACCCGTCGCGAATTGCTACTTTGTGGTGCAGCATCCAGCGATACTCGCTGTCTGCGCGGAGGACACGAGCTTCATACAGGAAAGGCTCGCCCCTGGCCAGGGACGCGCGCCATCTTTGCACGATTCCTTCTACGTCTTCAGGATGGATGAATGCTGTCCACTTCCAGCCCTCCAAATCCTCCAGTGACTGTCCTACGTACCTCAACCACGTTTGATTGAAAAAATCGAGGTGCCCGTCTGGTTTGCTGGTGTGAATCAGGCTGGGAGCCGAGTCGACAAGCAGTTGAAGGTCGGAGATTTGACTCTGTCGGACAGCGCCATCTCCACGAGGGGCCATGCCTCGCATTATATTTCAGGCCGCTTCGCGTCCAGAGATCTGATGTGCCTTCAGATGCGGAGCCAACTTTTTCTTAGCGTTGAAAACGCGCCACTGGACCGTTCCGATGGGAATGTTTTTCGCGGCGGCGATCTCGTGATATTCCCACTCCTCGACAAAGCGTAAGGTCAGAGCCTCGCGCTCGCTTGATTCCAGGAAAGCCATCCAAGCGTGAAACTCGAATCCGCAAGTTCCTGCCGGTTTGTTGCTCGAGGCAACCAGAGTGCCTACCACGTTCGCCAGGTCAACCGTTTCCACTTCACGCGATTGCTTGCCGTACTGCCTGCAAAGCGCATTGCGCGCAATCTTGAATAGCCAGGCGCGAAAAAGTGATCGATCGCGAATCTGTGCAGCCTTTCGATAGACGGTCAGCATTACCTCCTGAGTGAGATCTTCGCTCAACGCGAGCGGGCAACCGCGTGAGCGGAAGAAAGCGACTAGTTGGGGAGTAAAAGCAGAGAACAGGTCCGCGAACGATTTCTCGTTAGGCGATTCCAAGAATAATTCAATCACTGCACTTTCACGCAGAGCGCGGTCATTTGCCACTGGCGGATTCATCATCTTTGCTTCAGCTCCTGATTGCTTCCGCCTGTTGAAGGCAGTTGTGCATCCAAGATGAGTTAGGTGCCAACCCATTGTTCCTAGAGCAACTTAGCCCCGCGGGAAAACCCTTCTGGAACCTATAATCCTTGGCAATTGGCGGATTTCCGTCAGCACTCTACTGGGATCCATATCGATGAAGGAAGAGCCAACAAACTCCGAGGTTTGCGACTCTCGTTCTACGAGACCGGTCCCAATTAAGTGGGAGAAATCGGCGACAAGGCCTTTATAGAAAGCCAATACAAACGCCGCGACTGTGAACGCCAGGCATGCCGACGCGCGCTTGCAGATTATGTTAGAAGAGACAGAGATTGCTATGGCCCGAAACGTTGCGGATGTCTTGTGGCAAATGCTGGTCGACGCCGGTGTGAAGCGGTGTTATGGCATTATCGGTGACGCCTTGAACCCCGTGATCGATGCGCTGCGTCGAAACGGGAAAGTCGACTTTGTACATGTTCGAAATGAAGAATACGGCGTATTCGCCGCGGTTGCAGACGCTTACTTCACAGGCGCACCCGTCGCCGTGTGCGGGACAGCGGGACCCGGCGTTGTCCACCTCTTCAACGGCTTGATGGACGCGCGCAAAGAGCGCGCTCCGGTGATTGCGATCGCCGGTGACGTCGAAACCAGTTTAATCGATACGTCTGCGCTGGAGGAGATGAATCCTTATCAGTTCTTCCAAGCCGCCTCTCTTTACACGGCCAGGTTAGTCAATCCCGCTCAGGCTCAGGCCGTCATCGGCACGGCCATACGCACTTCGATCCTTGAGAAAGGCCCTACCGTACTCTCGATTCCCGGGGATGTCGCTGCGGCGGACGCCGTTGGCGAACCGGTGGCTATCAGCATCCCTGCGGCGCCTGTGTTTCGTCCGTCGGATTCTGACCTGCGCTGCCTCACCGACATGATTGACGAGGCTGGCACCGTTGCTATTTTTGGCGGCGATGGGTGCCGGGACGCGCGCGAAGAGGTGATCGCGCTGGCCGCAAGATTGAAGGCGCCCATCGGTTACGCGTTGCGAGGTAAGCAATGGCTGGAGCACGACAATCCCTACGCTGTCGGACTGACGGGTCTGCTTGGATATGGCGGCGCTTACGGAGCGATCAACCATGCCGATCTCCTGCTGATGCTCGGGACCGATTTTCCGTTTTCGGAATTCCTGCCAGGAGCGAAAGTCAGGAAGGTGCAGATCGATACGAATCCGAAACACATTGGCCGCCGAACCCCGCTCGATCTTGGACTCGTGGGCGACGTCAAAGCGACCGTCCAGGCGCTACTGGAAAATGTCCGGGAAAAGACCGATGACAGCTTCCTGCGCAAGTATGTTGCCGAGACGGAGTCCTTCGCCGAACTGAAAGGGCATTATGTTGACAACGGACCGGGCATCAAACCAATACGTCCGGAATACCTCGCCGCTACGCTTTCTAAGTTGGCTTCGGATGACGCCATGTTTTTCGCAGATACCGGCACGGCGGTAATGTGGATTGCGAGGCACATTAACGGAGGCAAGAATCGCAGGCTCTTCGGGTCGTTCTCCTGGGCCTCCATGGCCAACGCAGCGCCGAACGCGTTTGGAGCGCAACTGGCTTATCCTGGCCGCCAAACGATCGCAATTTGCGGCGACGGCGGGTTCACGATGCTTGGGATGGGCGATCTCTTAACTCAGGTGGAGCGCAAGACACCTGTGGTCCACATCCTACTCAACAACGAGTCGCTGGACTTTGTAGGGATCGAGCAGCAGGAAGCCGGCTACATTCCCTATGGCGTGGCATTCAAGAACCCGAACTTCGCCGTGGTGGCCGAAGCAATGGGCGCAAAGGGGATTCGAATTGAGGAACCCGACGCGGTTAGCGATGGTCTAACTGAAGCCCTTGCACACAAGAGCGGTCCCGTTGTCGTGGATGTCGTGGTCGACCCTTACGCACTCGCCATGCCGTCGCATGTACCTTTTCATACTCTGAAGGGCTACACGCTAAGCGTTGCGAAACAGGTGCTAAGCGGCAAAATGGACAGCCTCATAAAGACCGCCGAACGCAATATAAGACTGCTTTAACCACATTCCGTCGCGAGTGCGAAGGTCGGGCGAGCACCGTTTCGGGAGCTTCCTTGCCTTGCGCTACGCGACGACGAAGGGGCCCATGTGCTCCACGAGAAGAGAAACAAAGTTTCTACGGTAGCCGAAACGACATTAAAATGGATGTGCGTGACGATGAAACTACCCACCCACGAGCGTTTGCTGCGTCATCATAGTGTTAGCCAGGGTGGTCTGGTTCGGGACCAGGCGGTCAATGGCGAATCTCGACCGCAGGGAATTGTGATGCGCGGTGGGTGTCTGTTCTTGGACCAGGCTGCACGAATTTTTTGCCTTCGTCTTTTTAGGATGAATAGCGGTACATCCGGCGGTAGAATCCCGGATTCTCATACTGGCTGATTTTGGCGTTGTCGACAACTGGCGTTTTTTGTTAAGATTACGACGTGATTTGAGCGGGAGTAATTCAGTTGGCAGAATGCCAGCTTCTACCCACCCCCCTTGTTTTCTGTCATTTAGACCATGTGCTGTCTTCCTTGCTGTCCGCAAAGATGCGGCTCGCAGGGGAGAAATTGTGGCGCGAGTCAACATCGTCAAACGGATCAAAATTGACGGCCGCTGGAAGATGTTTTCCATCCCTCGTAATGCCAAAGGCAACTACGACTGGAACGCCATCGCCGACGGCCGCTACTATGTCGAGTGGTACGCGGGCGGCACTCGCCGTCGTGTGAGTGCTGGCGTCACTGCCGCTCAGGCACTCGAGGTACAGCGGCGCAAGCATCATGAACTGGAAGGCCGCAAACTGGGTATCCCCGGGTTTGAAACAGCCGGCGAAACGGTCAAGAAGCCTGCGTTGCACGTCGCCATCACCAAATACCTGGAGCAGATCGACGCGCTGAAAAAGCCTAAC
>JBEKLB010000044.1:0-23332 GCA_050010415.1 Bryobacteraceae bacterium | reverse complement strand
GAAGAGCTTCGGCACGTACTCGCCGAACGGAACCAGGTTGATTTTGTCGTAACGGTCCACCAGAAGGCCGTCGGGCCGCAGCAAGACAGCCGAATTGAGCGGAGCATTTTCGGTTGTCTCCGCCACCGTCCCAAAAAGAAAATAAGCATGATCGGTTTGCGCCAGTTGCATCGCTTCCCGGTGAAACGCAGGATCGCGATAGTAATAGAATGGGCCGGGACTCTCGGGCCAAATGATGAGTTGCTCTGAGCCTCGCATCGAAGCGCCCAGCGATTCCTGGATCAAGTGTTCGCGTTCCGCGCTGAAAGCGGCGGGCGTCCATTCTTGGTCCGCCGGCAGATTGGGCTGAACCACCAGCGCGGTCTCAGTGGGCGTTTCGCGCGCCGGCAAATCGGGCAACAGCAGCAGTGCGGGAACCACGGCCAACCAATACAGCTGCTTCCGCCCGCGCCTGAGAATCAGGAACGCCACTACTGCCGACATCATGGCGAAAAGAAACGAAAGGCCGTAGACGCCGACCAGCGGAGCCACGCGCAACGGCAACGGCATGGCGATCCCCGCGTTGCCAAGCGTCAGCCATGCGAAGCCGAACGTCCCATGCGTGCGTTCGATTCCGGTCCACAATGCGGCGATGGCAGGAACGCCATAGCGCGTATCGATAAGAACCGCGGCCAGCAGACTGAACAATGCCAGATGCAGCGCCTTCAATACGCAAAAGAGCGCGAAGGTTGCCCAGCCACCCCAACGCCCCATGCCGCCGTGGACTTCCAGCACGAATTGGATCCAGTAGCAGATGGCGAACCAGTAAACGATACCGGCCAACTCGCCCAGCAGAAATCGCCAGAGGGGCCGCGGCTCCCACGCGAGCGCGAGCAGCAGCGGAACAAGCGCGATGGGAGCCAGCCAGGGCAATCCGAATCCTGGAACAATCAAATTAGGGTAGAGGAGAACGAGCAGCATTGCCGAAAGCAATGCGAGCGAGAAGTTGCGGATCGCGGAGTTCAGCCTCAATACTTCCGCATGATCGGATTCTTGAAGCCCGCCGATTCCAGTCCGGTCCTGGTTTGTGCCTGCGCTGGCGCATCCGGGAGCGGCCCAACCAAAACGCGGAATATACCGTCCTTCGGCGCGGGCGCGAGAATGGCGTGGAAGCCCTTTTTGCCCAGAGCTTCGGCGATGATCTCGGCGTCTGGACGCGCAGTTGCCACCACCTGCCAATACTGGCCGCTCGATGGCTCTCCCGCTGCCGCGGCGTGAACAGGTGGACCCGCCGGCGCCGGTGATGGGGATGGTTTCGGCTTAACATCGGTGGACCGCGCGGCCTGCGGTTTCACGGGCGCTGGTACGGGTTGCTGGGCGAGCGCCGGCTTGGTGATCTCGGGCGGCGAGGATGGCGCGTTGTCTCCGGCGGCGGGTTCGATGGCGGGTGGCGTGGTGGCTGCGTTGGCGGGCGTGTCTGTGGGAGTATCCGGGTTGGAACCATCCGAGCTATCGGCATCGTGCTCCGGTTTGGATTTCGCGTTCCGCGCTGTCTCTGTCCCCACAGGCGCCGAGTTGCGGCCCACCACGTAGCCCATGGAGAAGAACACTCCCAGCAGGATCACCACAATCGCAAACACGCTGAGCAGCTGGCGATTTCCAAGTACTAGCTCGAACTCTCCCTCGTCGTTCTTCGGCAAAATGATTTAGCCTTCCTGTAACTTCCCCGCGTCCTTGTTCCCAGCCAAATTGTGCAGAACCGTTCCTAAAGATGAGAGTATATCGACCGGCAACGGGAAAACAACCGTCGTGTTCTTCTCTGCTCCGATTTCCACTAAAGTCTGAAGATAACGGAGCTGAAGAGCCGCGGGCTGGCGCTGGATCACTTCCGCCGCCATGCCCAGTTTCTCCGCCGCCATGTACTCGCCCTCCGCGTGGATGATCTTGGCGCGCCGCTCGCGCTCGGCCTCGGCTTGCCGGCCAATGGCCCGGATCATTTGCTCGGGAAGATCCACCTGTTTCACCTCCACCACCGTCACCTTCACGCCCCAGGGTCCGGTATGCGCGTCCAGCACCGTTTGCAGCCGCAGATTCAGCTTCTCGCGCTGGCTGAGCAATTCGTCCAGCTCCACTTCGCCGAGCGCGCTACGCAGCGTGGTCTGCGCCACTTGCGACGTCGCGTACAAGAAGTTGCTCACTTCCAGAACCGCTTTGGTCGGATCCAACACCCGGAAATAGACCACGGCGTTCACCTTCACCGTCACGTTGTCGCGCGTGACCACATCCTGCGGAGGCACTTCCATGGCTTCGATCCGCAAAGAGATGCGAACGATTCTGTCGATGGGAGCGAAAACCAGGATGACGCCCGGCCCCTTGGGTTGCGGCAGCACGCGCCCCAGGCGGAAGATCACGCCGCGCTCGTATTCGGCCAGAATTTTGATCGACGAGAGCAAATAAATTACGACGATCAAGACAGGAATCAGGATAGTGATGTCAGGCATAGAAGCTTCCCAGAGCCATTTCACTATACACCCCGCTATCGCGGCATGCCTCCGCGTCACGCGTGTTTTTGCGTTTTGTGATGCAAACTTTGGCTGGCCAGCCACATCGTTTCGGGACGGTTCACAGCTTCGGCAATCGCGGCTGGATCGACGCCGAGCGCCGGCGCCGCTGCGATGGCCCATGCCTCGCAATCCGGGAAGCGCGAGGCGTGCGCCAGCTCGATCTCGCGAATGTTGCCGAGCGCGCAGGACACTGCATCGGCGAGCGCGGCTAAAACGGACGCGCGCAAAGCCTCGAAATCGCGTGACAACGGGGCTTCGGCCCGCGGTTCAGCGATGGGCGCGAGGTGGATGGTGAGGCTACGCTTCGAAAGCGAGGGCGTCGGGCGCCACGCCGATCGAGCATCATCCACAGGCGCAATCAGAATGATTGGTCGTGCGATTTCCGTCAGCGCACTGTCACGGTAATCGGGCTGCGCTGTTTCGATGGCTTCGCCGGAGGAGATGCCGCACAGCGCCTCCGAGATCTTGGGCGGAATGCGATGGACGTGGTCGAACACCAGTATCCAGTTGTACAGGGCGAGTTGCATGAGCTCGCGATCGCGAGCCGGGAGACGGCGCAGTGGAGCGGACGAGGGGTCGATCAAACTGCGTAGCGCGCGAGCCAGGGTGGATTTGCCGCTGGCTGCGGGGCCTCGCAGTACCAGGATGGGGTAGGGTCCGATGGGGCGAAGCGCGGCCATGAGCCAGAAATAGACTTGGGTATGACCCGTCGCTGAGAGATTGAAAAGTGTACCGAGCCCCGGCAAGGGATTACGGATTAGGGATTGGGGATCGGCCAGGGGCGATGCGAGAGGAAGCATGCCGGGGGATTGGCGGAACGAGTGATGAAGATTATCAGTGATGCTCCAGCCTTGGGATGTAATCTCGACCACTTCGCCAGCCGCATTCGCCAGGTCTAGAAATACTTTGGATGGGATGAAAGGATCGCCTTCGAAGCTGACGCGAGGATCCACCTTCATAGCCGGCAATTCTCCAGAGTGGGCGCGGGCTTCGAGCGTCCGGAGTACCGCCTGAAGCGCGAGCGCAGACGGCGCAGTCTCGAATTCAGCGTAGTAGTTGGCAGTCAGCCAGTCCCGAAAATCGGCCGAACGAAGGGGCAAGACGCGGCATGAATCCACACTGGCCGGAACAACGGCGGAAGGCTGGCCGCCTTCGGACAGGAACGGCGTGGCCGCGCGGGCGTGATACAGGAGAGCCAGCGCCTGGTCGGATTGGCGTCGACGCTGGGCCATCTTAAGTCGTCCGTCGTCTTGAGCGTAGCGGCAAAGGCCATCGTTTGATTGGGATGCGTTGGGAAGTGCTTGAGAGTGTGGGTAAAAAGCCGGGGGTACGGCGGTCACCGGCCGTACTGAGGACCCAGCGAATGGCTAGAATCGAATAAGGCTATTCCGACCTGCTTTTCAAGGATTCCCCTAATTTCGCGTACTCCCTTTACGGGATAGGCTAGAAACATGATGAAGACGGTACATGAGCTGAGGTTTGCGTACCTTAACGTAATCTGTCGCTTGCAGATTTGGCAGGACGATCACGGGCAGGACTTGATTGAATACGCTTTGATGGCGGGTTTTGTAGCAGTTGCGGCCGGGGCGATTATGCCCGGCGTATCCAGCAGCATCAGCAAAATCTTCAGCAGAGTAGGCAGCGTCATGAGCGCGGCTGCCAGCTAACGGTTCCGAGTCAACTCTGTGCCATCGCCAGAAGGTGCGCACTCGCGCCTTGAATGGAAGGTTCTTCTTCCAGTAAGGACAGAAAACGCATGATTTCATTGCGCTCTGCGTCATTGCTCCACGCCTGAGGGAAACACGGCGTGCACCAAACCGGGCCTTCAATCGCAAACACGCGCACGCTGGAAAATCCAGCTTCCCTAACCTCAGCCGCCAGTTCTTCGGGGCGATGGAAATAGGCGGTGGTGAAGTAAGCCGGATTACCGGTCGGATTGCGATGCTGGCCCGACGCCAGATCGGCCGTCACAATCTTCCGAAACTCAGCATCCTGAAACGCACCGCTGGTGAGCCCGTCACCGCTGCTGAGCCCATCACCGCTGGTGAGCCCGTCACCGCTGCTCAGCCCGTCAATGAGAGACGCGAAGCGCGAGATCGCGGCTGCGAACAGCACTCCACCAGGCTTAAGAATCCGCCGAGCTTCCCTTAGCGCCCCCAGCTGATCGATGTGCTCGATGAGATGGTACAGCGGACCCAGCAGGAGCATGGCGTCGGCCACGCCCGCAGGAGCACTCAGCCCGCGGGCGTCTCCCAAAGCAATCGACGAAAGCTCAACTCCCTGGGCTGCCTCTAAGCGCGCGCTCTCGGCGCCCTGCCGATAGTGGTCTTCGATTTCAGCACGGATCATACTCAAACCCACCCTCCGAACTCAAACGCACCTCCGAACAAATACTCGAAATAATGTTAGCTTGGATAAAGACGTTGCTTGCTATGTCTCCCTCGCCGGAAAAGACCGAAGGTCAGCAGCCAACGACGGAGCCTACCCAAACCACCCCGGAAAAACAGCCTACGCGCGGACTTCAAATGGAGGCGCGCGTTACCTCCCACACCTGGGAGATCGGCCTGTCGGCCGTGGTGCAAGACTTCACGCCAGGTGAAGTGATTCTCATCGTCGACGACAAACTCGCGGCGGGCACTCACGTCACGATTCAACTGAACACTTGCTCTTTCGCGGGCGTCATCTTGTTCTGCGAGCCCAGCGGCAGCCGTTACGAAGCGCATGTTTCCTTCGACGACCTGGATGCCACGGGGCTGCGCCGGACGCCTCGATTTCCCGTCAGCCTTCCGGCCCGCGTCTTTTCCAGCTCGATCGATGTTCCGCTGGAAGGCAAGATCGTCGACATTTCCGGCGAAGGTCTCGGAATGGAGTTCCCCGAGCCGCTGCCGATGCTCGCCAACATCGCCGTGCAGAGCGAGGAAAACACCGCGCTAGGCGTGGTCAGGCACTGCCGGGAGCTTTCTTCCGGCGTCTATCGGATCGGCGTTCAATTGCATCACATCGTAAGGAAGGACCTGGATTTGGAAAAGGCTTCTGCCGAATCCGGCTGGATGGGCAAGCTAGGGGCTCGCTTTGGCCGCAAAAAAGCGGAACGCCCAAAGGGTTGGAGTTAACGCCCCTAAAATGCAAAAGGCCGCTCATTGCTGAGGGCCTTTTGCGCATTCCCGATTGAACGGGCTACATCATAGGGTTACACTTCCCGTCCCCAAAAGTCAACCGGAATTACTAACTTGGCCCTTATCGATAAGGTGCCTCTTTACTTCCACTTCCGCCTGCTTCCAGCTCTCCATCCCCAACGCGTGAAGCACCGCGACTCTTACCAAGTGGAGGTCTCCTTTTCTGATCTGGCACCGGGTGTATCGCCCGTTGGCCATCACTCGATCAAGCCGGTGCGATCCGACGCTGGTCACCAATTCGGCCACTGGCCTTGATCGAAGAAATCATAGCTGCGGGGGCGAAACTCATGGTGGTGCGGCTCCGGCCGCGACGGCGGAGTCTTGCTGACCGGCACCGCAAGATACGTGCCTGGAAACACATCGCGTGAGCGAGGCGACAGGACGATCACCCGCCGCACCTTGGTCATCTCCGGTGCAATAAACCCAATAAAATCGCACATCAGGACATCGCCCGCGTCCGGGACGAACGTGATCGCCATAAGCCCTCTCGTGACAGGTACTTCGTGAAGAAAGAGAGTGATCGCTTTAAGAAAAAGATCGCAGCAAATCGCAATAGGGAAGGAACGGGACGGCCCGAAGGCCACCAACCGCTAGTAACCTCCAACACCGCTTTGCCGCCCTTGATAAGATAACTCCCAAGTGAACATCACAGAACTGTTCATACGGCGTCCGGTGATGACCGCGCTGGTCATGATGGGTATTCTGCTGTTCGGCATCGTGGGCTATCGCTCGCTGCCGGTCAGCGATCTGCCGAACGTCGACTTTCCCACGCTCCAGGTGCAGGCCAACCTGCCGGGCGCCAGCCCGGAAACCATGGCCGCGTCCGTCGCCACCATCCTCGAACGGCAATTTTCCACCGTGCCCGGCCTCGATTCCATGTCGTCCTCGAGCGTCCGCGGCAACACCAGCATCACGATGCAGTTTGTGCTGGAACGCAACATTGATGCCGCGTCGCAGGACACCCAGTCGGCCATTGCGGCCGTGTCCCGCCGGCTGCCGCCCAATCTTCCGGCGCCTCCCAGCGTCCAAAAGGTGAACCCAGCCGACCAGCCAATCCTGTTCATGGGCCTTAACTCGCAAACCATTTCGCCTCGCCTGGTGGATGAATACGCGGAGACGCTGATCGCTCCCGCCATCTCTAGCATCAATGGCGTGTCGCAAGTGAACGTGTTCGGGACGGCCAAGTTCGCGGTGCACGTGCAACTCGATCCCAACAAGCTCGCCACGCGCGGCATCGGCATCGACGAAGTGGAGAATTCCATCATCAGCCACAACGTCAATCTACCTTCGGGTACGTTGTGGGGGCCGCGCCAGGCCTTCACCGTCGAAGCCAATGGACAAGTGATGAACGCCGCCGCTTACCGGCCTTTAGTGGTCACTTACCGCAATGGATCGCCGGTGCGTTTAGAGGACGTGGGCGATGTGATTGACGGCGTGCAGAACGACAAGGTCATCACCTGGCTCAACAACACGCCCTCCATCATGTTCCAGGTGATGAAGCAGCCCGGCACCAACACCGTGGAAGTGGTGGACAAGGTGCGCGCGTTGTTTCCGCAGTTTCGCGCACAGCTTCCGCCAGCCATCAACATGGACACCTTGTATGACCGGTCTCAGTCCATTCGCCAATCCGTCGACGACGTGAAGTTTTCGCTCGAACTGGCCGTGGTGCTGGTGGTCATCGTGATTTTCCTGTTCCTGCGAAATTTTTCGGCCACGCTGATCCCGAGCCTGGCACTGCCGCTTTCGGTGATCGGAACATTCGCGGCCATGTCGCTGCTCGGCTACACACTGGACAATCTCTCGCTAATGGCACTGACGCTGGCGGTTGGATTTGTCGTGGACGACGCCATCGTGGTGCTGGAAAATATTGTGCGCCACATGGAAATGGGCAAGTCGCGATTGATGGCCGCGCTCGATGGCGGGCGCGAAATCGCCTTCACCATTCTCTCCATGACGCTGTCGCTGGCAGCGGTCTTTATTCCGGTCTTTTTCATGGGCGGTATTCTGGGCCGGTTGTTCCACGAGTTCGCTGCTGTCATCATCGTCGCGATCCTGATTTCCGGCTTCGTCTCGCTCAGTCTGACACCCATGCTGTGCAGCCGCTTCATGCGTCCTCCGAGCGAGAAACACAACGCCTTGTATCGAACCTCCGAGCGATTCTTCGACGGGATGCGCGATCTGTACGAGTGGACGCTGCGCGTGGTCATTCGCCATCGCTTTGTGACGCTCATGGTGGCCGTGGGAACGTTGGTCGCAACGGTATTGCTGTATGAGGTTTCGCCCAAAGGCTTCATCCCCAACCAGGACACCGACCAGTTGGGCGGCGTCACCGAAATGCCGCAAGAGGCATCCTTTGAATCGATGGTGCGGCTGCAGCTCAAAACGGCCGCGATCGTGGGCGCCGATCCGAACGTGGAGGCCTATTTTTCTCTCGTCAACGCGCAGGGAGGAGGCCAGGGCACCGGCAATTCCGGCCGTTTGCAGTTACGCCTGAAACCGCGCGCGCAGCGCAAGCTGTCGCCGGAACAGATCATTGAGGAACTGCGGCCCAAGCTTAACGTAATTCCCGGCGTCCGAACCTATCTCCAAAATCCGCCGCTGATCCGCGTGGGCGGGCAGCAGACGCGCACCGTGTATCAGTACACGCTGCAGGCCCAGGACCTGGACGAGCTGTATCGCGTGGCGGGTCAATTCGAAAAACGCATGAAGGAACTGCCTGGCCTCTTCGACGTCAACAGCGACCTGCAGATCGCGAGCCCCACGGTTAAAGTGGACATCGATCGCGATCACGCCTCCACCATGGGCGTCACCGCCGACAAGATTGAGGACGCCCTTTACGATGCCTTCGGCCAGCGCGAGGTGTCGGATATCTACACTCCGACCAATGACTATCAGGTCCTGTTGGAGCTATTGCCGCGCTATCAGATGGACCCGGCTGCGCTGCATCTGCTGTATATCCGATCGGCTACCGGTAAGCTGGTGCCTCTGGACGCGGTCACCAAGCCGCACGACACCGTGGGACCGCTATCGGTGGCGCACTTGGGCCAGCTTCCATCCGTGACGCTGTCCTTCAATCTCGCTCCCGGCGTTTCCTTAGGCGATGCCGTGGACCGCATCGGCAGCGCTGCGCGCGATACTCTTCCCGCCGATATTCAAACCTCGTTTCAAGGCGTCGCGGCTGCCTTCCAATCGTCATTGCAAGGGATGGGTACGCTGCTGGTGATGGCCATCCTGGTCATCTACATGGTGCTGGGAATTTTGTATGAGAGCTTCATTCATCCGCTCACCATTCTTTCCGGGCTCCCATCCGCCGGATTGGGCGCGCTGGCCACGCTGCTGATCTTCCACGATGAGCTAAACATTTATTCGTTTGTCGGAATCATCATGCTGATCGGTATCGTGAAAAAAAACGCCATCATGATGATCGACTTCGCTCTCGAAGCACAGCGCACGCAGAATATGACGCCCACCGAAGCCATCTCGGAAGCCTGCCTGGTGCGCTTCCGGCCCATCATGATGACCACCATGGCCGCCCTGGTCGGAACCCTCCCTATTGCTCTGGGCCTGGGCGCGGGCTCGGAAGCGCGCCGCCCTCTTGGACTGGCGGTGGTGGGAGGGTTGGTGGTTTCGCAAACGCTGACGCTCTACATCACCCCAGTGTTCTACATCTACATGGAGCGCTTCCGGGGATCGTTCGGGAACATGCGGCGGAAGAAGAAGACATTTGAAACGACGCCGGAACCCGCGCTTACCGCAGGTGATTGATATGTATGACACGCGCCGCCTTGCTGTTTTTCGTAATCGCGGCGTTCGGGCAGGGTCCTCCACCGCGATTTGATGGCTTCCCTGTACTATCCGACTGGAACGGGCCGGCGGCTGCGCCGAAACTAGTCACCCGGTCACAACGCATGTTCCGAACACGGCTGCTTAATGCGGCCAGCGAACCGCCGAATCTTGCGGGGCACTATCGCTTCGAGGTCTGGGGCTGTGGCTCGGAGTGCATGTCAGGAGCCATCCTTGACCTTGCAACCGGCACGGTAATTCCACCGCCTTTCGCGAAGGGCAGCCGTGGGTGGGACGGCGTGATTGTGTGCGCCAGCGCTTTCGAAGGATCGGGAATCGAAGTTCGCGTTGACAGTCGCTTGGTGATCGTGCGCCGCGGCCTAAACTACGACGTTCAACTAGATCGAAACGTGCCAGACGTATACTATTTCGTGCTGGAAGGTCATGGCTTCCGCGAACTAGCGCATTTTCACGGCAAAGCGGCGCGGCTTTTGTCGCAGTGACTGATCGTTTTTGCCGACCTGATAAACGCGGACGATTCCCGAAGCGTAAAATCGAAGCATGGAACTCGTCGTCAACCAAACTCGCTACCGGCTGGTTGTTGACCCGGGCCGGATGCTGCTCTGGGTGTTGCGCGACGAACTGGATCTCACCGGAACAAAATATGGCTGCGGCGAAGGCGAATGCGGCGCGTGTACGGTTTTGATTGACGGCGCGGCGATCCGTTCTTGCATGACACGCGTGTCGGCGGTTGCCGGCAAACAGATCACGACCATCGAAGGCTTGGCGCAAAACGGCAAACTTCATCCGCTGCAGGAAGCCTTCATCCAAGCGGACGCGTTGCAATGCGGGTATTGCACTCCGGGCATGATTCTATCGAGCGTGGCGTTGCTCAAAAAGACGCCGCAGCCCACCGAACCCGAAATTCGGACCTCGCTCGAAGGCAATGTTTGCCGCTGCGGGACGTATCCGCGCATCATCGTTGCTGTAAGAAATGCCGCCGTTCAAATGGCTGCGGGGCAACATGCCTGAGTTCGACCTGGAGAGGCGCGGCTTCCTCAAGTTCTTCGGTGGCGGCCTGGTGCTTCTGCTCACGCTGGATGGCACATCGTCCGCACAGGAACCCGCAAGCACCGCGGCCCGGCGTCCAGACGCGCGGCCTCCCGAGTTAGCTGCCTGGCTGCACATCAGTGAAGACGGCGCCATCACCGTCTACACTGGCAAAGTCGAAATGGGACAGAACATCCGGACCTCGCTGGCACAGGCCGTGGCCGAGGAGTTGCGTACGCCCATCAGCGCGCTGCAACTGGTGATGGCCGACACTGATTTGACGCCCTACGACATGGGCACCTTCGGCAGCCGCACCATCCCGTTGATGGGGCCGCAAATGAGAAAGGTGGGCGCGGCGGCGCGCGAAGCCCTCATCGATTTGGCGGCAGACAAGTGGAAGGTGGGTCGCGCGTCCATCACATTGGCCGGCGGCAGAGTGAAGAACAACGTGAGCGGCGAAACTGTCGGATTCGGTGAGCTCACGCGCGGCCAAAAGCTGGTGAAGACGGTCGATGGCGCGAAGGTAACGCCCGTGGCCGAGTGGACGCTGCAAGGCACGTCGGTGCTCAAGGTCAACGCGCGCGACATGGTGACGGGCGCGCATCGTTACACATCCGATCTGGTTCGTCCCAATATGTTGTATGGGCGCGTCCACCGTCCGGCAGCGTTCCAGGCCAAGCTCACCTCGCTCGATGCCAAGGAAGCCGGCGCTATTCCAGATGTTTTGGTGGTTCGCGATGGCGATTTTGTCGGCGCCGTGGCCCCGGACGAGGCCCTATTGCGCAAGGCCATCAACGGGACGAAGACCGTGTGGTCCACCGACGCTCAGCCTTCGAATGATGCTCAGCCTTCGAATAAGGACCTGTTCGGCTCTCTGAAGAAAACCGCCACCCCTCTACGCCCCGACGTCGAGCAAGCCTTTCAAGCGGCCGATCATAAACTCGAAGCCACTTACACCATCGCGTATATCGCGCATGTCCCACTGGAGCCGCGCGCCGCGGTGGCCGAATGGAATGAGGGAAAACTCACGGTATGGACCGGCACCGAGCTCCCCTGGGGTGTCAAAAGCGAACTGGCCGCCGCGTTCAAGCTACCGGAGGATCGCGTGCGCGTGATCGTCCCCGACATCGGCTCGGCGTTTGGTGGCAAGCATACCGGTGAAGCTGCCATGGAAGCGGCGCGCCTGGCGAAAGCAGCGAATGCGCCGGTGAAACTGATTTGGTCGCGCGAAGAGGAATTCACCTGGGGCTATTTTCGGCCGGCCGGCGTCATCGACATTCGGAGCGGCATAACCAGGGACGGTTTGATCACTGCCTGGCAGTGCGACAACTATAATTCCGGACCGGAAGGGCTGGACACTCCCTACGACGTCGCCAATCATGCCTCCGAGTTTCACGCTGCCGACTCACCTCTGCGACAGGGTTCCTATCGCGGGATGGCGGGGACCGCAAATCATTTCGCGCGCGAATCGCTCATGGACGATCTGGCATCCGCGGCCGGGATCGACCCACTGGAGTTTCGCCTGAAGAATCTTAAGAACGCCCGTTTGCGTGCAGTGTTGCAATCGGCGGCGGACCGCTTCGGGTGGGGAAAAGAAAAGCCCAGCGCGGGTCACGGCTTCGGCCTGGCCTGCGGCGTCTTGAATGACAGCTACGTGGCGATGTGCGCTGAAATTTCCATCGTCCCCGCCGGCTTTCAAGGCGCCGAAGTAGAGCCCGCGCCTCCTAACGTGAGGATTGATCGCGTGTTGACGGCATTTGAGTGTGGTGCCATTATGAACCCCGATCATTTGAAAGGACAGATCGAAGGTTCGGTCATGCTGGGCATCGGTGGCGCGTTGTTCGAAGCTGTGGAATTCGAAAACGGCCGAATCCTGAACCCTCGTCTCGCCACGTATCGCGTGCCTCGTTTCAGCGATCTGCCAATCATCGAGACGGTGCTCGTGGACCGCAGGGATCTTCCATCGGCCGGAGCGGGTGGAACGCCAATTGTGGCTCTGGCGCCCGCCGTTGGCAATGCCATCTTCCAAGCCACGGGAACCAGAATTCGGTCGCTGCCGATGGCGCCCAAGGGATTCGTTAAGTCCCTGTGACGGACGCCAACATTCTCGAACATGTCGCGCGGCTCCCGCACGCGCGTGCCACCTTCAAACAATTAGTTCGCGAACTCGGCGCGAAACTTACATCGCGCGCTGAACTGGAGAGTGCGCTGGATCGGCTGATCGAGCGCGGACAACTGATTGAAGTTCGGTCCGGCCATTTTGTAGTCACGCGACTGAGCCGCGAATATGCCGTCGGCCGCTTGAATATGCATCGCGACGGTTACGGCTTTTTGATTCCCGACCATCCCATCGAAGGCCTGCGCGGCGACGTCTATATCCCGCGTGAATCGGCGCAGGCCGCCATGCATGGCGACAGAGTGGTGGTTCGCATCGCGCGTATCGAGCGGGATGGCCGCGCGGATGGCGAGATCGTCAAGGTGCTGCGGCGCGCTCACCAGACCGTGGTCGGCGAGTTTCGCATACGCAAGCGCGGCAACTTTGTGGCGCCGCATGACGAGCGCATCCGGCAGTGGATCCAGATTCCGGTGGGGATGGAAACGCCCGCTACGGTGTTAAGCCGTGATCGCGTAGGCGTAACGCCAGTGGAGGTGAAGTCGCCCGAAGACCTGGATGGCATGATCGTCAACGTGGAGATTCTCGAATTTCCGGAAGATGGCGGCCAAGCCCTAGGGCGTGTTATCGAGATCCTCGGACGCCCGGACGATTTCGGCGTGGATGTCGAGATCATGATCCGGAAGCATCACATCCCGCATCATTTTCCAGGGGAGGTTTTGGAACAGGCGCAAGGCTTTTCTAACATCATTGGCCAGGATGAAATGGCCGGGCGCAAGGATTATCGGGCGCTGGACATCGTAACCATCGACGGCGAGACGGCGCGCGATTTCGACGACGCGGTTTGGGTGGATCGTTTACCAAACGGCAATTATGCACTGCAGGTGCACATCGCCGATGTGGGCCATTACGTGAAACCTGGCAGCCCGATCGACGAAGAAGCTTTCCTGCGCGGAACCAGCGTCTATTTTCCGGATCGCGCCGTTCCGATGTTGCCTCTGGAGCTTTCCACCGAAATCTGCTCGCTGAAGCCCGGCGTCGACCGGTTGGTGCTTTCCGTGGAATTGGAGATTGACCGGCGCGGCGATATCATCGCGCAGCAGTTTGGCCGGGGCGTAATTCGCAGCGCGGAACGGATGACTTACACTGCCGTGCATGCGCTGCTGGAAGGCGACACCGCTCTCCGGGAGCGCTACGCGCCGCTCATCCCGCGCTTCGAATTGATGCGGGAGCTGGCGCTGGTGCTGAACCAGAAGCGCATCCGGCGCGGCGCCATCGATTTCGACATGCCGGAGCCTTTGATCGAATTCGACGAATTTGGCGAAATGGCCGGCGTCTCCCGCAGCCCGCGCAACATCGCGCACCGGCTGATCGAGGAATTCATGCTCTCGGCGAATGAAGCCGTGGCGTCGCACTTGGAGCAGGCCGGCATTGCCTCGATATTCCGAATCCATGAGAAACCCGATCCCAAGCGGGTAATGGAGTTCGAGGAGATCGCCACGCATTTCGGTTATTCATTGGGAATTGGCGCAATTCCCATAAAACGATTCCGCACCCAGCCCATGCGCAGGCGCGATGGCAAGATGGTGCGCAAGGAAATCGTAATCGCCGAAGACAGCGTGGCGATTTCGTCGCGCAACTATCAGAAGCTGATCGCGCAGATCGAGGGGAAACCGGAAGAGCGCATCCTGACTTATCTGATGTTGCGCTCGCTCAAGCAGGCTCGTTATAGCGCCGAGAACAAGGGGCACTTCGCGCTGGCGTCTCCCAGCTACACCCACTTCACTTCGCCCATCCGGCGGTATCCGGATCTGATCGTGCATCGGCTCCTGGACGCCTCATTCGATGGCACGCGCGATCTGATCGCACCCGAACGCCTGGAGCTGATCGCGCACGATTGTTCGGAGACCGAGCGGCGCGCGGCTGATGCCGAGCGGGAACTGGTGGAATGGAAGAAGGCGCGCTTTATGGAAGCCAAAGTTGGCGAGGAGTTTCGTGGCCTCATCACCAGTACCACCAGGTTTGGTTTCTTCGTTGAGCTCGAGAACTTGTTCGTGGAAGGATTGCTGCCCATCGATACATTGCCCAACGATCGATATATGTTTCAAGAGAACACCCGCAAGATTGTCGGGCAGCGAACCCGGCGCGAGTTCTCGATCGGCGATACCGTGAACGTTCTGTTGGAACGTGTCGATCCGGTGGAGCACAAGCTGACGTTTTCGCTCGTGGAACGGGAGCGGACCCGTAAAAAAGGCCGCCGCTAGCGAGAAGCAGCCGCTGACGCGCGCATGGGAAATCCCTGGGACGCGAGTGACTCCAGCAACTGTTCGTGAATCCCCTGCTCCAGCATGTAGTACATCCGGCCGTCTTCTTCCACCACCACTGCTAGTTTCTTAGCGGCCCAGAGCAGACAGAGCTGCTGTTCGCCGGGCGTCAGCAAGGATGCGTCCACCCTGGCCATGCCGCGCGGGCCCGGAGTGAGTTTTCGCAAGAAATCGCGCGTGAAAATCTGGTGATCCAGGCCTTCCAGCGCCGCGCCGGCCGAGATCCAGCGGTGTTCCATGGAGCCGAAGAAGTAAGGTCCCGTGGCGAATGCGAGCAAAAACACGACCACGTCGATGAAGGCGGCCAGCATCAAAGCGAAGATGTGCCTGGCGGTGGGGGCGGTGAACAGCTCCTGGAAGGCGACGAGAAGATCTTCCTGCCCTGATACGGTACGGTCGACGAAATCGCCATAATCCGGAATGGGCGGCTTGACGAGCTGGCCGGAGTGAAGCGTCTGCTCGACGTCATTCCACGGAACGTCGTCATAAACCTGTCGATAAGCCTGCAGCTGCTTTTCGGTGGTATCGAGCGGCCGGGTGTTTGAAACAAAGCCAGCCAATTCCGTTTGCGAGCGCGCCATCCGCGCCAGGGATTGTTCGGCCAGCTTGGTGTAGCGATCGAAGGCTGAGTAGCGGATGCCCGCGCCCGCGCCTTCCTTGTAATTCTCAGCGTAGGTCTGGGCTTCGCGCGCGACCGCTGCCCGCAGGTTGGCAAGATAGGGATCGGCATCCTGAGCGCGAGAAATCAGGCCGTGCGTCTTCTCGGCTTCCGTCATCTCCTGGAGCGCGAGGACATGCTTTTGCTGTTCGCCGATGGCGGAGGTAAGCAGCTTGCCGGTCTGGCCGGCGGAGCCGTTCAAAGCGTCATAGAGCTTGCGCTCGATGCTGGCGGGGCGTTCACGCGCGCTGAACCAGGTATAGAGACTGGTGTAGGAAAACGCGATCGAAACGATGGCGGTAACGACGTAGACGCCGATCAACAACGCACGGCGGCGGGCGTGACGGGTGACCGGGGAAGCGAATCCGAGTGACGAGCTGAAGCCGATGAGCCAGGCCACCAGCACTAGCGCGGTCTGCAATCCGATGGATGCGAGCACCGAAAACCAGACCGACAGATACAGGCGCATCCCTTCGAACGTGGTGTACCAGGAAACAACGGAGAGCAAGCAGCTCGCGACGAATAGAGCCTGCACCATGGGGCGACTGACGCCCGCAAGATCGTTCGAGGAATTCGAAGGCGCGAATGGCATTAGCGCAATACTCCTTGTGAAGAGTTACGCGATTGCCACCACGACGGTTCCAACTTATTCAGATCGCAGAGCGGCAAGCGGATCGCCATCGACGGCCCGGCGTGCGGGAATATAGCTGGCAACCAGCGCGATGGACCCTAAAACCAAGACGGTAAAAAGCAGCGAAAGGCCGTCGCCGGTGCGGACGCCATAGAGCAAACCCGCAAGAGCACGCGAGAGCGCGAGGTAACAGAGCAATCCAGCGGAGAGTCCGGCGACGGTCAAGACCAGAGCCTGGCCGAGAATCCATTGCACGATCTCGCGCGGCGTAGCTCCGAGCGCCATGCGAATACCAATTTCCTGCGCGCGCTGCAATGTAGAGTAAGAGACCACGCCGTAGATCCCGACGCCCGCGAGCAGCAGCGCGATGGCAGCAAACAGCGCGGCCAGAAGCGAGTTGAGACGGGGTTTGTCGTTGAGGACGGAGATCAGCTGCTGCATGCTAGTCAAGCCGGCGATGGACTGCCGATTCCAGCCGGGTTCGCGAAGCAGGGCGCGCAACTCGGGAGCGATGCTCGATGGATCGCCGATGGTGCGGACCAGCACATAAATATTGGGCCACGTGGTCTGGACGTAGGGCAGATAAATTTCAAGCGATTCGTCGGCGCTGCGCGTGAGGTAACGAATATCGCCCGCAACGCCCACGATTTCGCGCGTCACTTCGACAGCGCTCTTGCTCGGACTCGCGACAACGAATTTGCGCCCGATTGGATTTTGGCCGGGGAAATAGCGCCGCGCCAGCGAACTGCTGATGATCGCGACAGCAGGGCTATCGACGCGGTCGCGGGCGTCGAATTCCCTGCCCCGCGCCAACGGGATACCGAGCGCGCGAAAATAACCGCTATTGATCAGATTGCAAGCGGCGGAAGGACGCTCCGAGGGAGACGGCGCGGCGTCAGGCACACGAAAATACTCGCCAGTAAGCACAGCGCCATCCAGCGGCAGATTGGTATTGGAACCAACCGAGCGGACGGCGGATATAGCGCCGATCCGATCGAGCAGCGATCGATAGTAGGCCGCCGTGAGTGGCGCGTTCGGAAAATCCGTAGCCAAGAAAGACGCACGGAAAGTCAGGAGATGATCTGAAACAAATCCTCGATTTTCGTTTTGGAGCCAAAGCAGGCTGCGCGCCATCATAACGGCTCCCGCCAGCAGCATCAAAGAAAGCGCCACTTCTGAAATCACGAGAATGTTGCGCGAACCGCGGCCACCGCGAGTATTGACGGCGCCCCGCCCCGATTCTCGAACGGCCTGGCTCAGATTGCCCCCGAGAACCTGGCGCGAAGGAAGCAACCCGAACAGCAGGCCCGTGAAAGCGGTGACCGCGACGGTAAAAACCAGCACGCGAAAATTCAATCCGGCGTTGCCCAGGCCGGGAAGTTCCACCGCGCGCAGAGCGATGAGCAGGCGTAATCCGCTCCACGCGAGTGCTATTCCGGCCAGACTCCCAGCGAAGGCGAGCAGCGTGGTTTCGGTGAGCAAAGGGCGCAATAATCGAAAGCGGCTGGCGCCCAACGCCACACGAATGGCAGCTTCCTTCCGGCGGGATTCGGATCGCGCGAGCAGCAGATTCGCGACGTTCACACAGGCGATCAACAGCACCATACCAACGGCGATGAGCAAGGCCGCCACGGTAGCTCGAAGTTTGCCGGTGCCGTAGTCCTGGAGAGATGCGACTGTCGCGGACCAGCCGTGGTACAGATCCGGAAACTCGGCATCCACACGTTTGGCGATGACTTGCATTTCGCGGTTCGCCTCTTGGATCGTGACCGAGGGGGTCAGGCGGCCAATGACGGCCATGTTGTTCGATCGCAAATTCGTAGCCCGGTCGAAGGAAAGCGGAGTCCATACTTCGACCCCGCGCATCGCAAGCGACTCGTCGAAGTTCGGCGGAGCGACACCGATGAGCGTATAAGACTCGCCGTTCAGGTTCAGTGAGACTCCCAGAGCATGTGGGTCGGCGGCGAACTCCCGCTGCCAGAGACTGTAGCTGACCACTGCGACATGATTATGGTCGACCTGTTCGTCCGCCGAGCGAAATTCGCGGCCGAGGACGGGCGAGAGGCCGAGCGCGGAGAAAAATCCTCGCGAGACCTGTGCGCCGAGCAATTGCTGGGCTTCATTGCCCCTTCGAAAATTGAAATACAGGTTGTGCATTCCCAGCAATGCATCGAAAGAACGGGCTTGCTTCAGCCACTCCCTATAGACGACACCGGAGACGGGATTCTCCTCGTGATTGGGTGGCGTTTGCCAGACCAGAACGAGACGGCTTGGATCGCGATAAGGCAGCGGATGCAGAATTACTGCATCGAAGACGCTGAACATAGCGGTATTCGCGCCGATGCCGAGCGCCAGCGTGAGGATCGCCGAGATGCAGAAGCCCGGCTGTTTCGAGAGCGAACGCAGGGCGTAGCGGAGTTCCAGCACTTACCAAGAAATGCTAACTCATTTCGAGGTTAAGAGGGGATTATTCCTCTTCTTCTTCTTCGCCGGTCTTGGCGGCCTTGGCGGCGGCGACGATTTTGTCGGCCTGAAGCTGAGGCACGTAATCGTAATGATCGAACTCCATTTGATAAGAGGCGCGACCCTGCGTCATCGAAATGAGATCGTTTTGATACGTGAGCATTTCAGACATAGGAACCTGGGCGCGGATGATTTGCGTGCCGCCCTTGGTGTCCATGCCCTGAATGCGGCCGCGGCGGCTGTTTAAGTCGCCCATCAGATCGCCTGCATATTCCACCGGCGCCTGAATATTCACGTTCATGATGGGTTCCAGGATGGCCGGCTTGGCAGCCTGCATGCCTGCCTTGAAGGCTTTGCGAGCGGCAAGTTTGAAGGCCATTTCGGACGAATCCACGTCGTGATAGGAACCGTCATAGACCGTTGCCTTGAAGTCCACCATCGGGAAGCCGGCCAGAAAGCCGTTGGCAGCCGCTTCGACCAGCCCCTTCTCCACGGCTGGAATGAAGTTGCGCGGGATGGCGCCGCCGAAAACTTCATTGGCGAATTCGAACCTGCCGCCGCGCGGGAGCGGCTCAAAACGAACCCAGCAGTCGCCGAACTGGCCGTGGCCGCCGGTCTGCTTCTTGTGGCGGCCCTGCACTTCGGCTCTGCCACGAATGGTTTCACGATAAGGAATCTTCGGAGCGTGCAGCTCAACATCCACGCCGTAGCGCTTCTTCAAACGGCTGACGATCACTTCCACGTGCTGCTGGCCGCTGCCCGCGAGCAGAAACTCCTTGGTCTGCGGATCGCGATAAAAGCGCAGAGACTGGTCCTCTTCGAGGATGCGCTGGACGGCGTTGCCCAGACGGTCTTCATCCTGGCGGCTCTTGGCTGAAATCGCGAACGCGATGGACGGCTCAGGCAGATGAACGGCGTGATAGGCAATGATAGACGGCTTGTCGCAAAGCGTGTCGCCGGTGACGGTTTCTTTGAGCTTTGCGACGGCGCCGATGTCTCCGGCTTTGAGCTCAGTGACCGGCTCGATGGTTTTGCCTTCCAGAGAGCCGACGTGCGCCAGCCGCTCGGTTGCACCGCTGCGGGCGTTGACGAGATTGGCATCGTTCTTAATGACGCCCGAGATCACCTTGAAGTAAGTGACACGGCCGGCGAAAGGGTCGGCCACGGTCTTGAAGACGAAGGCGGAAACCGGCGCATCGTTCTTGATGGCGCGCTGAACTTCGCTACCGCCGTTCATGGTGCCGGAGATGGGCTCGTGCTCGGTGGGCGCCGGGAAGTTCTCGATGATGAAGTTCATGAGCTGATCGGAGCCGACGTTATGCAGCGCGGAGCCGCAGAGCACCGGATAAATGCGGCGCTCGCGAATGGCCTGGCGCAAGCCATCGATGATGTGCTCCACCGGCAGGGTTCCCTTTTCAAAGAACTCTTCGAGCAGCGCGTCGTTACCTTCAGCCACCATCTCGACCAGCGCTTCGTGCGCCTTCTGCGCGGGTTCCGCGAGATCGTCCGGAATGGGAACTTCCTTGCCCTTGCCGTCGCCGTCGGCGGTGTAGGTGTAGGCCTTCATGCGGATGGTGTCGACGATGCCTTTGAAATCCTTTTCGGCGCCGATGGGAAGCTGAGCGGGAACGGCCAGGCGGCCGAAGACACTTTGCACGCTGGTGAGCGCGCGGTCAAACGAGGAGCGTTCGCGATCGAGCTTATTTATAAAGATGGCGCGAGGCAGATTGAACTCGTCGGCGAAGCTCCAGACCTTTTCCGTCTGGACCTCGACGCCCGCGACGCCATCGACAATTACCAGCGCAGCGTCGGCCGCGACGAGCGCAGCTTTGGTGTCATTCAGAAAAATATTAAAGCCGGGCGTATCGAGGAGATTGATTTTCTTCTTGGCCCATTCGGCGAAAGCAACGCCGGTGGAAATTGTTATTTTGCGCTGCACCTCCTCGTCGTCAAAGTCGGTGACGGCGTTGCCTTCATCGACGCGGGTGAGCCGGTTGGTGGCGCCGGCGGTGTAGAGAAAGCCTGAGGTCAGGGTCGTCTTGCCGCTATGACCGTGACCGATAAGGGCAATGTTGCGGATGTCTGAACCTTCGTAAACTTTCACGCTGTGTCGCTCCAGTTAACAAGATTGTCAAGATCGGATCTTATCACAGCACTCGGGATTAGGGATTGGGGGTTGGGGGGCAGGCACGCGGCACACGGTTTGAGAGGGTGAGGATGCAACTGGGAATTGGGCGAATGGCCCGAATGATACGATGCAGCTACGGATGTGGCCACAAGGATGAAGACTGCACAAGTTCGCGAGCTAAAGAACAAGACCTCTGAGTTGCTGCGGCTAGCTGCGAAGGAGGATATCGTCATCACGTCGCGAGGTAAGCCTGTGGCCTGCCTGATCGGTATTCGTCCCGAGGACATCAGTATCCGTAGGCGCAAGCCGCTCGTCGGGGATTATTCCGACGCGCGGCACCGCAGACAAGCCCTCCGAACCTTGGCGTCGATCAAGAAGGGGAAGCCGGATAAAGGCAAGAAATGGGTCTCCCACGAAGACCACGATCGGTGCTTTACGGTGAACTGCGGGAGTGACTTTCGTCGACACGGGTGCGGGCGGTTAGGCCTCCGGTTCCCACGAATATGGCGCGGTTTGACCAAAGGCAGGCGCTTAGCGCACGGGCTTCGTCTGTAATCGATCGAGGCGCACGTTCGGCAGTTATCGGATCGGTGGGGAGGAAATGTCAGACCTGGTAACGCGTATTGTTGGAAAATACCTCCGGGACACTGATCGAACGAGATCGACAAACCAATCCCCAGCCAAGGGAGAGACTCGAACTTCATCGACTAACGCTAGTGCATCAACGGCGATGTTCCGCCCTGTATCGTATTTCACCTTCGCTACCTCGTCTTCTATCAATTCCCAGTTGACTTCGGGGGTCCTGACCGGTTGACCGACTCCGCGGAACATTGTGGCTGCCAGCTTCGTGCATAATTTATTGATTGGCTCTTGGATATCTAAGTCCCAGTAAAGCAACCGAAGCTCCTGTTCGTAAGAGAAGCTGCGACGCTTATGTATCGGGAATATCAGCTCGCTATGCGCCGGTTCTTTCGCAAAATCGATGTACTTGACTTTCGTTGCAAACACCCGTTCGGACGCCTTCGTAAGCGCCTCGACCACGCGGGAGTAGTCGGCGATGACCGCAATCCCGTATTCCGCCGGGGCATAAACGGACCACATCGCCGCGGACTCGTACTCGTTGATATGCCAGCAATTCGCAAAGCAAGCTCGTCGGTCGTAGAATCTTCGGCGAGCCAAGTATTCACGGCTGTTCTTGTGGCTCCAAAACTGGTTGAACTTGCCTTCGTCATCCAGCCCGTCCATACTCAGTTCCCTCCACTCTTCGGGCGTAAGGTCTCTTAGTTCTTTCCAGCTCCTATGCCGGAAGTTCGGCTGAGCGAGCGCTCCCTCGTGCGGGTCTGTCCGGGCGAGTGTTTCGACGTTGCAGAAATAGAGCGAGCTTCCTTCGAGCATCGAAACGTACTTTGGGAAATCCATATAACGCCAGATGCGATCAGAGTTGGCTGGCGGGGTTAGGCTCGGATGCGGCTCGATAGGCATATAGCCATTGTGGTCTCTCTGCGGGTGCGCTTGGGCGCAAAGACTAAAGCTTCGGCCATCGGTGGGGAGGCATCGGAGTACCGAAGCGAATCAGGCCGGTGCGTGCGCCACAGCGGTTCACAAATGACCAAAAGCTAACGGCCGAGTTACTTGCCCAACCAGTGCAGAGGCGCGGTGGTGAGCCAGGGGACGTAGGTGATCAGGAGGACGGTGGCGGCCAGGATCGCCAGGAATGGCAGCGTGGCCCAGATGATGGTGCCCATCGGTTTCTTGAAGCGGTAGGCGGACAGAAACAGGTTGATGCCGACGGGTGGGTGCAGGTAGCCGAGCTCGAGGTTGGCAATGAAGATGACGCCCATTTGCACCGGGTCGATGTGGTAGGCGGCGGCGAGCGGCTTGAGCAGCGGCACCACCACCAGGATCGCGGCGAAGATGTCCATCAACGCACCCACCACCAGCAGCGCGATGTTGAGAAGCAATAAGAAAAGATATTTGGACTGGACGTGCATCTGCACCCAATCGATCAGGCGGGAGGGGACTTCGGCGTCGACCAGATAATTGGTGAACCCGAGTGCCACGCCCAGGATTAATAAGATGCCGCCAACGATGGTGGCGCATTCGACGAAGACTTCGCGATAGTCGCGCGAGAGCTTCAGGTCGCGATAGATGAAAACTTCGACGAAGAAGGCGCAGAAGGCAGTGAGGGCCGCGGCTTCGGTCAATGTTCCGAAACCACCAAAAAGCCCCACGATCATGATGACGGGCAAGGCGAGCTCCCACTTGGCGGACCAGACGGCCGCTGCGGCTTCACGCGCCGAGAAGGGTTCGCGAACTGCGTCGCACTTGATACCCATGCGAACGCCGACGAAAGCGATGGCCGAGATCATGACGAGCTCGGGGAGAATAGCGCCGGTGAAAAGGCGATCGATGGGCGTTTGGGAATAGACGCAATAAAGGATGGCTGGAACGCTGGTGGGAAAC
>JBEKLB010000043.1:0-23454 GCA_050010415.1 Bryobacteraceae bacterium | reverse complement strand
AGGGCGGCCAGGTACGGCAATCCATAAGCAATAGACCATTATCGAGGCTGGTACCGGTACATTTGCGCGTTGCGCGCGGCCAATTACGCGGCCGCACTTGAGGCAATCGGTGCTATATTTTTCGTTCGGAGTGAAAATGGAAAATATAGCTTATTTGACGAATGTAAAAAGCTCACGACGCCGGGGCCTTATGCGGCGAGCAGCGGGCACGATGATTTTACTGTGCGCGCTTTCGGTGGGCACTGTCTTCGGTTCTTCGGTAACCATAGGATCCGACAACGGCTCCAACGCCTTTCCTTTTGGCGGGCCATTCGGTACAAATACGGGCTCCGATTATCAAGAGGCGTACGCCGCGAGCGACTTCTCAGGGCCGATGCTGATTACCGGAATCGATTTTTTCCTGGGGAACGGTTTCACCGGAAGCTTATACGCCGGCACTTATACTTTGAGTCTCTCGGTCGTCAGCTCTAACATCGGCAGCCTCAGCAGCACGAACTTAGCCGGTAACATCGGCTCCGACGATACGGTATTTGAAAGCGTCGCACTTTCGGGCAAGGCGCCGAACACCTTGGCCTTTTCGGGCACTCCTTTCTTATACAACCCTACGCTCGGAAACCTTCTGCTGGATATATCGATCACCGGCGGAAGCGGTGGGAGCGATGTGGCCTTTGAAGACAACGAAGGCGCTGGGACCTCGCTGGCCCGTTATCAGAATTTTGGTTCTAATGACGGTCTCGGTTATGGCTTAGTGACCGAATTCGTCTCCGCCTCGGCAGCACCGGCCGTTCCCGAACCGGGCATGTTGTCGCTGCTGTGCTGCGGGCTGGCCGCCGTGGTGGCCACGCGTTTGCGCCGCCGCTAATTTCGGCCAAAATCCCGCTCCGGATCCGGCAGCCAGGCCGGAGTTGATCGCGCATCTTACGCGGCGCGGAATTGGCGGATAATGATGGCATGCCATCCCAAGAAGCCGGCGAAGTGCGGGTCGTGCATTACCTGCTATTGCTGGCGCTCATGCTCCCTCTGAGCACGCGAGCCTCCGGGCAATGGATCAATTACCCCACTCGCGGAATCCCGCGCACGGCGGACGGCAAACCGAACTTGTCCGCACCCGCTCCGAAGACGGCGGACGGGAGGCCAGATTTCGCGGGGGTCTGGGAACATCTGAACTCGCGCGGCAGCGCCTACTATCTGAAAGGAATCGATATTCCGTGGAAGCCCTGGGCAAAAGCTCTGTTCGACAAGAACACCGCGGATAATCTGATCGACAATCCAGAGTCGCGCTGTCTGCCGCGCGGCGTGCCGAAAGCAGATGCATTCGACTTGCATAAAATCATTCAGAGCCCGGACTTAATCGTAATTCTCTACGAATATCAGACCACTTATCGCCAAATTTTCCTGGACGGCCGCGCGCTGCCCAAAGATCCCAATCCGAGTTGGGCGGGTTATTCGACCGGACACTGGGAAGGCGACACGCTGCTGGTGGAATCGAATGGCTTCAATGGGAAAGCGTGGCTTTCCGGGTTCGGCAATCCGACCACGGATGCGATGCATCTCACCGAACGAATGCGCCGGCGGGACTTCGGGCACATGGATATTCAGCTCACCATCGACGATCCGAAAGCCTATACCAAGCCCTGGACTGCCGAATTGCATCCTGAGCTGATCCCGGATACGGAGCTGATGGAGTTTGTGTGCAACGAGAACGAGCGCGATTTGCGGCACCTGACGACGAAGTGAGTAAACCCTGGCTCACGGCCGGGGTTCTGCAATGCGTTTCGCTTGGCGAACGCGGTCGCCAGTGTGGTACGTGAATCCATCCCTCGCAAATTCGACCCAATCACCATTGGTGCGCGACACGAAGATCGTTTCTGAGTTCGCCACCAGCGGCAGTTTCAGCGGGTTTGGCAACTCTCGCAGGAAAAGCAGGTCATTTTCGATGCTGATCACGGCCTGGCGTCCGGGTGCGAACTCGTAAGTTCCCGCGTATTTCGAGAGGATCTGGGGAGCCAGCTTGACGCTGACGGTGGCGCCCACCATGTGCGGAACAGAGCGATCATTCTCGCATATGGTCTCGAGCAGGTCAGTGTCCGCCGCGAACGTCTGGTCGATCTTCAAGGAAAAAGGTCTGGTAAAGGCCTTCGGATCGTCGATGGTCATGTCCAGGTCCATGTGTCCGAAGTCGCGACGGCGGTAGCGTTCGGTAATTCGAAGAGCTTCGGTGTGAGGGTGCCCTTCCACGTCGAGCCAGCTCTTATCATTAAAACCCGCAGTATTCACCACCAGGGTGTCACCTTCCCAGTGTCCAACGGAATACCCAAGCCAGGTGGGATTGGGATCCTTAGGAAGCTCACGGCCGTCGGTAAAGATAGTTCGATAAATGCTGTTGGTGGAACCCTGGTAGAGAATCGCAATCAGTCCTGGCGTTTGGATGAAGCGAGCCAGGTCCGTGATGTGATAGTAGGGAAATGGATCGGGCAGGCAAGTCGCGCGTGGAGCATCACGGCCCATATCGCGGACGCGTTGCTGGTAGAGCGCTTCGGCCCAAGGCTGAATATCACCCGGGCTCAGGTCTCGCGCGATGTTCCGATCATAGCCTCCCCCGCCAGGTCCTTTCCAGATCCCGGACAGATCGGGTTTACCATCCGTTGCACGAGGGGCTGGCGCTGCAAGATTCGGCTTGCCGTTGGGCAGACGAGGGATGCCTGGCGTGGGGTAATCCAGCCACTGGGCGCTCAGCGGCGCCCATAACGCGGAAACGGCCAGCGCGACGGCGATCTTGTTCACAGGGGCTCCAAAAACAGCATACATGGGATTACGGAACAAGGCGAGGTTGCGGTTGTCAAGGTGCGAAAATGGGCGTCCGGTACCCTAGCACCGTCACAGGAGATTTCAGTGTTTAAGTCACGATCTTCCCACTTCCAGCGTTTCTCGCCGTTCCTCCGCAACCTGTTGCCGTCCGATCGATTGCTCTTCGCGGTGGACCTGTAACAGAGCCGCTCCGTGCGCGCAGCGCTGAAGAAAAACAGGCGCGATAAGCCCCATGATCTTCAGGCGGCAAAACCCAACCGCACCTAAGGACCTGGTCGCAAGCCGTAGGTCTCCCCTGCGTATCGATGGCAGGATCCTGCGCTTGAAGACCTCTCGCGCGGCAATGATCTCCATCTTCAGCGGAAAAAGAAATAGGGAGGCAAACACGACACAGCGGACAATGGGATTTCTGAATATCCTTGGACACGGGTAGCCCCAGTCCGCGAAGTTTTCATAAAACAATGTGAACAACAGCGCTCGATCCTTCCGGGAAAGATGTTGGGATTGTCGCTGCACTTGCTCCAAACGCCGTCCGGACCAGGTGTTTCCGTCGCGCGTGATGAGGTAGGGCTTTCCGTTGAACGTGCTGGCGAGTAACGTTGTCTGATAAGGAAGAGCAATCCAATCGGAGAGAGCGCGCATGGTTTCAGCGGTGTCGCAGTGCAGATCTTCGAAGCGTAAGGCTCGCGTTCGGGACTCCATCTTGAAGTGCGGCCGATCTTTATTACTCAGGCAACAGACCGCCGAATAGGGCGCCAGGACGTAAGTTCGTGGAAACTGCACGGCCGATTGTCCCAACAGAAAATGAAACATTCTGTCACAGGAGGAGATTGGATCGCGAACGGCGTGGACGAACTTGGCATCCGGAAAGTCCTCCGCCAGGTTGGCGGCGATCACATCGCTCCACTCGTGCTGCGCGTAGACGATTAAAGGATGCGAGCTGGCCGGAAGCCGGCCAAGCGCCAGACTATACGCGATATGGACGAATAGAAAGAAAGCGCGGCGCGATTCGAGAAATTCCCGCGGCCAGTTGCCATAGAACTCAAGAATGGCTTTGACAGCAATGTAATACTGGGCAGGAGAAACGGCGAAGGTGCTCTCGAACATCCCAGGATAATCCGACTCTGAGACCGGAAACGCGATTAATTTATCACTCCACGGCAGTGACCGGTAGCGGTCGAAGAAGCTGTAGATCCCCTGACCGCAAAGTTCGGGAAGCATGAGGACGTCGTCGTGCCCGTCAAGGTAGCTGGCGAGAAGAAGCGAGCCGCTTCTGCCCCATGACACAATCGCTACCACTCGCTCCATTGCCAGTACATCGTAGGAGCGAAGGAGATCGATTCTCTCGGAAAGTACGTCGGGCGAAACCTCGGATTGTTCGGCGCGGAATAAGGCCTCGGCCCTCAGCAGAATCTCATCTGGACAGGAAATGCTGTTCGCCAACGCGGTTCGCATCCTAAGCTCCAACGGACTGATGCCAAGGAGACGACGCTGTCAACAAAATGTTTCATTTTAGCTACAGAGCCATGACGCCACCTAAGCCATAAGTAGTAGGATCGGTGGAGAACCGCGACATGTATCGTCGGCTCGTGTTGATCAATTCGTAACATTCTCCTGCGGTGGGGGTCTAAGGAATCCACCATGGTGTGAGGAAGCGTTACACCATCGAGAGCCGTGAATCGACTATCTTAGAGCAAGTGCTGTGTTATGTTTGCCATGAAACGTCAGCTTGAGGGCGAGCAGAAAGCCTCGCCAGGGCGCGTCTTCTGGATTACCGGTTTGTCCGGCGCCGGCAAGACTACCTTGGGAAGAGAATTGTCGAGTCGTCTGCGTGCTGCCGGCCGTTCAGTCACCTTCCTGGATGGAGATGCGCTGCGTGCCGCGATCGCAGAAGATCTTGGCTACAGCCCGGCGCATCGCCGGCAATCGGCCATGCGGAATGCGCGGCTGTGCCGGTTACTGGCCGAGCAGGGCGGCGACGTGGTCTGTGCGACCATTTCGCTGTTTCACGAAGTGCAGCGCTGGAATCGCGAGAACATCCCCGGTTATCGCGAGATCTACCTGCGCGTTCCCGTGGACGAGCTACGGCGTCGCGACAGCAAGGGAATTTACGCCGAAGATCAGCGCGGCGACGGGCGCAATGTGGTGGGAATGGATGTGCCGGCTGAGGCTCCCGAGGCGCCGGATCTGGTGCTCGACAATTTTGGTCCGCTGGACGTAGCCGCGGCGGTGGATCGCATCTTAGCCGCTTGCGACACCTGGGGTGGCGATACATGCAATGGCGCTGGAGCGGCCCGGCCGGAGCGCCCGGTCGCCTTTAAAACGAAGGCGGAATCTCTAGAAGCGTTGGCTCCGCTGCTGCGCAATGGGCGCGTACTGCCACAGGTTCGATTCTCGGTCCGCGATTGGCTATCGGCCCCCGCACGAGTGCTGGCCGGGCTAACTGCTCAGCCCTGGGGTTCCGGTCGCGTCATCGTGCGTAGCAGTGCACGGGATGAGGATCGCGCGGCACGGAGCCAGGCCGGCCGGTATGATTCCGTACTGGGCGTGGTGGGCAGCCCAGCGGTGGAACAGGCCATTGACCAGGTGATCCACTCCTTCGAAGATGACCGGAGCGGGGACAACCAGATCTTCGTGCAGCCCATGCTGGACAGTGTAGCCATGGCCGGCGTGATTTTCTCGCGCAGTCCGAGCGGCAGCCCGTATTTCGTTGTCAATTACGACGACCGTTCGGGCCGAACCGATCGGGTCACCGGCGGCGTCGGCGACAATCTCAAGACTTTCTTTTGCCTCAAGTCGCGGGCGAATGCCTGTCCAGCTGCATTGGCGCCGGTGATCGCTCTGGTGAGCGAGCTCGAAACCCTTTTGGCCTGCGATGCAATCGACGTGGAATTTGCGGTTGGCGGCGATGGGCAACTGTACCTGCTGCAGGTTCGGCCGCTCACTGTCGATAGCCACGAGCTGGCGCCGGACACCAAGGTCGCGAGCGCGCTTGCCGATGTCGCGTGTAAGGTGGAGCTGCTCAGCCGCCCGCATCCTTACCTGCATGGCAGCAGGGCGATTTTCGGCGTGATGCCGGACTGGAACCCGGCCGAGATTATCGGAGTGCGGCCCTGGCCCCTTTCGTTGTCGCTTTATTGCGAGCTCATCACGGATGCCATCTGGGCCTATCAGCGGGACAATTACGGCTATCAGAATCTTCGCAGTTTTCCCCTGCTGGTCAGCTTTCACGGGCTGCCTTACATCGATGTCCGCGTGAGCTTCAATTCCTTCATACCGCGCGACGTGTCCGACGATCTCGCCGGGCGGCTGGTGAATTACTACATCGATCGCCTGCTCGCCGAGCCCCATCTGCATGACAAAGTCGAGTTTGAAATCATTTTCTCCTGCTACACGCTCGATTTGCCGAAGCGCATGGGCCGGCTGGCCGAGAACGGATTTTCCGCCGGAGACCTGGCCGAACTTTCGAGCGCCTTGCGACGCCTGACGAATCGAATCATGCATGGCGAGACCGCGCTGTGGCGGGGCGACCGTGCGAAGATCGATCTGCTGGCCGAGCGGCTTCCGACCATCTGCAACGCTAAGATCGACAAGATCAGCCGCATTTACTGGCTGATTGAGGACTGCAAGCGATACGGAACTCTGCCATTCGCGGGTCTCGCGCGTGCGGGATTTATCGCGGTTCAGCTTTTGCAGTCCTGCGTGGAGGTGGGCGTATTCACCGCCGAAGAGGGCGCCACTTTCATGGCGAGCGTCGACACCGTCGGGTCGCGCATCGGACGGGATTTCGGGCAACTTTCGAAGGCGGACTTCCTGGCGCGCTACGGCCATCTAAGGCCAGGGACCTACGACATCTTGTCGCCGCGCTATGACGAGGCGCCCGATCTTTATTTCGACTGGGCCAGTGCCCGGCCGCCTGCGCCTGCTCAGCCACGCTTCGCGCTCTCTATTGAGCAATTGCGCCGCATCGAGCAGCTGCTCAAAGAGCATGAGATCGACATCGACGTCCTGAGTTTGATCGAGTTCATCAAAGCCGGCATTGAGGGCCGCGAATACGCGAAGTTCGTGTTCACGCGGAGCCTGAGCGATGCCTTGTCGCTTATCCGGGAGCTGGGCGAGGAGCATGGCCTTTCGGCGGAGGATTGCGCATTTCTCAGCTACGACGCGATTCGGAAGCTCTACAGCGAGAGCGGTTCGGTCGGAGAAGCGCTGCGGGCGAGTGTGGCGCACGGGAAGGAACGTCACGCTCTCACGCGCAGCCTGGTGCTTCCGCCCATCATCGCATCCCCTGAAGAAGTATTTGCATTTCACCTTCCGCCCAGCCAGCCTAATTTCATTACGCGCAAGAGCGTAACGGCGCCCGTGGCTTCAGTCGGTGATCCGCCAGAGAGCTTCGCGGGACGGATTCTTTTTGTACCCAGCGCGGACCCCGGCTTCGACTGGATCTTCACTCGCGAGATCAGCGGATTCATCACTCAGTACGGCGGCGCCAATTCGCACATGGCCATCCGCGCGAGCGAACTGGGCATGCCCGCTGTAATCGGCGCCGGCGAAGCGCTGTTCCAGCAGTGGCGGAGCGCGCGCAAGCTGTGCCTGGATTGCACCAATCAGAAGGTCCTGGTCATCGCGTGAGAGCAGTGATTCTCGCCGCCGGCCGCGGCAGCCGTATGGGGCATCTGGGCGACGACCGTCCTAAGTGTTTGGTCGAACTGGAAGGCCGGCCGTTGATCGAGCGCCAGATCGCGGCTCTGTATCGAGGTGGCGTGGATAAAATCGGAGTGGTCCGCGGCTATCGCGCCGAGATGATCGAACGTCCCGGCCTCTTCTATTTCGCCAACGAACGATGGGCGGAAACCAATATGGTGATGTCGCTCGCCGCTGCGGCGCCATGGCTCGGTTCGGGACCGGTGATTGTCAGCTATGCGGACATTTTCTACCACAGCGATTTGGTCCGCGGTCTGGCCGCCGCAAGCGGCCAATTGGTCATCAGTTATGACCGGGCGTGGCGCAGGCTGTGGACGCGGCGTTTCGCCGATCCTTTGTCTGACGCCGAAACTTTTCGGATCGATGACGCCGGCGAATTGCTCGAAATTGGCGGTAAGACCACGCGAATCGAAGAGATCGAGGGGCAATATATGGGCCTGCTGAAATTCACGCCGCCGGCCTGGAACGCGGTGGAGACGCTACTCGGCACGCTCGACGCGGTAACGCGTAATCGCCTGGATATGACCGGATTGCTGCGGCGGCTGCTGGCGGGAAACAATCTCCCGATAAACACTTTCGCGACCGATGGCCAATGGGGCGAAATCGACAATCCGGAAGATGTTGCGTTATATCAAACCATGATCCAGGAGGGGGAGCTGGTGCTCGATGATTGTGGTGCTCAATGATGCGTCGCCGGGGAGAGAGACGAGGCTGCGATGAAGCACGGAGATTTTAGCGGTCTGGCAGGCGACTACGCCAGGTTCCGCCCAGGCTACGCGCCGCAAGTGGCCAGCGCGATTCTGAGCTATGCAGGACGTGACGCGGCTGGCATGGATGCCGCCGACATCGGCGCCGGCACTGGCATTTGGACACGCACGCTGGCGGCGCGCGGCCTGCGGTCGGTGGTAGCCGTGGAACCGAACGATGACATGCGCGGGCAAGGAATTGAGACCTCGCGCGGAACGCCGATCGTCTGGCGCAAAGGTTCGGCCGAAGCCACTGGCCTGCCCGACGCATCAGCCGATCTGGTGAGTATGGCCTCGTCATTCCACTGGGCCGATTTTGACCAGGCGTGCGCTGAGTTCCAGCGCATTCTGCGTCCGGGCGGCCTGTTCGTCGCCTTGTGGAATCCGCGCTTCATCGAGGCCAATCCGCTGCTGGTCGAAATCGAGGCGCAGATCGCGCGCCTCAAACCGGACATACGGCGCGTATCGTCCGGGCGCTCCGGCATTACCGAGCGGCTGACCGACATGTTGAGCGCCAAGCCGCAATTCGCCGACGTGTTGTATCTGGAAGGCAGACATTCACTGCGGCAAACGAGGGAGCAATATATGGGCGCGTGGCGCTCAGTAAACGATCTGCAGGTGCAATTAGGTCCGGACCTTTTCCGGAAGTTCCTGGATTTCACCGAACAGCGCATCGCCGGTCTGACTTCTATCGAGACCACCTATGTGACGCGCGCCTGGACGGCTCGGCGCGCCTAACCGCCCAGGCTATAGCCCATCCTCTGAATCCGTCCCTTGGTCTCATCATCCAACGCGGCAATAAAAGCTTGGAAGCGAGGGACCTTGGCTTGAACGGCCAGGTAGCCATAAGCTTTGGTCTTGGGAGGCGCTACCCGCACGCGGCTCCAATCAAGATCTACCGCCATGAGCGCAACGATTTTAGAAAACTCCCGGAACGGATCGACCATAAAGTCCTCCAGCCGCAGCGCCAGCGTAGCGGATTGAAGATGCAGTTCGGTTTCCTCGACAAATTCGGGGAACGTCAAGAATCTCGGGCCGGGTGAGGCAGCAAAAAACTCTGCATCGCCCTGGACGAAGGCCAGGAAATCGGAAAAGTTCTGCTCCAAATCGGCGCACAGATCATCGCTGTTCTGATAAACCTGTGAAATACCGGAAACGCGTCCGTTGTCGCGGATGTAAATCCGCCACCAAACCCAATTTGTCAACAAGGAATCCAGCGGATGGCGATAGACGAAAATGAAATCGGCAAATCCGGATCTTGCCGCCTCCAATATACTGCTCATCACCTCCGGCAAAGCCTGATCGCGCGACGGATACCGAATCGTGGCATGGCCGCTGTAGATCATGGGCGTCGGCCCCGGATGCAAGCCGATGGCATCCCTGAAATATTGTGCCCTTTCTCCGATGTTCTGCAGCATCAATTCGTTGATATATCGACGTCCGGTTCCGAATAACCCAATAATATAAGCCGTCCTGTAGCTGCCACAATCCGCATCGATGGACACCCGTGAACCTTCCAAGGACTTCGTCAAAAAGGCATTCCTCTTCTCCATCCGCGCCAGTCGCACTTCCAGGGCTCTCAGGTTCAACGAAAGTTGCTCAACGTCGGCCATTTTCATGGAGAGGTGGTCAAGCTCAACCATGTTCCTGAAAAGATGGTCAACGGCTCCGACGGTTCCTTGGAGCGATTCGCTTACGGAGGCATTGAATTCGTTCAAGGGCCGCGTATACCAGCCCAGCGAGCGAGCCAGCAACTTCTTAAAACGCTGGATCAGGTCGTTGTGCCACCCGGGCGGACGGGGATTCACGACCCCCACCGCCTTCCTGAGCTTCTCCAGGCCGGCCGCCGCGCGGCGCAGCTCGTCCAGGTTATTGAGCTTCCAGCCGTCTTCCGTCTCGAGAACAAACTGCGCGGCCTTCAGATGATAGAGGATGATTGCAACCGTGGCCGTGGGTGGAGTTTCGGTGACCCGTTGCACCAGCAAGGCGGCGATGTTCTTGGTGGTGCGCGGCAGATTTTCGACAAGCTCCATGAGGCAGATTGCTTTCGCCACCCGCTCCGGCATTCCGGGGTAATCTTCTTCGTTGAAGCGTTGGTGAATATCGAGGATATCTTTCTGCTTCTCCCACGGAATATTTCCCTCCACCAAGTCGTAGATTTTGTCTATGCTGGCGAGAGCGCCGACCGGCTGATCGGCCAGCCGGGTTCGGTCCGAGAAAAGCATTTCGAAAGACTGCTTCAGGATCGTGCGATTACCGCCGCCCAGATGTATGGGCGCGCTGGGACGCAGATGGAGGCCAGTCACGATATCCATGGAGAGTTCGATCAAATGCGGCAGATATGGATAAAATCCGACAAACTCATTTTCGTCAAAGTCGGTCTGGCGGGAACAACCCTCCAGCGCAATATTCCGCATCAGCGAGGCACCGCAATCGCCGAACAGCTTTCTGAGGACCGGCTGCTGGCTCTCCTTTTTCCGCAGCACGCGGCACGCAACCACTTCGCGGATATCCGCGGAAGACAGATCGAATTGGTTCTGGAATTGCGCCGGTAATTCGGGCATGTGTATGCCGCTCGCAGCCAGATGGTTGCGGACCTCTGACACTGTTTCCCTGGCAGTAACGACCATCCATGAGGACCCTGGCATCTTCCCGGCCGTCAAGCGCTTCAGGTTCTCGTTGGCAAATTGCTTGATAACCGTCTGGAGTTCTTGGACGCGCTGGCCATTGAGTTCCAGGTATTCGCCCATTTCGTCCATGATGAAAACCAAAGCCTTCCCGGGCCGGCGGCTTTCGCTCAGATCGAACAGTTTTTCAATCAGCTCCTGGACACTCAACTCTCTCGAAAGCCGCGCCTGAACCATCCTGAGCCATGTGTCCGAAGAGGTGTAAGTCACAGGCTCTAGCCGCTGAAGCAAGGCGCTGGAGTGAACAAATCTCTGGCTGCCTTTACGCACTCTTCGCCACTCTTCTTTGTATTCCGCCCGGCACAGATCCTGGAACGCCGCAAGCTTGCCGGCCTTTTCAAGTTCAAATTCAAGCTCTGCGATATCGCGGTCCTCGGCGTAGTCCAGATCGCGCAGTACAACGTTGTACATCACTTCGCCGATCTGTTCCGGGCGGGTTTGCGTTGCAACCTCCGCTCGAATGTCGAACATAAAGATCTGGTATGGCACCGATCGATTGAGGTAATCCACAGACTCGGCAACCCGCTCGGATTCCACCTGCTTCAAGAAAAGCGAGCTGGCAGGAGCTCCTTGCACTTCCCGGTCGGCCAGAACGTACCCGATGTTTTTCGCGAACGAAGACTTGCCTGAGCCAAAAGGGCCCGAAATCCAAACGCCAACGCTCGTTGCGGACTTCTGGGCAGCCGCCATGGTCGAGAAGAGGCGTTGGTACTCAGCTTTGATACGATCCGTCGCGACGTATTCGGTTAGTTCGGTGAAGACAGAATCCGGATCGTGGTTGTTGACATTGACGAGATCCTCGACAGGTCTCGAAAAGTCGCGCTCCAGCAGATCGGCAATTTTTGTCATCACTCACCGGTGGGATCTTATTTCCACTGGATCAGTCCGGCTTCAGCGCAAGCGGCGAGGTAGTCTGCGACCAGGTTCAGCGGCAGCGGCCCATATTCGGCCGACACCGCGTCGCGTATTTCTCCCAGGCTGCGCTTGCCGTTCACGAAGTTCACGATCTCATAAGCGTAAAGCTCGGATTGGTCACGTACGTTTAATAGCTGGCTGGCACTGGGGTTAATCAGCTTGATCTTGCCGTAGCGCTCTTTGCCGAGGCGCGCGAGAAGAACATTATCGTTCTGATAAGTCAGCGGGCCAAATTCACCAATGCGCGACGGGACCCGTATTGCACTCGCGTCGCCGGCCCAGGGGGCGCTCGGAGCCGGTCCTTTGGCCCCTCGCAATTTCGCCGCTGTGTCGAGCAAATTCTGGAACTCGTTAGCCTGCCGGGCAAGCGCTCGCGCTCCCTGCGCGTCCACCTCCGCAGCCCCGCCGGTAAACTTAACAACGGAGGAAAGCGTAGCCACCTCGCGCTGTAACGTTTGATTCACCAGGTTGCGCGCTTCGTACCACGCGATGCCCGCCTCAATGGAAGGATCATTCACCAACTTCTGCGCGGGACCGAAGGCCTGCGCCAGGCGAGCTTCCGCTTGGGCCGTAAGGAACGGCAGGAGCGTCGTCAGTTGTTGTGCATCGATGCTGGCGTAGACGTAGCCTGAGGCGGCTCCCAACAGCGCCACGCGGCGTAGCTTCGTCGCGTCGATCTGATCCAGGGTGTCATGGTCAGTGTGGATGTAGATGTCCGGCCAATCCCGAAGATAGAGCGACGGTACCGCGATGGTAGAGGAATCGTAGTCATCGTGATCGCTGCCAGGGGAGTACGGTGTCACATCCGCAAAAAGCTCGTTGCGCGTTCCTGGCCCGCCGGCGCGGGTTTCAACGATGCCGTCGCCGGCCGATAAATCACCCTCCGCATATCCGGCGGCAGCGGTGCGGATAACATCTAGAAACGTCGCCCCCACGTCGGTCACAAAACTGGGCAATGACCAGGGAGTGCCAGTGACGTGGAACATCGATTTATTCTTGAACGGGTCGCCACCAACCATATCCATGTGGATGTCGGCGCGCAAGCGCTGCTTAATCTCACTATGAGTCGCGAGAAACGCCATGGTGCCCTCCACCTCCGGCCCCCAGATAAAGCGCAGACTGCGTTTTGGCCGTGGCAGTTGCCGTGTCTCGATTAGATGCGAAAGCACTCGCGCTGACTCCAGAATAGTGACGCATCCACTTCCATTGTCGTTTGCACCCGGACGCTCGTGATCGAGATGGCAGCTATAAACAATTTCTCCCGCGCCAGGGTCTGTGCCGGGGATTGTGGCGGTCACAACGGTCCAGTGGCCAGGCCCAACTTCGGCTTTCACATGGGCATTCAGAACGATCCGCTCCCCGCTGTGCAAGCGTCTCCGCAGGTCCTCGGCGGTCTGACGCGAAACCATAAAAGCAAAGCCCGACGGTTGACGCGCCGCTAAATGCCCCCAGCGAATTACCGTTGTGTCCACACCCGACCACGCCGTAGTCTGGTTGGGCATGTCGCTAACAATTCCGGCGGCGCCATGCTCCGCGATCGCCAATTCCTGCACTTGCGACAGCACGCCATCGGCCAGCACGATTTTGCCGCGCACGTCCGCCCGCGAGTAATCGCCTTCGCTAGCGCCATTTCCCACGTCCACCAGCTCGGTCTCAACGTCGGCGCTATGGCTGTAGTCCGCCAGGCGGATGGGATCGGTCTTCCAGTCTCCGATCAGAATATGTTGCGGACGCACCTCCCATAGCCGGCCTTCCTCCACGGTCCATCCCAGGTACGAGCGCATCAAACCATAACTCTTGTTGCCGTCGATCGGAAACTGCGCGGTATGAGCGTCGTCCAATCCGTATTCGCGTGCGCGCTGCAACATGAATTGCGCGGCCTGGTCAAAGTCACGAGTCGCCGGAACTCGATGCAAGCCGGTGAGGTAGCGAAGATTCTCATAAGGCGCGGCGCCGTTCGATTCATCCCGCAGCACCGTCCATTGATGAGCATCCAGGAATGGTTCCTGCCCAAGCGCAACCAGAGCACTGAACGTGAACAGGATGCAAGTCTGAGAAAAACTCCGCATAAGCTAACGAGGATAGCACCCGCACAGCGTCGGGGATCTCAGCTTCGGCTATGCAGTGGGCGTACGATTTCGACTGCCTTTTTCCTGCTTCGGCGGGGTCTGCTCGCTCCCGGGGAGAGACGGATTTGGCAGGTTAGCACGCACCTTTAGGAGACTACTCTAGCGAGCGGCAGCGGGGGCTGAAATCTTCTTCCGATATTCAGGATAAAGCGTCTCAGGCATTCCGATGGCGGCGTCGCGCGGGACGCCATACTTGGTGGTCATCTCATCGACGAAAGGATTCTTCTCGGGCAAGTAATGCGGCGCCGTTGCCCCGACGCTCCCTTCATAAGCCGTGATGCACGGCGGCCCGATGGGAGGTTGTGGCGTCGCGCTCAATTGAAAGCTTCTCGAAAGTATCCAGGGTTCGGCCAGGTAGATAGGGTCCTGGATGATTTCGAGAACCGTCAGGATATCGCCGTGACGGTAAAAGCGCATGGTGGTGGTGGCTTCATCGCTCGATGGCGCGCCGGTCTTTCGCAGGAACCCGGCCTTCATGTGCGTGGTGTAGGTGACCAGTGTGTTGCCGTCCCACACGCCAGTGGTGAACCCGGAACGCGTGTGCAGAGCGTATTGGGAAGGGTGCGGACGGCCGTCCATCCAAATGGTGAGCGGCGCCCGATCTTCCCAGCCGCCGATGGTATAGGAAATCACGTTTCCCTTGATCGGATCTGTTTCGGCCCAGATCCTCATACCGAAAGGACCTTGGACCAGATAAAACGCAGGCCATCCCTGGCACTGATGTTCAATCATTTCCAGCTGCGACTGCGAATAACTCAGCGCTCGAATTCGCCCTTCCTCGCTGAGCGGGATCCCCGTGAAGTCCACTGGCAGCCCGTCGCCAGTAAGGAACTCATGGTTTCGTGGAGTCCAGGAGCCGGTCAGCTCCACCTGCGCGAAGGCGGAGCCAGCCAACAGGAACAGAGCCGAAGTGAATAGCGTTATTTTGCGGTGCACGGAGTTGGATCCCATTTCGCGCCGTCGGCCTCCTTCTTGAATTGCGAACTCACCGTGAACGGCTGGCGGAGGTAGAGCGGATCGTCAACGATGGTGGTCACCAGCAGCACCTGGCCGCCGCCGGGGATCGGCGCGATATCGAAGTATTCCGTAACAACCGCGCTCTGGCTGTAAGGCACGCCGTTCTTGCGCAGATATCCGGCGCGGAGGTTTGTCGTCATTACCTTCAACGACGATGGCTTATCCCACTGTGCACTGGAGAACCCTTGCCAGCTCCGCTCACCCTGCGACGACTGCGCGGGATTGAAATGGAGCAGCCGCGTCTGCGTGCCGTAGTCGCTATCCACCCGCAGCGTGTTCTCGTCCTGCCACGTAATGTGAAATCGCGCGGCAAGCCGCATCAGGGCAGCGGCGCCATACGCTTTGCATTGATTGCCAGCCGCTTCATCGGCTGCTGGATCCCATGCGTCGGCCACCTTGCGCGCCTCCGAAGTCATGGGCACGGGTTGGTAATCGCCTTTGCGCGGCGTGATCATCCTGAATCGCCAGTCTTCGGTGACAAACGCGACCCAATAACCCGTCAGATCCACGGGCGCGGATGCTTTGGCGGTACTCGAAACGCTAGGCGCACTCGCGTCCTGGCCGAACAGGCAGGTTACGAACAGCAGGGCGATCAAGAACACTCTCATGGCACACTCACGCCGATGGTCCGGTAAATGGCTTCAACGAAATCGTTGGTGGTCCAGGCACCGGTGTCGGATCCGTAGCGGTGCACGTATCCCCGGGCCGGCGAGGCTGCCTTGACCTGTTCCAACGTGAGGCCCTGTTTCACCAAATCGCGGACGCGGTCCCGGATGATGGTCACCATGTCGCGGTAATCCACCACGTCGAGTTGATCGCAGAGCCGGCCGTGGCCGGGAATGACCAGCGTACCTTCTTCGCGCGATACAATCGGCACCGACGGAATGGCCGTGTCCACCAGCTTCTGCAATGCTGCAATTTCGCCCTGAATGCTTCCGCCCTTCGCGACATCGATAACCGGGAATCGCGTTGTATCCATAACGTCGCCCGCCACCACCACATCGGAGCGGCGAAAGAAAACAATCGCATCGCCATCGGTGTGAGCGGCCGGCTGACGGAACACCTCAATGCCTTCGCCGTTCAGGTAAATATACTTTCGCCGTTGATCGAAGGTTTCGGTGGGCCACCCATCAATAGGAAATGGGGAAGACTTCCCGCTCGGTCCGCTCATTCTCGTCAATACCGGCTCGGCGGAAAGTATGGATGCACCGCCTCCCAGAAAATTAGTGGCGAGTCCGGCTCCGCCGTTCCCGGTGAACAGCGTCTGCCCGGCTTTTGCGACCGTGGCGTTGCCGCCCACATGATCCGCATCGGCGCTGGTGTTGATCACGTATCGGATGGGTTGTGTGGTTATTTTCTTGATTGCGGCGACCACGGCATCCGCGTTCGCAGCCGAGCCTGAGTCCACCACTACGACGCCATCCACGCCCACTTGAACGCCGATGTTGCCGCCCGCGCCCGCAATCATATAGAAGTTCGGCCGCAGTTGCAGGACTTCGAGATTCGCGCCCTGAGTCGGCTGTGCCGCCAGGGCAGTAACGATGACGAGAGCGGCGGCGGCTGTCGAAATCCGAAATCCGCTGAAAAGGACCATACGGCTCGACCAATTCTACTCCTATGTGCGAGTCGCGACGCGTTTGCCCGCAAGAATGGTGGCGCTCGGGAACAATCTCTGCTTGCCGGTTCGATTGTTCCCGAAATTGTCCACGAACTCGAAGCTGTTTTCTCGAAGCTCCAGCAGCGCAATGTCGGCGGGGGCGCCCACCTTCAGCGTCCCTTTGCCGCGAAAGACGGGGAAAGCTGCGGCAGCATTCACCGTGGCGCACGCGATCACCTGGCCGATGGGCATGCCCAGCATCAGAAATTTCGACATCACGTTCGGAAAGTCGATAATCTGCGTGGTGCGGCCTTCCGGAGTCCAGTCGGTAGAGAAAGTGTCCGGCAGGAAGCCCGCTCGGAGCACGCGATCGGCGATATCCCAGCGCAAGTGGCCAGTGCGTCCGTTGCCCAGATCGAATCGGACGCCCCGGCGCCGCGCTGCCATCACCTCCGGCAGAATGTGCCCGGCGTCGTCGATTATGCTGTTGGGCGGCGGCGCAAACATGTGGGTGACAATGTCGCCCGGCTTGAGCAGCGCGATCAGTTTAGGCAGGGGCGACACGGTCTGGCCCATATGGATCATCACCGGCAGGTTAAACGACGATGCCACTTCCTGCGCGCGCCGCAGCACCTCGAAATCGTTGGCGCCGGCCACGTCTCGTGACAGCCGCGCCTTCACCCCGGCGATCATATCGCGGTTCCGCCCGATGGCTTCGCGCGCGGCTTCGACATCAGCGCGCTTGAGGTCCATGGTGTCGCCTTCCGGAATGATGCCGGCACGCCCGATGTTGATCAGCACGCGGCACGCTTGCGGCGCCGATTTGGCGATCGCGATGGTCTCGGCAATGCGATCCGCGCCTTGCGATCCTGCATCGATCAGCCCTGTCACCCCGTCGGCCAGGCACAGCATCGGCCCTTCACTGGAGCGTGCGGCGTGGGTGTGGATATCGATCAATCCGGGCACTACCAGCTTGCCGTGCGCGTCTATTGTTTCAACGGCGGTTTCAGCGGCGCCTGCTGCGAGGTTTTCCTTGATCGCGACGATACGTCCATTTGCAATTGCCACGTCGCGGATTGCGTCCAGTTTGCGCGAGGGATCGATCACACGTCCGCCTTTGACCACCAGGTCGTATTTAATCCCCGCTCGGAGCGCGCCTGGAATAGACCCGAAGGTCGCGGCCCCCGCGGTGGTCCGAATAAACTGACGCCGATGCATGCTCACTTCACGCCTTTCAGTTGCGAATACACCATGCCGACAAACCGATCCGCGCTGGTCCCCGCGCCCGCGGGCAGCAATCCTCCCGGAACCTTGGCATCATAAGGAGCCGTCACTTTCGCGGCCAGCACTTCTTGCTGGCTCTCACCCTGGTCGATCATCCGCTGCACCTTGGCCTGTATATCCAAGATCATGTCGCGATAGGGTACGATATCCGTTCGGTGGATAATGCTGCCGTGGCCTGGGATCAACCTGGTGTTCCCACCGGCCAGCTGCATTGTCTCGTCGAGCGCTTCCAATACGCCTTTCAGCGTGCCGCCGTTGGTGGTGTCGACGAATGGATATCCGTAATTCCTGTAGAAATCGCCAATCATGATTACGTCCGCATTTTCAAATCGGATCATCGTATCGCCGCCGGTATGAGCGGCCCGAACCGGAATCAGATCGACGATCTCTCCGTTCAACCGCAGTTTTATTGGATCGCCCATGCCGTAGGTCACCACGGGAAGACGCGCTGGATCTCTCGCTGGATCTCGTGCAAGAGACGCGTTCCCGGCTCCCGGCGCAGCAGGTGGCCGCAACATTTCCTCGCGCAGTTCTTCCCGCGCAAACAGCAGAGCGCCCATCTTGACGAAGTTCGCATTGCCGGCCGTATGATCGCCGTGCACGTGCGTGTTGACCAAAAACCGGATCGGCTCCGGACTGATCTTGCGGATGGCAGCCAGCACTTTGTCGGATATTTGTGCGTACTGGGCATCCACCATGAAGATGCCATCCGGTCCGGCCAGCACACCGATCCTGCCGCCTGCCGCATCCTCATGGCCAGGATCGGCTCCCGCCGAACCGGAAAGTATATAGAGATTCGGCGCGATCTTCTCCGTCAGGATTTCGATCTTGGCGTACTCGATTCCCTGCGCGAAAATGCGCGCTGCAGGAACGGAAACCAAAACAAACATCAGGCAGGACGAAGCCCGCAACACACGGCGACTCGTGGTAAACATGTGAACCCGCTGAGCAAGCATGTGAGCCCGCTGAGCAAGTATGATACATGATCGGAAAGGATCGTGAACTATGCGAGTAACCAACATGCTGGGCGCGCTTCTGGCGATTACCTTGCCCGGCCTGATTCCCGCTCAGCCACCGGCCGCCGCTGCGGCCAAGCCGGATTCACCCGAAGTGCGGGCGCTGATTGAAAAGGCGAAGAAAGCCGGTGGTCCGATGTGGGCCGGAGAAGAACACTTTTTCTACGAAGCTCCACGCCCCAATCGTCCCGACGACCCGGTGATTCCCGCTTCCAAGATTTTCGACAATGTCTACATCATTGGCAATTCGGGGACCGCGGCCTACGTCATTCAGACCTCCGCGGGACTCCTGATGATCGACTCGTTGGGCGCCGATCAAGTCCAAACGCAGCTTTTGCCCGGCTTTCAGAAGCTGGGTCTCGATCCAGCCAACGTGAAGATCATTCTGGTGGGCCACGGCCATGCCGACCACTTCGGCGGATCGCCTTATATGCAGGAACATTTCGGCTCCAAGGTGTACATCTCGGCAGCGGACTGGAACCTGATGGAGCACCCGCCTGCCGGACGCGGCGGACCGCCGAATGGGCCTCCGGCGGTGCTACCCAAGCACGACGCCGAGGTGAAAGAAGGCGAGCCGGTTGTGCTCGGCGATCTGAAGGTCATCCCCATCGCCATACCAGGCCATACGCCCGGATCGATGGCTTATATCTTTCCGGTGAAAGACCAGGGGAAGTCGCACATGGCCGGCATCTGCGCGGGCACCGTCCTCACCCCGGGCATCGTTTCCGACGAAGGACTGGCCAGTTATCTGAACTCGGTCCGGCACTACAAGCAAGAAGCCGCCAAGGCCGGCGTCGACGTGGTCATGCAGAATCATCCGCTCATGTATGCGCTCCCCGATATGCTCGATCAGTTGGCCCAGAGGAAGAAGGGCGATTCGAATCCGTTCGTGGTGGGGAAGGCCAATTACCAAAAGTTCGTGGATGTGATGGAAGCTTGCACGGAAGTGAACATCGCGCGCCGCAAGCAGCCCTAATGGGTCTTCCGCGCCAGCTCAGGCCTTGGCGTAATCACGCAGGAATTGCACCAGCGATGCGCTCACCTGTTCCGGCTGCTCCTGCTGCGCCCAATGGCCCGCGCCGTCCAGCAGATGGAATCCGGCCATATGCGTGCAGGCGCTATTGCGCATCTTGTCTACCGCGCCCGGTGTTTGATAAACGCCCCAGTCGCTTTTTCCCGCGATGAATTGAGACGGGACGTCGATGGTGCGGCCGGAAAAAGTTTGCATCTCGGCGATGCTTCTGGGATCGGAGCCGCGCCGCACGCGATAGCCCTGCAGCGCGCCCGTGAACCCAGTCCTGCCGTACTCGGTCGCGTATACTTCCACTTCAGGTTCCGTCAGCCATTTGCAATTCGCGATGTAATCGGCCGCCGGAATGAACGCCGCAGCCGTCTCCGCCATGCCCTTGTCCTTCTCCATCACGTAATAATTCGGAATTTGCGCCATCTCCTCGGCGGTGCGCGCCTTCAAAGGATGGGGATGGTTCCCTTTGTAGTCTGCGCTTTTGCAAAAGTAATAGGCGCGGAAAAAAGCGTGCAGACCTTGCGGCGCGTGAAGCATGTTGTCGTTGGCGCCGCGCGTGCGCTGATAGTTCTGGTAATATTTCCGCGGCGGGTTGAGCTTCGCAAGCTGTTCGTCCAGCTCATCGTCGGTCATCGCCGGGCGCGGCATCGGTGCCCCGTTCGCTGTATCGAAGGGTAAGGAGGGCGCGCCTTCAAACGGCGAACTCATGATGGTAAGCGAGCGGAAAATATCCGGCCTGATGAGCGCGGACCACGCGGCTACCGGGGCACCGGCGTCGTGTCCCACCACCATGGCTACGGACCGGTGGCCCAGCGCGTAGACCAGCCCGATAGCGTCTCGAGTCATGTTGAGAATGCGAAAGGCATCCGGGTCGGCGTCGTAAGAATCGTCCCAGCCTGTGGTGCGGCCGTAGCCGCGCTGATCGGGGGCGATCACGTGATAGCCGGCAGCCGCGATTGACGGCATCACCTTGCGCCAGCTATACGCTAGTTCCGGGAAGCCATGCAGCAGCAGGACCGCCGGACGTCCCGGCGTTTCGTAACCTGCCTCCAGAATATGCACGGTCATGCCATTCACGTTGGCGATATGGCGCGAGCGGATGGCGGCCGGGATGGTGCCGTTGCCGTAAGGAGGAAGCTTGGAAAAATCGGTTTGGACGATGGCGGCACGCGCGAGTTGCACCGCCGCGGCCGTGGCCAGGAAAGCGCGCCGCGAGAGATTCGGCTGGTGGCCCATGGGAGTCCGCCTAATGCTCAGACGCGCCTGCGTTCACGGTCACCGTCACATCGCGCGACGTGAACAATTGCCCGTCGTTGGCCGTCGCCCGCAGCACATAAGTGCCGGACGCGCCAAAACTCACCTTCGATGTCAGCGTCACCGGCTCGCCGTAAATCACCGAGGAGGAATCCGGATCAAACATGACCTTTCCCGGTCCGCGATACTGAGTCCATTTGATCTGGACGCCCCTGGGGCGGCGAGGCTGCGCATCACGGTCCGGATTGGAAGGGGTTCGCCGATACGGTTTCGGAAGGCCGTCGTCGGTGGCGGAAGCAGTCAGCGTCGCTGCCTCCGGCAGTGCAACAGCATGCACATCGCCGACGCTGAGGGACGGAGGTTGGTTGTTCGGATCGGGCACTCCACCGCCCATGTTTTCGACGATGACGTCCGGGCTCAGCTCCCACACCGGTTCGAGCCATCCCTTGGCCTGGTCGGTTCGCCCATGCGACGTCAGGGTCCAAATCACTTTCTGTTGCTTGTCAAAATCCTTGGGCACCACCACCCGAAACAGGAAGCGCTGGCGTCTGGGGTAGAAATGCGTCGGCTGGCCGTGATCGCCGGAGGTTTGACCAGCCACTTCAATGGTATTCGCCGAGCCCACCGGTATGTCGAGCTCTTCCTCGTAATTCCGGTTGAGGTACCCGAAGACCATGCTGAAGGTCCCATCCGGATTGCGCTCCCAGCCCTCAAACACCGGCGCGACGTTCTGGCCCCGCGCATACTGCACCTGGGCACGTGCCACACTCATCGCAACCAGCACGGCACACACCGCCAATAACCAGCGCATCCGCTACTCCGTTTTCGCCAGAATGATCTTCGCTTTTCGTGCTTCCACTTGCTGCTTGAATTCGGCGTCGGAGAGGTAGTAGTAGCTGATCCAGGCGCCACCCATCTCGTCTACCGTCCGCTGCCCGTAAGTAATCAGGTTCTCCGGATCGGGGTTGTACTTGTTCCCCGGAGAGTTGTCGTACCAGGAGATCATGTGCAGGATGGTCCCGGCCGGCAGCAAGGGTTGCTCATCTTCGGCGTAAAGGTATACCAGGTGCCACGCAAACTGGTATCGGCTGACGCAGCTCAGCATCTCCACCTTGTGCCCGCCCGGATAAATCGCCTCCATGCACGAAGCCTTCCCGCGATTGTGCAGGTGCGGTTGGAAAGACAGCAGCCGAGCCGGCTTGGCCAGCGTATTATAACCATCGAAGCGTACGTTGTCCGCGCCCGGCGGAATGTCGAGCTCCTTCGGATCGCCGATCTTTTCGGTGGTCTCGATGTGCTCGGGCGTGTATCCTTTGGGATAAAACTTGAGCGCCAGGGCCACGTTCGCCGGAGTCTCTTGACCCATGGGATGCAAGTGGAGGTTGAAGTTGATCTTGGTCCCCGCCTTCATCAAACGTCCCGCGCCGTCCGGAAATACGTCGGCGTTCTTTCCGAGAGCATACTCGTTGAGGAAGTCCCCTTGAACGTTGTCTCCCTGATCGGGATCATCCTCGTGCTTCATGGACGTGGTTACATGGTGCACCGCCCGGAAGCCCTTAATCGGTTTCACTTCGATGGCTTTGATATACCGGTCCTCGGTCAGGCCGGGATCAACCAATACATCGATCCATCGGTCGGAGGCTTCGGCGGGCACGATCTGATCCTTCGGCAGCGTCACGATCAGGTCCGGCTGATCGAAGTGCCACTGATCCGAATCGTCAAACGTGCGCGGCTTGGGCATATCGGCCAGATTCCCCTTGGGCGAGCCGCTATCCACCCACTTGACGATGGTCGCGATTTCTTCGTCCGAGAGCGACACATCGTTCTTGAAATGCTGAACGCCCACATTCTTGTCGATGTACCACGGCGGCATCTCCCGCGCCAGCACTTTCTGCTTAATCGACTTGGCCCATGGCCGTGTTTCTTCATATGTCAGCAGCGCCATGGGGGCGAACGTGTCTGGCCGATGGCAGCTCTGGCATCGGTTTTGGAGAATGGGCGCTACGTCTTTGGTGAACGTAGTTTCGCCCTGGGCCATCGCTACGATCGCGAAAAGACCGGAAAATCCGAGAATAGCTCTCATTTGGCTACCTCCGCCAGGAACTCTTTGAGACTAGAAGCCCACGCCATCGGTGTCAAGCCCCCGCACGTTCCGGCGCCCTGGCTAATTTCCGCCTTTCAATTTAATTTCCGCCGTATCTCCCTTCACTTCCACGGTTGTTCCGAAAGGCCGCGAGAGGTCAGCCAGGCGCTCTAGGATATAGTGCGCCTGC
>JBEKLB010000042.1:0-23642 GCA_050010415.1 Bryobacteraceae bacterium | reverse complement strand
AACTCGAGCGAACGCATGGACCAGCGCGTGTAGATTTCATCGGCGCCGTAATTCATCCGAATGATGCGCGATTCGCCACCGGAACTGGAGCGGTTATTGCCGGGGCCATACTGATCCAGCAGCAGCACGCGCCGCCCAGTGCGGCGCAAATGCAATGCCGTCCAGGCGCCGAAAACGCCCGCTCCAACCACGACGATGGCGTCGTTCATGCTGCCGCCGCCCGCAGGCCTTCCAGCACCGACTTCGGGATATTCAGATTTCCGTCGTAGCCAGTGCCGAGCGAGATCTGCGGCTTCACCTCGCCATGAAAGTCCGAACCGCCCGATACCGCCAGATTGTACTTACGCGCGATGCCTGCATAGCGCTCCACTTCCCGGGGGCCATGATCGGAATGAAACACTTCGATGCCGCGCAGTCCGGCATCCCGCAACTCGGCAATAAATTTCTCTTCCGCTTCCGTGTCCCGGAAGCCCAGACGAATGGGATGCGCCAGAACCGGCAACCCACCGGCGTCGACCACCCGCTGGATGGCCGCTTTTACGTAGGGCGCGTATCGTTCCACATAACTCGGAGCCAGTTCACCCAAATAACGCCGGAACGCTTCATCGAAGCTTCTGACATAGCCTTTTTGGATCAACAGGCGCGCGAAATGCGGACGGCCGGTCAAGGTTCGCCCCAGCTTTTCCACTTCGCCCAACTCGATGTCGATGCCCTGCTGGTGCAGACTTGCAATCAAGCGCTGGTTGCGATCCCGGCGTCCCGCGATCAACTCACCCAGCCACTCGCGAAACTCCGCCGACGGCGGCTGATGCAGAAAATATCCCAGCAGATGCACGGTGCGCACCTTGCTGCCTGGAACGCGCGTGCTCAACTCAATGCCGCACACCAGATCCAGCCCGCGCGAGCGCGCCACGGGCAAAGCCTGATCGAAACCTGCGAATGTATCGTGATCCGAAATGGCTAGCGCCTCGATGCCGCGCTCCATCGCCAGATCCACCAGCTCCTCCGGAGTGAACGTTCCGTCAGATTCATTGGTATGGCTATGCAGATCGATCACAACGCTAGCTTTCTCAGCCTGAGCGCGTTCGCGATCACCGAAACGGAGCTAAACGTCATCGCGGCGCTCGCGATGATAGGGCTGAGCAGCAGCCCGAAAAATGGATATAGGACGCCGGCCGCCAATGGCACGCCGACTGCGTTATAGATGAATGCGAAAAACAAATTCTGACGGATATTGCGCATAGTAGCTTTACTAAGCGCGCGGGCTCGAACAATCCCTCGCAGATCTCCCTTCACCAGTGTAATCGCGGCGCTTTCGATGGCCACGTCGGTTCCCGAACCCATCGCGATGCCTACGTCGGCGCGCGCCAGAGCCGGTGCATCATTGATGCCGTCGCCGGCCATCGCGACGATGCGGCCTTGCGCCTGTAGTTTCGCGACCGCGTCGGCCTTTCCATCGGGCAGCACGTCGGCTTGCACTTCGTCGATACCCAGGGTGTGCGCCACCACTTCCGCGGCCGAGCGATTGTCGCCGGTGAGCATTACGATGCGCAGCCCGTCGCGCTGCAAACTCTGGATGGCTTCGAGCGCCGATGGTTTTACCGGATCGGCCAGGCCGAGCGTTCCGGCCGGCTCGCCGTCGATGGTGATGTGCACGATGGTCTGGCCGGAATCATTTGGTACCTCCTGGGGCGTCGCCGGTTTGCCGACCGAGACTCGATGACCATCCACAATAGCCGTTACACCCTGGCCGGCCGTCGCTTGAAAATGCTCGGCCTTCGACAGAGCAAGATTGCGCTCCAGCGCTCCTGCGACGATCGCCGCAGCCAATGGATGCTCGCTGAGTTTTTCCACGCTGGCGGCTAGTCGCAGGACCTCAGCATCGGCGACCGAGACTAACTTGGGCTTGCCTTCTGTCAGCGTGCCGGTCTTGTCCACTACCAAAGTGTCAACCTTCTCCAGGCCTTCGAGCGCCTCCGCATTGCGGATGAGCACTCCCGCCGTTGCTCCACGCCCGGTCCCCACCATGATCGACATCGGCGTGGCCAGCCCCAGCGCGCAGGGGCACGCGATGATCAGGACCGCAACCGCATTCACCAGGGCGTACGCCAGCTTGGGCTGCGGCCCGATCAGCGCCCATACGGCGAACGTCGCTGCCGCGACCGCCATCACCGTGGGTACGAAGATCGCCGACACGCGATCTGCCAGCCGTTGAATCGGCGCGCGCGAGCGTTGCGCCTGGCTCACCATCTGGACGATGCGCGCCAGCAGCGTATCCGCACCCACGTGTTCGGCTTTCATCACGAACGCGCCCGTGCCGTTTACCGTTCCGCCCGTAGCGCTGCTGCCCGGTGTTTTTTCCACTGGAATCGGCTCGCCCGTGATCATCGATTCATCGACAAAGCTGGCGCCTTCCACCACTACTCCGTCCACGGGAACACGCTCGCCCGGCCGCACGCGCAACAAGTCGCCCGGATGCACCTGGTCCAGGGGCACGTCTTCGTCCGTTCCATTAGCATTGATGCGCCGTGCGGTGTCGGGAGCAAGCTTGAGCAGAGCCTTGATCGCGCTGCTGGTCTGGCTGCGCGCGCGCAGTTCCAACACCTGCCCGAGCAGCACCAGACAGACGATTACGGCCGCCGGCTCAAAGTACAACGCAAGTTCCCCACCGTTATGGCGTAGCGACGCCGGAAAAATTCCTGGTGTCACGGTTGCGATCGAACTGTAGACATACGCCGCGCCTGCTCCCGCGCCGATCAACGTAAACATGTTCAGGCTGCGATTCACTAGAGACGCCCAGGCGCGCTCGAAGATCGGCCATCCCGCCCATAGCACGACGGGGCTTGCCAGCACCAATTCCACCCACGGCCAGTGCACGCCCGCGAACATCAGCCCGAGCAGAGCTGCCGAAGTCGGCACGCTGAGCCAGAATCGGCGCAGCATGTCCGTATATTCCGGATTCACTTCGTCCGCGCTGTCCCGGGTGAAATGAACCGGCTCCAGCGCCATGCCGCACTTGGGACACGAGCCGGGTCCGATTTGACGGATTTCCGGGTGCATCGGGCACGTATACTCAACAGCCGCGGCTTCCGGCTGCTGCGTGCTTTTCGGGTGCAGATATTTCGCAGGATCCGCTTCAAACTTCGCCGCGCAGCCCTTCGAGCAAAAATAGTACTTTTGCCCTCGATGTTCCACTGCTCCCGCCGCCCGCTGCGGATCGACGGTCATGCCGCACACCGGGTCCAGCACGCCAGTTGGCTTTTGAAGAATAGGAAGCATCGCTACTCTTATTAGAGTAACTGGTGGAGTAATCGGCTCCAGACATTCTGCGATTACACCGGCTTCGCTTGCTTGGTTTTGCGCGCTAGCTCCGCTTGTTTGGATATGCGTAGCGTCTCGGTGGGAATTTGGAGCGCGGAAAACATTTCGCGTGTCTCGGCAATCGCCAGGTCGACGATCGCGTGCAAGTCTTTGGACGGAACCTGCGCTGGCTGCCCTGCCGGATTGAGAACGGTTTCGAGCTGTATCGCGTCAATAGTTCGTCCCTTGCGGTAGAGGGTTCGAGTCAGAGAATGGCCGTAGTTGGTAATGGAAGCGAGGCACCGGTCGAGGGGTGATCCGGAGGCGATGGCCGACGCGTCCATGCCCAGACGCACCGCCGGAGGCATATGCCAGCGCGCCGCAACGCAGATTCCAACATCGTCCCAGGAGAAATCCAGAACCCGCAAACACGCGGCTCGCTCCGGGATGTTCTCCTCGTCCAGAATTAGGATGATCTCGGAATGCTCATCGGGATAATGGCAGGCCATCAGCACTTCGCCAAGATTTCGGAACAGCCCGCAAATATACGCTTGCTCCGGATGCGGATAGCCCAGGACGGCCGCGATTTGCCGGCTCTGCACAGCGGTCAAAACCGAAGTCACTACCAGTTCCCGTAAGCCCGGAGAACGATTCGCAAAATGCTCGATGTAGCGTACCGCGCTCGCCAGGCCGCGGACTTCGAGCCATCCCAGCACCGTCACAGCGTGCGCAACGCTCATAATTGGCCGCCCCGACTGGTTGTTCGCCGCCGAATTCGCCAGGCGCAGCACTTGAGACGCCAGGCCGACATCTTGCAGGATCACCTGGACCAACTTCTTGCAACTGCCCCCGTCCAGATCGAGCGTTCGGACCAGGATCTCGTTGGCGTGATCGCAGAAGGGGGGCACTCCCTCGCTCTGGGAGATACGTTTGACGCATAGTTCCAGCCGCTCTCGCCTGGTCAGGCCATTGGTGAGGTCGAGTTGTGCCTTTTCGGGAATATGCAGTCCCTAGGGTCTTCTCGGCCAAATGGGGAAGGAAATTGAGGCAATCCCCAATGCGCTATAATGGAGCCTACTGGAAGTTGATCCGCAACCCCCTCTCCCCTCACCGGTAGTCGGCTCGTCGATTCTCCTCCGCAAAACCAAAAAATGAAAAGTTTCTCTGAACTCCCCTTGTCCGCTCCTCTTCGGAGCAATCTCGTAAAGCACGGCTTTATCGACCCCACTCCCGTCCAGGCTCAGGCCATTGAGCCCGCGCTGGCAGGACGCGACCTGGTCGCAACCGCGCAAACCGGCACCGGCAAAACCCTCGCGTTTGTCCTGCCGATCCTCCAGATCATTGGCGATCTCCCCAAGCAGCCTGCGGTCCCAGGCATCCGTGCTATCGTCCTCAGCCCCACGCGCGAGCTCGCCATGCAGATCAACGATACGTTCGTCAAAATGGCGGCCGGCACCGGCATCCGCGCCTCCATCGCGGTAGGCGGCCTGAGCGAGAATGCCCAATTACGCAACATTCGTAACGGATCGCAGGTGCTGATCGCGACCCCGGGCCGGCTCTCCGATTTTATGGGCCGCAGCCTGGTCGACTTGCGCAATGTCAAAATTCTGGTCCTCGACGAAGCGGACCGTATGCTCGACATGGGCTTCCTGCCCACCGTCAAGAAGATCATCGCCGCTACTCCGTCCGATCGCCAGACCCTGCTCTTTTCCGCCACCATCCAAAGCTCCGTCAAGCACCTGGTACAAACCCACGTCCGTAACGCCGTCCGCGTGGAAGTGGGTGACACCTCCAAGCCCATCGAGAAGATCGAGCTGCATCTTTATGAAGTGGAGCAGGACCGCAAGCTCGGTCTGCTGCAGCACATGCTCGATCAGGAGCAAGGCTCCTTCCTGGTTTTCGCCCGCACCAAGCACGGCGCGGACCGCTTAGCGAAGAAGCTCGCGCGCGAGGGTCTGAAGACCATAGCCATCCACGGCAACCGCAGCCAGAGCCAGCGCACCCAGGCTTTGCGCGGCTTTCAGGACGGCGATTATCGGGTACTGGTGGCCACCGATGTCGCCTCGCGCGGCATTCACGTGGAAGGCATCGCTCACGTGGTGAACTACGATCTCCCGCAAGTTCCGGAGGACTTCATTCACCGTGTTGGCCGCACTGGACGCGCCGGAGCCACGGGAACGGCCTCCACTTTTGCCACGCGTTCCGAGCGCTCGGAAATATCCCAGATCGAGCGAACGCTGGATGCCAAGCTGGTGCGTTGCCAGGTCCCGGCCGACCTTCCCGTCGAGAAACATGGTGAGAAGCACGGCGCCCCGGTCATCGTGATCCCATCTGCCGCGCGTCATGCCAAGCCCCAGGTCCGATCGTTCGGTCCGCGAGGCAAAGGCGGCCGTCGCGTGCGCCGCGCTGTTTAACCGGACTTACAAGCTGGGCTTATGCGCCAGCTCCCGAGTCATCCAGGCGAGATAACGTTCCGAGCCATCCACCACTGGAAGTGCGATGACCTCTGGCACGTCGTAGGAGTGCAGCCGCTCGATCTCGCCCCGCAGTTCTTCCATCAGCGCCCGGCTGGTCTTGATGCACAGCAGCGTTTCTTCGTCATCCTGGATCGCGTCGTTCCCATCCGCGTCTTTCCAGCGATAGACACTGCGAATTCCCCTCATCACGTTGACGCAGGCCGCGAGCCTTTTTTCCACCAAGGCGCGCGCCACTCGCTGCGCTTCTTCCGCCGAAGCGCAGGTGGTGAGCACAACAATCTTGTCGGTCATAATTTTTTCAGCCCGCGAAGCAAGTTTTTTCGCTGTTCCTCTGGATCTTTTGGCAAAAGAGGATTATAAACAAATGTAAGGACTCATACTTGGATTTGTGCGCTCTTGACGATTTGACGAGTAGTGATGAATAGTTCTGTTCGCCGCGTCCTCATAGTAGTTGCCTTTGCAGTGATCGGAGTTTACGGGTTGGCCAAGTTGCGCGGCCCGCAAGGCCTGCCCGCCCTCCGCGAGAAGTGGGATGAAATTCGTCAGCTCGAAGAAGAAAACGCCAATCTCCAGCGCGAGAACGAGTATCGGCGGGATCGTATTAAGAAGCTCGAAAGCAGCCCGTCGGAGCAGGAACTCGAGATTCGGAAAAAGCTGAAGCTTTTGCGGCCTGGTGAAACGTCCTTCATCCTTCCAGAACAGCCCAAGCCCGCGCCTTCCGACGCCTCGCCCGCCGAGGCACCAACACCCGACTCAAAATAGAGCGTGATGATCCAGCGGTCCTGAGCCCGATCCAAGCTCTGGATTGTTACGAATGGCCGCCGTTATATAACGTTTGGCCCGCCGGACTGCTTCCAGAAGATCGTGCCCGGAGGCGAGCGACGCGGTGATGGCCGCCGAGAAGGTGCAGCCGGTTCCGTGAGTATGGCGCGTTTCAATGCGCGGCGAAACGAATTCGGTGAATGCGCCGCGATAGTAGAGGACATCAATTGCCTCACTTGCCTCACTTGCCTCAATCGCATCCCCTCCCAAATGGCCGCCTTTCACCAGCACGGCCTGCGGTCCCAGGCGGCACAATTGTTCGGCTGCTTGGCGCATTCCGGCGACATCGCCGACTTCGCTGCCCACTAGCAGGGACGCTTCGTCCAGGTTGGGAGTCAGCAAAAAAGCATGGGGCAGTAGAAATGTTTTGAGCGCTTCCATGCCATCCCCTGCCAGTAAGGCCACTCCCGGCTGATTCAAACCAGGCGTGCTCACCATCACGGGATCCACCACCAGCGGGAATGAAAAATCCCTCGCCAGCTCCGCGACGGCGCGTATAATCGCAGCATTGCCCAGCGCTCCGGTCTTGGCCGCCGCCGGGGGAATGTCCGAGATCACGGCGCGAATCTGATCCGCCACCAGCCCCGCATCCAGGCATTCGATGCGTTGCACACCCCGGGTATTCTGCACCGTAATCAACGTGATCGCCGCTTCGCCATAAACGCCGAATTGATGGAATGTTTTCAGGTCCGCTTGAACTCCCGCGCCGCCGCTTGCGTCGGACCCGGCGATGGTCAGCGCCACCGGCTTAGTTCCCGGCATCGATAGCCCCTGCCAAACGCTGTACGGTTTCGAAGGTGTCTGCTTCGGCCGCGGTTTTGTCCGTGCGGTAACGCTTCACGCGGGCGAAACGCAGCGCCAGGCCGCTGACATAGCGCGCGCTGGCCTGGATTTCATTGAACGCGATCTCAGCCACGAGTTCGGGTTTGACATGCACGGTATAGCTGTCGCGGCCGATTTCGAGGCGCAGCAGCTCCTGGGTTTGCCACTCCAGCATTTCATCGGTAAGGCCCTTGAAGGTTTTCCCCAGCATCGCGAAACCGCCTTTTTGGGTGTCGCGCGCGCCCAGGTGCAAATTGCTGAGCCAGCCTTTGCGCCTTCCGCTGCCCCATTCGGCCGCCAGAATGACCAGATCCAGAGTGCGTGCGCGCTTCACTTTGACCCAGCTTTGGCCGCGTGCTCCGGCCGCGTACTTGGCATCGATGGCCTTGGCCATAAGGCCTTCGTGGCCGCGCTCCAGCGCCTGTTCGAGAAACTCGCTCGCGGCCGTCGCGTCGCTGGTGACGAGGTGCGGGATCAGATGTTCGCCCGAGAGATCGGAGAGTGCGGCGAAGCGCCGGGCTTGCGGTTCATCGAGAAGAGCGCCGCCGTCGAGATACAGCAAGTCGAACCAGAAGGGCGTCATGGGCAGCTCCTGCCGCATGCGCTCTACATCCACTGTGCGACCGAAGCGCCGCATCGTGATCTGGAAAGGCTGCGGCCAGCCACCGGGCAGAAGGGTGATCGCTTCTCCGTCCAGGATCAGATCCCTCGCCGGAAGCGCGCGTGTCACCTCCACAATTTCCGGTACCGCCTGCGTTACATCCTTCAAGCTGCGCGAGTACACCCTCACGTCGTCGCCCGATTTGTGGACCTGTACGCGTGCGCCGTCTAATTTGTATTCGAGCGCGGCCTCTCCGATTGACGCCAGCGCCTCTGGCACGTCATCGGCCGATTGCGCGAGCATCGGCTGGATGGGCCGAAACAATTGGACGTCGTAGCGCGACAGCCCCGCTTCACCCTGTTCGAGAGCCGCCCTGGCCACTGGCGCGATGTCGCCGGCCATCATCGCGGCGCGGCGCACTCGCTCCGGGGCAAGTCCGGAGGCTTTGGCTACCGCCTCCAGCATGATTCCTTCCAGCGCGCCCTGGCGAAGCTCGCCTATGAGTAACGCGGTCAGGAACTGCTGCTCGGCTTCCGCGGCGCGGGAGAACATGGTTTGGAGCAGCTCCATGCGCCGCCGTTGGGAGCCGCTTCCACTGGCTTCCATGATGGCTTGAAGTATCTGGTCCACTTCGACGATCTCGAGCGATGGCACTGCGGCGGGCGAATTACGCGCGTCGCGCAAGGCGGCGTAGCCGACACCGATGCGCCCCTGCCGGGTCTGGCCCGAGAGAAATAAGACGACAATCGCGATCTCTTCCGGGTTGAGCTGGCGGATCAGGCGCGCCAGAAGATCGATCTTTTCCAGTCGCTTGGTGGTGTCGGAGACGCGGCGCGAAGTCTCAACCAGGGTGCCCAGCAGCATCCCTTCAGTTATATCGGAGGCGTGGGTGGAACTGGGGGAGGGGCGATGGGAATTTGCTGTGCGGCGGTGGCGCCGACGGAATTGGCGATCTGGGCGGTTACCGATCCAATCTCCGTGGTATTTCCGCTCACCAGAAACTCCGCGAGCAGCGCGAACGATCCGCCCGCTTGTGTGGTGCTGAAATACTGCTGGAAGGTCGCGCCCGCGTTCACGTCGATGGCCCCCTGCGGCATTGGATTGCCCTTGAGGTCGTAAAAGGTGAAAACCAGTTGGGATGCCGAATAGGTATTGTCGAATCCCGAAAGGGAGACATTGAGCGAGCCCTGGAGCGCGACGGCGTTAGCGACATCCAGGATGATCGGCGAGTCGGGAATAATGAGCGAGGTCTGCTGGGGCCCATTATTTTCCAGCGTCAGAGTGAACGTGATGGTTCCGGCCGTAGTCCCGGTCTGAAAGGCCATGCTGGATTGGCCGCCGATCAGGGCCGAACTGGCGCCTTTCACGATGCTGACGGTTGCCTTGCGCAGTGGTCCCGATAAGAACTGAATCGCGGGATCATCGGTTACTCCCGCCACACTCGGCTGAAACGCCATGGTCAGCGTTCCATTGCCGCTGACTTCCGACGCTGAGGCGAGCGGAATGGTAATGCTGTTCTGTTGAGCGCTCGCGCCAACATTGGATGCGAAAGCCAGGGAAGCACTGGGCAGCGGCGGATCCAGCCCTTGCCCGGTGAGAACGAACATTCTGCCATCCACCGTCAGCGTGCCTTGGTAGGGCGTGCCGGCTTCCGGCGTGAGTGAAACCTGAAACGATTGCGATTGCCCCGATCCGAGCTGCAGAGGCAGGGTCAAGCCCGTGGGTCCGCTGAAGCCGGTGCCGGTTACCGTGACGGCGTTCACCGTCAGGCTGGCGCTGCTCGTATTGAAAAGTAAAAAGGCCTGGATGATTGCCGTACCAACCACGCCGGATCCAAAAGAGACCGTCTGACCTGCGGTGAGCGGGGTCTGGCTGCCCAATATCAGAACCTCTGCCGCTGCCACCGACGTTCCTTGGAGGGCTATTTGATTGCCGTTCACGGCTAGGAATGCGCTGAACGAGCCAAGGCTGGTAGGGCTGAAATCGACGTCGAACTCCACTTCTGAAACCAGCCCTACGTAGGGTGCCAGTATGTAGGGAAGGGAAGGTGCGGACGCGATGGTGAATGCCTGGCCGGATAGCGTCAGTGTCTCGAGCGTTGCAGGGCCGTCACCGATATTGCGTACGTGAAAGCGCGTTTCTAGCGTATCGCCGGGCGCTGCCGTCCCGACGTTGACCAGCGACCCTACCGGAGTGTCGGTGGTCCCGTTGAATTCGAAGACTTGAAGCTGGGCCAGCGCCGAGAGCGGCAGGAGCAAAGCGAAGAGGAGCGTCCGTCGGATCATTGGTGTCACTCCGGGCGTCACTCGGGAAGCCGATAAAAGCCTTCGCGGCCGGGCGCGGTGTGGATTGCGAATTGAGCGCTGCTGTTTAGGTCCATCAGCAGCACCCAGTTCTGATTCATTTGCTGTAGCGAAAAACTAGCGGGAAGCGGTGCGGCAATGTGGACTTCAGTAGCGTCGCTTCTTCGCACCACAATTCCGTGGGAGTCCGAATAGACAAGATCCCCCGTTGGCAGCGCCAGCATCGGGGCACGGACGCCAATCAGCGCGTGTTGTGAAATAGCCTGGTTCTTGCCAAGCGGCAGGTCCAGTTCCCAAATTGTGTCCTTTCGCTGAACCATCAGGGCGGCTTCCAACGGCGTGGGGAATGCAATCGCCAGCACGGTGTCCGGTTCATCGTAGTTGGCTGGGACCAGCGCGAAGACGCTTCCGCGCCATTCGATCAACGAGTTGCTGGATGGGATATAGGCCAGCGCCGTGCTTCCACCGGACGAAAATGCAAAAAGCGCGGGACCCCCAGCCGCGTTTATGGATGCCAGCCGCTTGCCGGTGGAATCAAATGCGGCCAGTGACGAATCGGTCTTCAGCAGGCCGATGGACCCGGAGAATGCTTCGCTCACGATCTTGCCGGCCAGCGGCGATCCAAGTACGAAGCTGCCCGTTACACCGTAGACCCGCCGTAGCCCCCAGGCGCTGTCCCGCACAAATCCGAGCTGTGGGGGCGCTATCGCAGGCTGCGGCCGAGCGCTCGGCAACGCCGCTACCAGAGCCACCATCCACGTCTTCCCGATCATGGATGGCTCACCGTAATGCTGGGCGCGCTGATGCTGATGCCGGCGACCGCGGGATTAACGGTGCTGGACGACCCTCCGGAGCGCAACAGCGCGTACCCGGCGCCCCCCGCCGCTAAAGCTCCGATCCCCGCGATCCAAAGCCATTTGTGTCCGCCGTGCGAAGCCTTGAAAACGCCCTCGCCACCAGCTTGCGCCGCGACGGTATCGCTCAGATACTGCGTGCTGATGATGCCCGCTCGCGCCTGCTCCTTCACAGCGGTGATGTGGATCTGGACCGTCCCCGGCGTCTTGCTCCATTGCATCCCCCACACCGCCGCGCGCCCGTCGGGGCCCGTGGTGACCACCTCGGTGCGCAGGCCGGAGCTGAACGTACCGCTCGCGCCTTGATCCGGGAGCCGAAAACTGACCGATGCCATATCCAGAGGCTGGCCGGCTTCATCGGTGACCAGAACCGTGAGCCCGCGCGTGCCGCGCGTTCCGGTGCGATAGGTGGCGCCTTCGCCCTCTACCACTCGCAACTGCACGATCACGGAGGCATTGGCGGAGACGGCCAATACCAAAGCGCAGCAGGCAGCTAATACTTGGGATTGCACGCACTATTGGTGCGCGGGGTTGTTGAATTTTCTCAAGGAAAAGATGTGGCGCACCCACTCGACTCGTGCGTGCGCCACATCAATCCTCAAATCGTATTTGCCGCTACTGAGAACTGGAATCGCCAAAGCGATGCCACTGGCCGTCCGGCTGGTAGTAGTTGTTGGCTTGCGGCGGAGGTCCGGGAGGGCCGTTGGGCGCCGGCGCGGAATTTTGTTGCGGCGCCGTCTGCTGAGGCGGCGGAGGAGGTCCCTGCCGATACTGTTGTTGCTGCTGCGGCGGGCCATATTGCGGACCGTATTGCTGCTGTTGTTGCGGCGGTGGTCCGTATTGATACTGCTGTTGCGGGCCGTACTGTTGAGGTGGGTAGCTGTAGGTATTCGGGCCATACGCATAGGGATCGCTGTAGTACGGGTCTGAATAGTAACCGCCGTACGATGGATATCCATAGGCATACGGATAGCCGTAATAGCCGCCATAGTAGGGATAGCCGAAACCGAATCCAAATCCGAGTCCCCAGCCGCCATATCCGTAGCCGCGTCCGTATCCATAGCCGTAGCCGCCGCGATATCCGTAGCCACCGCCATATCCGCCTCGATAGCCCCCAACCGCGCCGCCGCGGTAGCCACCACCACCGCCACCTACAGCATGGCCTCCACCACCACCCGCGGCGTGGCCGCCGCCTCCACCTCCATGACCTCCGCCGCCCCTTTGAGCGAAACAAGTGGCAGTGGTGAACACCAGTGAGATGAGTGCGATTTGCAGTGAACGCATGGGTAACTCCTAAGACAGCCTGTCCAATTAGTGAGACGCGAACCGCTCACCATCGGATACTGAATTCTATCTCGGAATCATTAGTTTTTCCACATATTTGCCGATCAGATCCACCTCGACGTTGATTGCCGTTCCCGGTCCGTACGTCCGCATCGCCGTACTCTCGTAAGTGTGCGGAATGATGGCTATTCCGGCCACTTCGCCTGCGAGCGACGCCACCGTCAAACTCACGCCATCCAGCGTGATAGATCCTTTGTGGATCACGTAGCGGTCCAGTTCGGCCGGCATCCGGACCTTCAGCCACCAATTGCCGTCGGCCAGCGGATCGAGCGCCAGAAACTCGGCCGTCCCATCCACGTGTCCCTGCACGATGTGGCCACTCAACCGGTCGCCCACCGCTGCCGGGCGCTCCAGATTTACCATCGAACCTTCGTGTAACGCACCCAGGTTGGTACGCGCAAGCGTCTCAGGCGACAGGTCGCACCAAAAGCCGTCGGGCTGGATGTCGACCGCAGTGAGACAGACGCCGTTCACCGCAACGCTGGCGCCTTCCTTTATATCTTCCAGCACCAGCCGGCATTCCACCCGCATACGCGCTCCCGCGCATGCCACTGTCCCAACTTCTTCGATGATCCCGGTGAACATTTATTTCAGGACGTAGCCTTTACTTCAGAACGTAACCTTCCACGGCGAATTCGTCGGGAGGGATGGAATGCAGCCGCACCTGGTGCAGTTGGATGGCGTCGGTACGCCGCAACCGCCCCGTTCCGCCGGCCACCGGGAGGCTCCGCAGGCCGCCCAGGATTTTCGGCGCGTAGTAAAAGAAGATCTTGTCGACAATCCCGGATTCGAGCGCCGCCCAATTCAGCTTGCTTCCCGATTCGATCATCAAAGACCGGTATTGTTCGCTCGCGAGCCAGGTGGGCAGCTTGCTAAGGTCCACGCGTCCGCCAGGGCCATCGAACACCACGACGCGCACACCGCGATATTCGAGCGCGCGGCGCCGCTCCTCCGACGATGCCGAAGTGGTGATCACAGCCACGTCGCCGTTAGCGCTCGCGATCATGCGCGAATTCACCGGAATGCGAAGCGTGGAATCGGCCACGATGCGCAACAGCGGGCGGCTGCGCTCCAGGCCGGTGCGGTCGGTAAGCAGGCAGTCGTCCGAAAGCACGGTGCCGATGCCCGTGAGAATCGCATCAGCCACGTGGCGGATCTCCTGCACGTGCGCGCGGGCGCGCTCGCTGGTAATCCAGCCCGTATTGTCTTCAGGCGCCGCGATCTTACCATCCAGAGTGAGCGCTGCTTTCAAGGTCACCAGTGGAAGGCCGGTTTTCATCGCGTGAATGAAGGGTTCATTCAGCCGCGCCGCTTGGTCGGTATATTCAGAGGCAACTTCCACCGCGATGCCGGCCGCGTGCAGCCGGCGGAATCCCTGCCCGGCCACTTGCGGATTGGGATCTTCCATGGCGGCGATCACCCGCGTGACGCCCGCGCGTATCAAGGCATCCGCGCAAGGCGGCGTGCGTCCATGATGCGAGCAGGGTTCGAGCGTGATGTAGAGCGTTGCTCCGTGCGATTGCTCGCCCGCCTCTTCGAGCGCGATTACCTCCGCGTGCTTGGCCTGCGCATAAGTGTGAAAGCCGCGTCCGACGATCTGGCCGTCCTTCACCAGCACCGCGCCCACAGCCGGGTTCGGACTGGTGCGCCCCAGCCCCTGCCGCGCCAGTTCCAGCGCCTCATCCATGAGCGGGCTTCTCAGCATGAGAATATGGCCATCAATTAAATAGTGACGCGATAAATTTGTCGGGTTCAAAGGGCAACAGGTCCGACGCTTGCTCGCCGACGCCGACGTAACGGATGGGCAGATTCAATTCCCTCGCGATCGCAACCACCACGCCGCCCTTCGCCGTTCCGTCCAATTTGGTGAGCACCAGACCGGTGACCCCGCTCGATTCGGTAAACTTGCGAGCCTGCTCCAGCCCGTTCTGCCCGGTGGTCGCGTCCAGCACCAGCAGCACTTCGTGCGGGGCAGCGGGAATTACTTTCGCCGCGGTTCGGCGCATTTTTTCCAGCTCCGCCATCAGGTTGGTCTTGGTGTGCAGGCGTCCGGCAGTGTCCACAATCACGTAATCCACGTTGCGAGCCTTGGCCGCCTGCAGCGCGTCGAACACCACGGCGCTCGGGTCGGCGCCGGCGGATTGTTTGATTACGTCGGTGGAGGTGCGCACGCCCCATACCTGCAACTGCTCGATGGCGGCGGCGCGAAAAGTGTCGGCCGCGCACAGCAACACGCTGCGTCCCTCGGATTTATACCGGCTGGCCAGCTTCCCGATGGTGGTGGTTTTGCCCGCGCCGTTCACCCCCACTACAAATACTACGGCCGGAGGCTCCGCCACGTGCGGAACCGGCCGCTCGGCCGCTTCCAATACTTCGAGGAGATGCTGCGCGATCAGCTGCTTGATCTCGCCCGCGTCGGCCAGTTGCTTGCGATCCGCGCGCTGGCGGATGCTTTCGAGAACCTCGCTCACCGTATTGACGCCGATGTCGGCGGTGATGAGCGCATACTCCAGCTCGTCCAGAACATCGGCGTCGATTTCCTTGCGCCCCGCGACGGCGTCTTCCAGGCGATCCAGCAACCCCGAACGCGTCTTCTGGATGCCGGCCTTCAGGCGATCCAGCAGGTTGGGTTCTTGTTCTACGGCGCCAAATAACGTTTGGATCATGGGGAGAGTGAAGCAGTTTTATTGTAGCGAACGGGCTCGGTCGGAAAGCTGATCCAGGCTCGAAACTACGATGTCCGGCGCGAATCCCAAGCGCTCCATTGGCCGGCCGGACCGATTACACCAGCAGACGCGGTATCCGAAAGCCTTAGCGCCCGCGGCATCCCACGCGTTGGACGACACAAAAAGAATCTCTTCCGCCGGCAAGTGAAGCGCCTCGGGTCCGAGTTGATAAACCCGGGGAGACGGCTTATAGGTCTTCACCGGGTCCACGGAAATGACGTTGGAGAAGCAGGACTCCAGACCATTGTTGCGGACCGCAGCCTCCAGCATCCTTGGCGAGCCGTTGGAGAGAATGGCTAGCGGAGAGCCGCGCAAAATGTCCAGAGCCGCTCTCGCATCCGGAAACACAGCGGGTGTAAGATACGCATCCAGAAGTTTCCGCACTTGAGCCTCGGTGGCCTCCAAGTGAAGTTGATCGAGAGCGGTGCGCAGAGCGTCCTCGGTGATTTTCTCGAAATCCTGATACCGATCCATCAGCGCCCGCAGCCAGGTGAACTCGAGCTGCTTTTGCCGCCAGAGCTGCGATAAAGCATCCAGATCTCCGGCGATACCTGTGCCGGCCCGCACCACCACTGAGTGAATATCGAACAACGTTCCGTAGGCGTCAAATAGAAAAGCGCGATACTTTTGCGGCATGCCGGCCACTTCAGTTTAGCTGCCAACTGTGGAATTGACCTACACTGGGGAAAGCTTCCTTTAGGGTTTTGGAATGTCGCGTGACCAAAAAATCGTGGTGGTGATGCCCGCTTACAACGCCGCCAAAACGTTGCGCATCACTTATGCGGACCTCCCGCCTGCCCTGGTGGATCAAGTGATCCTGGTGGACGACGGGAGCTCGGACGACACCGTCAAAATCGCCCGTGAACTGGGTCTGGAATTGTTCGTTCACAATCGCAACTACGGCTACGGAGCGAACCAGAAGACCTGCTACCGCGAAGCGCTCAAGGCGGGCGCCGAGATCATCGTGATGGTTCACCCGGATTATCAATACGATCCCAAGCTGCTGCCCCGGGTGATTGAGCCGATTGAACGGGATGAGGCAGACGTGGTGTTTGGATCGCGGCTGATGGAAGGCAACCCCATGCACGGGGGCATGCCGTGGTGGAAGTATGTCGCCAACCGTTTCCTGACGTTTCTCGAAAATCGGGTCTTCGGCTTGCACCTCAGTGAATATCACACCGGCTATCGGGCCTATCGTCGCGCCGCGCTCGAAGCGGTGAACCTGGAGACGAATTCCGACAATTTTCTATTCGATCAGGAGATCGTCGCGCAGTTTGTCGATTCCGGAATGCGAATCCGCGATGTGCCGGTGCCGACCCGCTATTTTCCGGAAGCGTCTTCCGCTTCGTTCCTGCAAAGCTCGCTCTACGGGCTATCCATTTTGCGGCTGCTTGCAAGATACATGCTGCATCGGGCTGGCCTGCGCCAGCGCCAGTTCCAGAGTCTGGGCCGGCGTTATGAACGAGTGCCGGTTCGAGAGGATCGTTCCTAGGCTTAGGCCCGTTGAGGTGCAGCCAACGGACGTGCGGCCAAGGGACGCACTGCGGCAACACGGCTTCGTTTACGCACGCCTTTGCTCGCATTCTTGCTCAGGTTGAGAAGCGCCGTCATTTCCTTGCGATAGGTCTTGAGCGCCTCCAGACCTTCCGGTGTCAGCCGCGCCAGTGTCATGGGAATCTTGCCGCGGAAGGCCTTCTCGATCTCGACGTACCCCGCCGCTTCGAGCCTCGCAAGATGCGCCGACAGATTGCCCTTGGTAAGTTCCGTGGCCTGCAGCAGGTAAAGAAAATCGGCCTCCTCGACAGTTGCCAGCAGCGTGACGATTGCCAGGCGCGCCTGTTCGGGAATCACACGATCCAGCTCAGGCATGCGGAGGATCCTCGCTCAGGCTCTGACCATCCGAAACGATCGGGTGCGTCTTCAGAAAGCGCTGCAGGCGCACTGCACCGTCCGTTGCCAGCGCCACGCCCATTCCCCCCATCACCCACATCGCGCCGCCGGTCCCCACGCCCGGCTGAGATCCGGCAAGCTGGATCTCCAGTAAACCGTGGCCAACGCCATGGCAGCGGCGATTCCCTGACCGGCCACGGCAATCCATATCCGCGACGGGGCTGGACGAAAGACCACATAGCCCGTCCGCGGGTAGATGAATCTCGCCCGCACTTTCTTGAGCGTCAACACCATCGCCACGGCACATGCCGCCAGGAAATAGGGCGACAATGTCGCGTAGTGCTGGCCAAGAAACGTCCCGTTGGGAAGCCAATACCCCGGCAAGAAGATTCCACAGAACAGGCAGAACAGCACGCCGAGCGTCATCTCCTCCAGGCCATTCTCGCTCCACCGGCGGAGCGACCGCACCCGCGCTTCGTTGGGATCGCTGGCATCGTTCATTGCAGTTCTAGTCCGTGGCACAAACCAGTCTGCGTCAAGGGCCAACTTGCGACCAACCGTGAGGAAAAAACGTCCGCGGAACCTAGATAAATGGAAACCCTAGCCTGCGCTGATGGATCTAAGCTTGAGGTGAGGTGATTAGTCATGAGCACCTGGTGCTTGCGTTTGATCCCCGTATTTTGCCTCTTCGTTTTTTTCGGGCAGGCACAGCAGTCCGAACCCGCCAATAGGCGGATTACCCTCGATGTAATGGTGACCGATAAGTCCGGAAAGCCAGTATCCGGCTTGCAACAGCAGGATTTCACGCTTCTCGACAACAAACAGCCGCAAAAGCTTTTGTCGTTCACCGCCGTCGAGGGCGGCACCCAAACGGCCGATCCACCGCTGGATGTCGTTTTGGTCGTGGATGAAGTCAACACCGCATTTTCCCGGGTGTCTTATGCGCGTCAAGAGATCGAAAAGTTTCTGAAACGTGACGGCGGAGAACTGCCGCGCCCGGTGTCGCTGGCCGTTCTTTCCGATAAAGGGCTCGCGATGAGCAACCTGAGCACTCGAGATGGAAATGCTCTCGCGACTGAGTTAAGTGAGAACAAAGCCGGGTTGCGAACAGTGACCAGGTCGCAAGGAATTTACGGCGCCGATGACCGGGTCGGGCTGTCGCTCAACGCGCTGCACCAGCTGGCCGATTACGAAACACCCCGCCCGGGACGAAAACTCGTAATTTGGATCAGCCCGGGTTGGCCTCTTCTGACTGGTCCGCGCATCCAGTTGAGCGACAAAGATCAGCAGAGGATTTTCAATCAAGTTGTCGGCCTTTCCGACAGCCTGCGGCAAGCCCGCATCACGCTCTACAGTGTAGATCCGCTGGGCACCGCGGACGCTGGAGGGTTCCGAACTTCGTATTACCTGGAGTTCGTAAAAGGAGTTAAGAAAGCGAGGCAGGTACAATTAGGAGATCTCGGCCTGCAAGTTTTTGCCACTCAAAGCGGCGGCCGGGTTCTCATATCGGATAACGATGTGGCAGGCGAGATCGCATCGTGCATTGCGGACGCGAGCGCTTTCTACGTCGTCACCTTTGACGGTTTGGTCGGTGACGGTCCCAACGAATTCCATTCCCTCGAAATGAAGCTCGACAAGCCGGGGCTGAAGGCGCTCACTCGAACCGGTTACTACGCCCAGCCGGTGCGATAGATCCCATGGTCATCGCCACTGGCATTAGAATCGGCATCATGGGTGACTACAACGGCAACAATCCCACCCATGTTGCGACCACGAACGGCATTCAGCACGCGTCAGCAGCGCTGGGTGAACCAATCGAAGCGGTGTGGCTGCGTGCTGTCTGTTCATCACGCCGCTCAGTTGTTCGCTGCGTGGAAAGACCACGGAGGTAGCCATCAGGCCAGGCAGCTAGGCTGCGGTGGCCTGCCATGCCACGCGATCGATGGAGCAGTACCATTGCAACTTCGGACTCAATCCCGGGTATCAGGATCAACTGGAGAAATATGGCTTGGAAATCACCGGCCGGGATGAAAATGGCGAGCTGAGGATCGTGGAACTTCCCGCCCATCCGTTTTTCCTGGGAACGCTATTCGTGCCCCAGGCCAGATCCACGCCGGGAAATCCGCATCCTCTGATCGATGCATTTTGCCGCGCAGCGATTCACTTCGCGACTGAGGCTTCCAGTTCCGCCCAGCGCGCATAGAGCTCGTCGACGCGGCCTTGCGCGGCTTGCATTTTTTCGTAGGCCTGGCCCACGCGTTCCGCGTCCGATGCAAATGTTTCGAGTTCTTGCTGGAACCGGGCGAGTTCCCGTTCCGCTTCCAGGATTTTCGATTCCATGCCATCCCACTCTCGCTGCTGTAGGTAGGAAAGCTTCCTTTTCGGTTCATCGGGTAACGTAACCGGGCGCGATTCTTTAACCGCGGCTTTCTCCGCTGCCGGCTCGCTGCGAAAGGCTTCCCATTGCGAGTAGTCGGCAAAGATGCCTGCTTGGACACCATCCGGGCCGCTATCCAGGCCGATCACCATGGTGGACACGCGGTCCAGCATGTAGCGATCGTGACTCACCAGCACCAGTGCGCCGGGAAAATCGAGCAGGCTGTCCTCAAGCACTTCGAGCGTCGGGATATCCAGATCGTTGGTGGGCTCGTCCAGCAGCAGAACGTCCGCGGTGGTCAGCATCAAGCGTGCAATCATCACGCGGGCGCGTTCGCCGCCCGAGAGCCGCGAAACCGGCATGTCGAGCTGGTCGTCGCGAAATTGAAAGCGCTTGGCCCAACCCGCGACATGAATCGTGCGATCGCGATAAATCACCATGTCGCCTTCCGGGCACAAGGTTCGGCGCAGGCTTCGATCGGGATCCAGATGCGCGCCGCGGTCCTGCGCGAAACTCACCACTCGCAGTTGATCCGCGCAGCGGATGGTTCCCTGGTCGGGCTGAATGACGCCTTCGAGCAATCGGAGCAGAGTGGTCTTGCCGCTGCCGTTGGCGCCCACCAGCCCGATGCGCACGCCAGGTGAGAGAACCAGGTTCAGATTTTCAAAAAGCTTGCGCCCGCCCAGCGTTTTGCCGATACCCTCGGCTTCAATCAGGCGCTTGGTCTTGCGATCGGATGAGGTGAAATCGATTTTGGCCGTGCCGCTTCGGCTGCGCTCCGTGACGGCGGAGAACTCTTCGATGAGGCGCCCGGCGGAATCGATACGAGCGCGCGATTTTCCGGTGCGGGCCTTCGGTCCCCGGCGAAGCCATTCGATCTCGCGCCGCACTTTGGTGGCGAGTGCGTCCTTTTGTTTGGCCTGCGCTTCTAGAAAATCCTCGCGCTTCTCCAGGAACTCACTATAGTTCCCACTCACCTGGAACGAGCCTTGCGGATACACGCGGTTCACTTCCACCATCTGGGTCGCGACGCGCTCCAGAAAATAACGATCGTGGGTAACTACCAGAGCAGTGCGAGCGGCCTGGATGGCCGTCTCCAGCCAAAGGATGCCATCCAGATCCAGATGATTGGTGGGCTCATCGAGAAGCAGCACGTCGGGTTGCGTGATGAGCGCGGCTGCGATGGCCAGCCGCTTTTTCCATCCGCCGGAAAGAGCTTCAGCGGGTGTTACCGGATCGGAGAATTCGGCCCGGCCCAGCATCAACTGCACGCGCGCGGACTTCTCGTCTTCTTCCAATGCCAGGCTCTCGACAGCCGCGCTGAGGACGGAGGCAACCGTATCGCCGGGCGCAAACAGCGAATCCTGCGGAACGTAGGCCAAGCGAGTCTGCTTGCGCAGGGCGCGCGTTCCGATTTCGGGCGCGTCATTTCCCGCCAGGATTTCGAGCAGCGTGGTTTTGCCGCTGCCGTTCGGGCCGATCAGTCCGGTTCGATCACCCTCCGAGAGGCTGAGCGAGAGATTTTCAAAAAGCACGCGCGCGCCGAAACGCTTGCCAATCGCGGAGACACTGAGCAGCACACCCATCTATTTCCAGCATGGCATGAGCTGGTAATGGGAGTCGCGTCATACTGGTGATTTGCCGGAAACCGTGATCAAACGGCCCCGCGAGGCGTGGGCCCAGTGGATATCGCCAGAGACTCTCATGGCGCAGGTCTCGAACACCGCGCCGTTCTTAGAAGCGCGCTTGCCACCGGCGGAGCCCGGCCATCTGATCCACTTGGGAAGCTCACCCGACGGCTTCCTGCGCATTCTCGCCAACTGGCGGAATATGCTGAGCGACAACCTCACGCCCGAAGAGCAGCTCCAGAGTTACTTTGCGCTCTGTCTGGCTTGTCATCACGCCACCGTGGGAACTTTCGTGCCCACCGATGTCGACACCAAGATCCGCGGCATCTTGTGGAGTGAATCGCGCGACCCCGATGTTCTGCGGCCCATGCTGCGGCTGGCGCTGGCCTCGCGCGCCTGGACCGAGGACGGCGTTTCCGTGCGTTCCGTGCGCGGCGTGAGCGGCCATGACGGCGAACATTGGAGCGCCATCGCGGGTGGCCTGGGACGCATGTTGGAAATTGGCGACCAGGTGTCGGCCGAAGAAGCGCAGGCTGCCATCGAAGCGGAAATCGATCGCGAACAGGCGGTCTTCGATGCAGTGGCTGCCGAGCGCGATGCCGAGCTCGATCTACTGCGCCTGTCTATGACGCTGGCGCACAATCGGGGCGACCTTACGCAGGGCATGGGCTTCTGGAAGAAAACTCCGCTCACCACACCGCTGATGGAGCATTTCGCCGAGCGTGGCCGCTTCGCGCTGGCCGTTCGCATCTATCAACACACCGGGCTTTCCACCGAAGGCCACCGGCATTATCCGCTTCGCACGGTGAAAGCGCTGCGCCGCTCGTCGAATACTCTCCTGCCGCTGAGCCCCTTCCTTGACGAATGGGGAACCGTTGTGGCGCAAATGGAAGAGAGCGCCGAAGTGCTAGCGGCGCTAGTGACCGGATGCAAGCGAGTGCAGGGCCAGCAGGGTTACTATCGCGCCATCGCGGGCATGCTCGCGGCCTCTTCTGGCGCCTTTGAGCGTGCCGCTGCCCGGATGCCCACCGGTGCACGGAACTTGCTGCGAGAGGCCGAAATGCGCAAGCTCATCTCGGTGTCCCGCATTTCCTTCGAATCCATGATGCGGAAACGCGCGCGTACGGCCCTGGCGCTGTTCGGCGACAAGAGTTCGTAGCTTGTCGATCAAGCGCTAGCCTAGCCGGCCTGCGTTACGCTGGAGATGGTTGTACATGCTCGAAGCTCCACGCAAACCCGAACTGATGAGCCCGGTCGGTCATTGGCCGCAATTGCACGCCGCCATTGAAGCTGGCGCGGATGCGGTTTATTTCGGCCTGAAACATTTTTCGGCGCGCGCGAAGACGGGATTTTCTCTCGACGAGCTTCCCGAGGTGATGCGCACTCTGCACGCGCGGGGCGTTCGCGGGTTCATCACCTTCAATACGCTGGTGTTCGAGCACGAATTGCTGGAGGCGGCCCGCACCATTGCTTCCATTGTAGAGGCCGGCGCCGACGCGTTGATCGTGCAGGATTACGGCATCGTGAAACTGATCCGCCAAATTGCGCCCGACGTCGAGCTGCATGCCAGCACTCAGACCAGCATCACCAACGTGGAGGGTGTGGAACTGGCCCAGAGCTTTGGCGTCAACCGCGTCAATCTGGCGAGAGAATTATCGCTCGATGAAGTGCGTGCCATCGTCCGGAAGACTGGCTGCGAAGTGGAGATGTTTGTCCACGGAGCGCTGTGCGTGGCTTACTCCGGACAATGTTTTTCTTCGGAAGCTTGGGGTGGACGCAGCGCGAATCGGGGACAGTGCGCTCAGGCCTGCCGTCTGCCGTACGAAATGCTGGTGGATGGGCGCCTCGAATCTTTAGGCGACGCGCGTTACCTTCTTTCGCCTGGCGATCTTTTCGCATTAGAACAAGTTCCGGAAATCCTGGAAATTGGTGTGGCCGCGTTGAAGATTGAAGGCCGGTATAAAGATGCGGATTACGTCGCGTTAACTACGCGCGCGTATCGCAAGGCCGTGGACGAAGCCTGGGCCGGCCGTAAGACCGCGGTCGAACCCTCCGAGAGGCTGCGGCTCGAACAGGTATATTCGCGCGGGTTGGGCCCGTTTTTTATGACCGGGACCAACCATCAACTGGTGGTCAACGGCCGTGCGCCGCGCCACCGGGGCGTTTTCATGGGACGGGTGGAACGTTTGGAGCCAGATCGCGTGGTCCTGGAATCCAGTGAAGCTCATGACATCGCGCCCCTCAAGCCGGGCGACGGTGTGGTGTTCGACGCGGCCGATTGGCGGAGTCCGGAAGAGCCCGAAGAAGGCGGCCGGGTTTACCAGGTTGCGCCGGCATCCAATGGCCGGTTGGAATTGCGCTTCGGAAATGGCGCAATCCGTTTCGAGCGCATCCGCCCGGGTGACCGGGTCTGGCGAACCAACGATCCCGAATTGGAGCGCGTGGCGCGCCCTTATACGCAAGCTTCGGCTCCGGTTTCACGGCAGCCCGTTGCGGTG
>JBEKLB010000041.1:0-23808 GCA_050010415.1 Bryobacteraceae bacterium | reverse complement strand
AGCGCCGATGGCCGCGCCCCTACCCCCACCAGCGATCGCGCCCAGGACCGAGCCGAGAAGGGCTCCGCCTCCGACAAATGCGCCGGTACGCTGGTTGGCGCCAAGCCCATCACGGGTATGCACGCCGGTGATGTTTATGCTGTTCAGCAGGTAGCGCCGGCCGTCGACGCTGGCCGAGCGCAGGTCGATGGCGATCTCGCCGTTTCCCACGTCGCGGGCAATCAGGTGCGCGGATGCACCTCGTGGAATGGCGACGCGGCCGTCCGAATCCATCACGTCCCGCTCAATGGACGCGAGAAAGTGTTGCCGCGGATCGGGCTTTCGTACATCGATTTTATCGATGGTTCGCACCTGGATTTCAGTGCCTGCGGGAACCGTGGAGGTGCGGCTCCAGCCCCCCTTCGGTTCGGCGTCCGAATCCACGTAGCCGCGCTCTCGGAGCCCGGGTGCTGGAGAATTCGGATCGTAACCGACGGCGCCGGTTGGAGCCATCGGCGGCGGCAATGGGCCGGTGAACACCAGGCTTTGCATCTGCGAGATGTCGATCTTGTGCCGGCTTCCTTGCTGATCGATGAACTCGACGGTGTTAGCCTTCCCGCCGGCGTATCTTCCCTGCAACTGCGCACCGGAAGTGAGCGTAAGAACCTGTTGAGCGAGGGCCAGGGAGCCTGCAATCAGAAAGAGAACTGCTGCGCGACAGATATTCTGTATAGTGACATTCTGCATAGTGACATTCCCGGTGGCAAGTCTTGCGCCAATGGTTCGATATTCGCTGGACCTCGATTTTGCTTTTGTTTAGGCGGCTGATTGCAGATTCAATGGCCGTCTGGGCATCTGATCCTGTCTGCCTGTCGACATGCCTGTAGCGAATTTTATCGTCTGATCCGAACCATATGGGGCGGCACCGAGATCGTGATGTTGCGGTACTTCAATCCGCCCGTATGGTCGCCCTGCAAATAGATCGGCCCTGGCTCACTTTCACGACTATCCAACGCACCGCCGGTAATGCCTGGAATTTCCGCGTTGTCGATAATGTGCACGCCGTCCCGAACCACGGTGACGGTGCGGCCCACGAGCGTCACGTCGTAAGATTCCCACTGGCCGGGGCGAGGGTCGAGCGTAATGGCGGGAGCAATGAATCCGTAGATCGAACCCATGCTGTGGAACGAATCGTTTTTGCCGGCCGGCTCATACTCCAACTGTACTTCGTAGCGGCCCCTCAAATAGACACCGCTGTTGCCGCCGGGAGGGCAGTTGTATTCGATATGCAGTTTAAAATCGCCAAAATTGCGCGTGGTGCGGATGTTCGCGCCCGCTTGCGTATTCTGCAACTCGCCGTTTGCGGCCGTCCAATGGTTTGCCGCGGGATTGTCGGGCAACCATCCGGTAAAGTCGCGGCCATCGAAGAGCGGCGCAGGGTTGCTCCAAGCAGTGGGCGCCTGGTTCTTGAGTGCGGGCGCGGGAACTCCGATCAGTTGACCATCCGGAGCTTGCCCGGTAATTTTTCGATCCTGAACAGTCAATTGCCACATCGCATGCGATGCACCGTCTTCAAACGTCAAGTGAGTTTGGTCGGCCTGCGCGTTCTTCACGGGATGCACGCTGCCGGTGCGGCCGACCATACGGACGGCGGGCGTTCCAGCTTGATCGGCAAATTCCATCCACGCCGGGTACGCGCCCTTCGATGTGATAATGGTCAAGTCCCATCGGCCGGAAAAAGGCGAAGACGATTCCGCGGTGAACAGAGGGGCCACGCCAAATACCGCGAGTATGACGGCACTGCTACGGACACCCAGCATTCGTGTTTAGTCTATCGAAATCAAATCCCCGCCCAATGCGCGCTTCCTTCCGATCTACTATTTTTGTATTCGTCGGCATATTCCTGGCGGCCGCGCTTCAAGCGCAGCCGGATCGCATCAGCGCCCGGATCGACAGCCGGCGAATCGTTGTATTGACGGGCCAAGTGCCTTCTCGTGCGCGGGCGGAGTTTGACCAGGGCGCGGTCTCCCGGTCGTTCGCCATGCGCGGTGTGACCATTTACCTGAAGCCTTCCCCGGCCCAGCAGGCTTCTCTGGACCAATTACTGACCGCTCAGCGCGACCCGGCCTCGGCCGATTTCCACAAATGGCTGACGCCGGAACAATATGCCGAGCGCTTCGGTGTGAGCCGAAATGACGTGAGCCAGATCAGCGCGTGGCTCACGGCGCAAGGCCTCACGGTGGACCGCGTGGCTCGGAGCCGCACCTGGATCGAGTTCAGCGGCACGGCGCAGCAGCTGGGAAACGCGCTCGATACCCAGATTCACGAATATCTGGAGAAGGGCGAGGTTCATTACGCGAATTCGACCGACCCCTCCATTCCCGAGGCGCTCTCCGGCATTGTGCTGAGCTTTCGCGGTCTGAATAATTATCGGCTGAAGCCGCGCAGCAGGCGGAAGGCTCCGGCGCCGCGGGACAACGCCGGAAACGGGGAGCATCACATCGCTCCGGACGATTTTGCGACCATCTACGACGTCGCGCGGCTCTACACCGCTGGCTTGGACGGCACCGGACAGAAGCTGGTTGTGGTCGGACAGACCGACATTTACCTTTCCGACATTCAGACATTTCGGAGCACCTTCAATCTTCCGGCGATCAATCTCCAGAAGATTCTTGTATCGGGCCAGGCCGATCCCGGCATCAGCGATAGCGATTTGCCGGAAGCCGACCTGGACGTGGAGTGGTCCGGAGCGGTGGCCCGAAATGCCATGATCTTTTTTGTGTATTCCCCCGACGTGTTCACGTCTGTGCAAGACGCCGTCGACCAGGACTATGCGCCCGTCATCAGCCTGAGCTACGGTCTCTGCGAGTACGGGAATCTGGCCGATCTGCCCGGTGAGCGCCAAATGGCGCAGCAAGCCAACTCGGAAGGCATCACCTGGCTGGCCGCGTCCGGCGACACCGGAGCAGCGGATTGCGATGACCTGGACCCCAGCCCGTTTATCGCCGAGAACGGCCTCTCGGTGGACGCCCCAGGCAGCGTCCCCGAAGTAACCGCGATGGGCGGCACCGAGTTTAACGAAGGCAGCGGCTCATATTGGAGCAATAACAACACCGCGAATAGCGCTTCAGCCCTATCCTATATTCCCGAAAAAGTCTGGAACGACACCGGCTTCGGCATCGGGCTTTCGGCGGGCGGCGGCGGCGCCAGCCTGTATTTTCCGCAACCCGTCTGGCAAAGCGGGCCGGGCGTTCCGAACAATGGCTTTCGTAATGTTCCCGATCTCTCCATCTCTGCTTCGCCGGATCACGACGGATACATCGTTTACACCAGCGGCTCCCAGCAGATCTACGGAGGCACTTCGTTTGCTGCGCCCACCATGGCCGGTATCGTGACTCTGCTGAACGAATATCTGATCTCAAGCGGAGCTCAACAACAAGCGGGGTTAGGCAACATCAATCCGACGCTGTATCGGATGGCCCAAAATTCCACTGGAGCGCTGCACGATCTCACGGTCGGCAATAACAGCGTCCCGTGCGTCATCGGCTCGCCCAATTGCACCAGTGGCATCTTCGGATACAACGCGGGTTCAGGATATGACCGGGCCAGCGGTCTCGGTTCCGTGGACGCTTACAATTTTGTGCGCCAGTGGACCAGCCAGGCGCCGACGGCGTCCGCGGTGGTGCCTTCGCTGCTCCAAATGGTGGCTGGTGCTCCCTATCCCGCCAATCCCGTCTATGAGCAGAGCGGCAGCTGGCCCTTCATCCTGACGCTGACCGAAGAAGCCGGAGTGACCACCACACTGACCAGCGTCACCATCAACGGCGTGAGTTATAACGTCGCGAGCGTTTTTGGCAAGGCGACCATCCCCGCGAATGGATCCGTTTCCTCTTCTACCGATTTCAGCCTGACGAATCTGGCCGTTCCGGCCAATGTGGTCTTCGTCTTCAAAGGCGAGGATATGAGCGGCAGGCAATGGACCGAGACGCTCTCGGTTCCTTTTGAAGGGCCACAGACGCCGCTCGTGGTTGGCGGCGCGAGCAACGCGGCGTCAGGCAAGCAGTCCTACGCTCCAGGGATGCTGGTGAGCGTTTATGGCAGCGCGTTCGGAGATTTCGCGCAATCGGCAGGCGTCATTCCACTGCCGCAGTATCTGGCTGGATTTGAGGCCTCGGTGAACGGGGTGGGCACGCCGTTGTATTACGTTTCGCCCAATCAGGTGAATATCCAGATCCCCTATGAAACTCAGCCTGGAAACGCGACGCTGGTGGTTGGTAATCCTTATTTGAACGCTAACAATTACAACCTGGTCATCGCGCCCGCGGCGCCTGGAATCTTCATGACGAACGGCTCAACTGCCGCTCCATTTTCGAGCGCCGCGCGCGGCGAAACCACCACGCTCTTTATTACCGGCGAAGGGCAGGTGTCTCCCGCGTTGGCGGACGGAACCACGCCCGCTGCCGGCACTCCGACCGCCAACCTTCCCAAGCCCCAGCTCCCGGTGACGGTCGCAGTAGGGAGCCAGAACGCAAACATCGCCTTCATCGGCATCCCGAGCGGTTTGGTCGGCGTGACGCAAATCAACTACGTGGTTCCGGCCAATACGCCGCTCGGCGTGCAGCCAGTGGTGGTGACGGTGGGAGGAGTTCCGAGCCAGGCGGCGAATTTGACGGTGACGCAATAACGAATCAGGAAATGATTCCCTTGCGCACCGCGTAAAGGATCAGCTCCGGCACGCTATGCAGATTCAGCTTCTGCAAAATATGCGTGCGATGCGTATCCACCGTGTACAGACTGAGGTTCAACGTGTTGGCGACCTCTTTGTTGGTCTTGCCTTCGGCGATCATTTGCAGGATCTCGCGCTCCCGGCCGGTTAGCAAATCATAGCTGTCGTCGGTGTCCTTGCGGCCCAGCGCCTGAAAATAGTCTTCCTGCAAAATCCGGCTTACCTTGGGGCTGAAGAACGAACGTCCGTCAACTACCGCTTCAATGGCCGAGATCAGCTCGGCCTTCATAGCGTCCTTGAGCAGGTAGGCCCGCGCCCCCGCCTTCAATGAGCGGATGATGTAGCTCTCGTCGTGATGCATGCTCAGAATCACGACTCCGATGTTGGGATGTTTTTCAACGATGCGCCGCGTGGCTTCGATGCCGTTCATATTGGGCATGGCGATGTCCATCACCACCACGTCGGGGCGTTGATCCTGCGCCAGCTGCAACGTCTCGCGGCCGTCGGCAGCTTCTCCAACCACCACGAACCCCGGTTGCCGCTCCAGCAGCAAACGCATTCCGTCGCGCAGGATGTTGTGATCGTCAGCCAGCAGAATGCGAATCTGCTCCATCCGCCAGGCCTCCGTTCCAGACCAGTTCCGGCTCTAGCGTTGGCGCACGAATCTCAACCACATCGGGAATCGCTGCCAGTGGTAGCGCCACGCTCAGCAGAGTTCCACGGCCGGGCCGTGAGTCGATCTGAAAGCTACCCCCCAAGTGCCGCGCCCGCTCTTCCATTCCGAGCAATCCCAATCCGCGCACGCGCTGGGGGTCGAAACCGCTGCCGTCGTCCTGCACCGTCACCAAAATTTCGCCGGCTTCGTGCCGTACGCAAACTTGCACTGCGCTGGCCTGCGCATGTTGCGCGCAATTATTGAGCGCTTCTTGCACCACGCGGTACACGCAGGTCTTATGCTCCTCCGGCAGCTCACCCGGCATTTCACTTGCTACTTGCACGCGTAACCCGGTGCGCCTGCCGATCTCGCGGGCCTGCCACTCGAGTGCGGGCAGCAGCCCGAAATCGTCCAGCATGGAAGGCCGCAACAGCAGCGCCATATTGCGGATCTCATTCATGCCTTTTTCAGCCACGGCGCGAATGGAATCCAGATGCGCCCGCACTTCCGGCGCCGATGCCAGATCCAGCAGATTCTCGGCTTCCATCAACACGGCCGAAAACGCTTGCGCCACTTCATCGTGCAGTTCGCGCGACAAGGCGCGCCGCTCCTCCTCCTGCGCCCGCACCAAGCGCGCTGAAAGTTCCTGCAAACTGGATTGCGCGTGGACGCTTTCCGTCAGCCGCTTCTGAACCTCGCCTTCCAATTTCAAGATGTGGAATATGGTGAGGGCGGCCAGACTGGCCCCGCCCACGAGCGTCACCGCGATCATCGCGAGCAGCCCGAATTGAAGCCGTCCGAACAGGTCGCCCAGCTTCATGTCGCCGCGCCGCAGCGCCTCTTCGTTCAGCGCTTCGATGCGGTCGGCTATCTGCAGCATCGACGTGCGCCGCGGAACCAGTTCCTCGTAAAAGAACGCGTCGCGGTACTTTCCGCGCTCTTCGCCGGTCCAAGCCAGAGTGCGATCCAGCACGTTCCAATACGCCTCAATTTGGGAACGCAGATCCTGGAAGGGCGCCGCTTCTTCCGGCTCGAGCGCCGAGGCATAGCTGGTCAATGCGCTTTCTGAATCGCGCCGCAGCCCGTCGAGCGTCGCCAGTTGCGCCCGCGCCCCCGATTGTTCCGGCGCCAGCAAAGAATCCCGCACGAATGTGCCGGACAAATATATGTTCGATCGAATCCGCTCCAGCGTGCGGTTGCGCGCCAAGAAGCGCGCCTGTAAGGCCGTGTCGTTGTGGCGCAGGCTGTTCAGGAACAGCAAGGCCCCAGCTTCAGCGGCCGCCATGATGAGCAGCAGACCGCCAAATCCCGCCACCAGAACCACTCGGGGACGCTGCCGCATGCCATTACCAGTGTAACTGGCCTCAGTGTAGCGGACAGTTTGCGGAAATAGCTCGGCGGCGGGACGAAACCACATCTCTTTCTAAGGTAGAACCTTCAGCTCGGCACGGGAATAGCGTTCATCCTGTAGTACGGTAACGACCTGGGATTAAGGCAATGCACTAGTGGAAATACAGTGCCAACGGGATTCTATTGTCTGGTTGCCCGTCCGTATTCTGGAAGAGCGAAAGCTTAGGAGGCTTGGGATGAAATATCGATTTTTGGCTTGCGCGGCCCTGACAGCGCTCTCGATGACATTCGCCGGTTGCGCGAAAAAAGTTGTTGCAAAGGCCCCTCCGCCGCCGGTACCGGTGCAGCAAAGCACGCCTGCTGTCGCATCCAAACCAGCGCCCGCCAGGGATTATTCGCGGCCCGCGCAGGTGGCTTCCACTCCCGCATCCCGGCTGCCTGACGCCGCCACGCGGGCCCGCATCCAGGATCTGCTCAACCGCATTCAGGATGCTTATTTCGACTACAACCAGCACACTCTGCGCGCGGATGCCGAGGTTGCTCTGAAGACGGATGCGCAGACGCTGGCCGACATCATTAAGCAATACCCGGATTTCAAGTTGACCGTGGAAGGGCATTGCGACGAGCGCGGATCGGATGAATACAATATGGCGCTGGGCGATGCGCGGGCCAAGCAAGCCAAAGAGTATTTGTCCAACCTGGGCCTGCCCGGCAATCAACTGGCCACCATCAGCTACGGGAAGGACAAGCCGGTGTGTGCCGATCACGACGAGGTGTGCTGGCAGAAAAATCGCCGCGCTCACATCACGCAGGCGCAAGCCAACTAGCTCGGTTATTGCCTGGAAAGCCGGGCCAGGAGGCGATTGATCGCATCGTAGCTGTTAAGGCTCGCGCCGCTGTTGAGGCTCGCGCCGCACAGCTTCTGGCCCTGCTTCCAGAGATCCTCGGCAAGTGAGAGATTCCTCTCCGCAGAATCTTCCAGCGCGCCCCGCCTGGGATGGTTCCCGAGCGCCTTCTTCGCCGCATCCGATGCATTGCTTCCGGGCTGGCACTGTTCGAACTGCCTGACCTCTGCCCGCAGCAATTCCTTGCTCCGCTCGTAACGCGCCGCTACCCGCAATCCGCGCGCGTTCGGATCCAGCGCCAGGATGCGCTCACTCAGCGCCAGTCCCTTCTTGCTCGCTTCGTCCGATGGATTGCGCTCGACCGCCTTCTCAAAAGCGTTGCGCGCATCCTGATAATTCTCCAAAGTCAGATCAGCCTCGCCAAGGCCCGCAAAGGCGTTCGCATCGTGATCATCGGCTTTGATCACCTCACGGAACGCATCCGCGGCCTCCCTGAGCTGCCCGCTCTTGGCCAGCAGCGCTGCCAATTCCCGGCGCGCTTCGATCCTGGTCCGCTCTTGACCCGCCGGCCAGGCACCATCAATCGCCCGGCGATAAAGCTTCGCGGCTTCCGGTATTTGTCCGTTCGCCGCCGCGATTCGCGCTTCCCCGAGATTTGCCAGCACACTCTCCGGATCGCGCTTCAGTAGCGCGTCCAAATAAACCAATGCTTCCGCCGGATGCTCGGCCTTAGCCAGCGCGAACCCTAACCCCAGGCGATATTGCGCGTTTCCCGGCGCCGCCGATAGCGCGTCGCGATACTGCTGCACCGCTTCCTCAGCTCGGCCCTGTGCGAGCAATTCGTCGCCCGCCGAATAGTATTCTTCGGCTCGCTGCGACCGCTCGGAGCGGTAGTAGTAGTTCAGGAATCCAATGACCAGCAGGACCGCCAGACCCGCGGCGATCACCCCCGGCACCAGTCTGCGGGGAACGCCAATCTCTCCGGTCGCTGCCGGCGCCGGCCTTTTCTCTCCCGCGACGCCATACGCCTCCAGGATGTCCTTGAGAGAGACCACGCCTTTCAAATCGCGAATATCGGCGCGCCCCACCACGGCCAGCACGTTGAGCTTGCTGTGCGCCATGCGGCGCAATGCCATGTCGAGCGGATGATCCATGTGCAGGTGCGGGAAATTCTCGGACGTGAGCAGGGGGTTGGGTACATCCACTGGAAGCAATTCGCCGAGCACTCGATCGCCGCGGCCTTCCGCCATTTCTTGCTCAACCTGCGCCAGCGTGATCGTGCCGGCCAAACGCCCGCCATCCATTACCGGCCACGCATTGCGATCGGCATTTAAATGGGGGAGCGCGTCCTGTACGCGGTCCGATCTCGTAAATACATCTACCGCAGCTTCCGCGGCGTCCCGAACAATGAGCAGGCCTTGCCGGTACCGGAGCCCGGATGGAAGATGCAATCCGTCCTGGTGCTGCAAAGCTTCGTAGATCGGCTCTTCTTGCAAGCGATACGAAATATAAAAGCTGATCAGGTTCGCGATCATGAGCGGCACGATGATGGAATAATCGCGCGTCATCTCGAAGATCATGATCACCGACGTGAGCGGCACGCGCACGATTCCGGCAAATAGCGCGCCCATACCCACCAAAGCGTAGGCGCCGACGCCGCCCGTGAAATCCGGTACCAGTTGATGTGCCACGGTGCCCACCGCGCCGCCCAGCATCGCGCCGATAAACAGGCTAGGGCCGAAGATACCGCCCGCGTTGCCGGTTCCGTAGCAGCTGGTGGTCGCGAGCAGTTTCAATACGACCAGCAGGGCCATCACTTTGAGCGTCATCTGCCCGTTGAGCGCTTCGCTCACGTGCCCATAACCGACGCCCAGGACGTCCGGCACGAACCAGCCCATCAATCCTACCGCCAGACCGCCCATGGCCGGCTGGAACCATTCTGTCGAGCGCGGCATACCCATGCAATATTTGCGAATCCCGAGCAGCAGTTTCACGAACGCTACCGAAACCAAGCCGCCCGCGACCCCAAGCACCGCGTATGTGATGAATTCGATCGGACTGACTAGTTGGTAAGAAGGGACGTGAAATAGCGGCTCGTCGCCCAGCAGCAGGTGCAGCGTGACCCACGAAGTGGCCGAGCTGAGGACGATGGAGCCTAGCACCGGCGCGTGCAAGTCGCCCATCACCTCTTCCAGCGTGAAAAGGACCGCCGCCACGGGCGTATTGAAAGCCGCCGCCAGCGCCGCCGCCGCGCCCACCGGAATCAGCTCGCGAATTCTGTTCGGGGCCAGCCCCAGACGCCGGCCGAGTACGGACGCGATCCCGGCTCCCACTTGCACCGACGGCCCTTCGCGTCCCAGCGCAATGCCGCTCGCGAGCGATGCCGAGCAGCAACTAAACTTCCCAATCACCGTGCGTAAGCTGATGTAGCCGTCCCGCAAGAACAGCGCTGCTTTGGTCTGCGGGATACCGCTGCCGCGCGCGTTCGGGAAAACACGCGAGAGCAGATAACCGGTGATGAGCGCGCCGCCGGTAGGAATCAGGACGCGCCGCCAAGCCGCGCCTCCTGCCGGGTACATGCGAGCGCCCAGGTCTTCGGTGACGTAGATAAACGCCGCAACCACCAGCCCCACCAGCGCGCCGATGATCAGCGTGAGCAGCAGCAGGACTTTGTCTTCGTACTGGAGAAGAGCCTCTCCGTCTGCCCAAGCCGCCAGGCGGCTGCGCCAGTTTTTCTCGGAGGGAGCAGGAACCGCAGCGAATGACACCTGTTTCAGGTTAACAATCCGTTTGGTTTTTGCGCCACGTTTTTCAAACGCGTAACAACTGCGGAATCTGGTTGAAGTGCTGATCGCGGGTGATCAGCACGAGATCGTGTTCCAACACCAGCGCCGCGATCCAAAGATCGTTGTCCGGGATCGGCGTTCCAGCGCGTTTGAGTTGGACAAAAAGGCGTCCATAGCGTTCCGCCGTTTCCCGCGCGGGAAGCAAAACTCCAACCGTGGGCTTCGCCAGAAAACTCTGGAGTAGCGCCTCGTTGCGGTGTTGTTGAGAGCCGCCGTAAAATCCCGCCTTGATCTCGGCCAGGACGATCAACGGAAGCCAGACCTCATCGCATTCGCCCAGCCGGTCAGCCAACTCCGCGTCGCCCTGAAACAGATCGGTGAGGCGGTTGGTGTCGAGCGCCACTCGTCTCAGTGCAACCTCACTTCCACTTATCTCTTCCACTTATCCCAGTCCATTTGGCGCTGGGAGGCGATCACTTCGTCGAAAGCGGGATCGGGCGTCCACTGGCCCACCAGTTCGGAAAAATCCGATTTTCGGACCCGCCCAATGGTGGCGCGCGTCAGTTCGTCGACCACCAGTTGATTGAGGCTGATCTTCAGGTGTGCTGCCTTCTTTCGTAGCGCACGATCCACCTCGGCCGGAACACCGCGAATGGTGTATTGGACGATCTGGACTTGCGCAATTTGTGTCTGCAGCTTCATGCCTACATGATAGCACGACGAGTAGGCATTTCAAGTATACGTAAACAAAGCGCTCGCTGCAGGTAGAGACTCCAGGCGGCCGATTTCCACAGCCAGGCGGTCACGCTGCTCTGCTGATAGAAAGCCGCCCGCATTGTCGTCGAATTTAGCGCGAAGTTCTTGGTAGGTCATGGGGTTCTGGGCCGAGCCTCGGTTATATTCTTCCACCTCTTCGAACTCACGGCCATCTTTGAGCACGATCTTCGCGGCGCCCTTGAATCGGCCTGGCCCCGGATAATCGGGGTCCACGCGATACTGGACGCGTCGAGCCAGCGCGAGGATCTGAGGATTCTTGCGGCTCTCCACGCTATACGCGGCCTTGCCCAGCGCACCATGGTACAGCGCCTCGGCGAGACTGTATTGCAGACTCACCCGCCCATGCGAATCGGACGCAGGCGCGAACTTTTCCTCGGTTGGTTCGCATACGATGCCCACGATAAAGGGCGTTACGGGACACTCCATGCGCTCCACGTCCGCCGGCTGGATCCCGTGCTTGGCCTTCAGCCGCAGCACCGCGCTGATGTAGGGATGGTTCACGTGCGCCGCTGGAAACGGCTTGAACGAAGAGTTGCGGCTTTCCCAATGTTGGCCGAGGCCGGCGCTGATACGCGCAAAGTCCCGATGCGCGCTCGAATCCTGCACATGCGAAGCGAAAAGTCCCCAGCGTCCCTCGAAGACTTGGGCTGGGCCCGTTACGCCAGACCGCGCCAACAGCGCTGCCGTGATCCCACTGTGCGCCGACCATCCGGGATGCAAGAACTTCGTCTGCGTCCCATCCACCCAGCATTCCAGCAGTCCTGACGCGAAACTCCCGGCGATGCCGGCGGCTCGCGCCATGGCTTCCGCGTCGAGCCCGAGCAGCTTGCCCGCCAGATAAGCCGCACCGAAAGTCGCAAATAATCCGGTCGGATGAAAGCCGCGTTTGTGGAACTCGCCGGATGACACCGAGCCCACGCGGCAGGAGATTTCGTTGCCAATCGCGATGGCGGTGATCAGATCGCGCCCCGAGACCGCGGTGAATTCGGATAGCGCCAGCGCCGCTGCCACGGCCGGGCTGCTCATATGAACAATCGATTCGTTGTGCGTATCGTCGAATTCGAGCGCCTGGGAGAAAGCTCCGTTGGCAAACGCAGCCGTGCTGACGCCCACACGATCTGGGAATCCGAGAATGCGGCACGGCCCTGGTGTAGACAGCGCCAGCGCCGCGCTGTGAACGGAACGCCCGAATTCTGTTTCGGCGCCGGCCAGCGCCAAGCCGATCACATCCATCACGCGCAGCTTGGTGGCGGCGACGATGTCGTCCGGCAAATCTCGAAACGTCACGCCCGCGGCCCAGCGCGCCAGTCCGGCGGACAATGCCAATTCCGGCGCGCTCAACTGACCGACCATCCGCCGTCGATCGGCAGCGCCGCTCCGGTGACGTCGCGGCTTTCGGGCCCGCACAGAAATAGGATCATCCCGGCCACGTCTTCGGCCGCGATAAACCGCCCGCCCGGCTGCCGGCTCGAAAGAAACCGCTGTTCTGCGTCAGCGCGCGTTATGTTTTGTGTCGCCATCATTTGTTCGATCGTGTTGGCATGCACCGGCGTCTCCACCACGCCCGGGCACACCGCGTTACAAGTTATGTTTTGATCCCGGGTTTCGAGCGCTACCGCGCGCGTCATGCCGATGAGCGCGGTCTTTGTGGTGACGTAGCCGATGCGATTCTTGGTGCCGATCAACCCATAAATCGATGAGACATTCACGATCCGCCCCCAATTGCGCTTGCGCATCGCGGGCAGCGCCAGCCGGATGGTGTGGAATGCCGCCGAGAGGTTGACCGCCATCGCCAGATCCCATTCTCCAACCGCAAATTGCTCCACCGGCGCAGCGTAACGCACCACCGCGTTGTTGACCAAAATATCGATCGCGCCGAAGGTCTCGAGGCTGGCCCCCATCATCCGCTCGATCTCCATGGGCTGCGCGAGATTAGCGCCGTAATACATGGTCTTGACGCCATGCTCTTTCTCGATCTCAGCCCGCATCGCATGGATTGCCCGCTCATCCCCCAAGCCATTGATGATGACGTTGCATCCAGCCGCTGCAAATCGTTTGGCCGTCGCCAAGCCGAGCCCTTGCGTAGATCCAGTGATGAGCGCGCACTTGCCTTGGAGCATCGTTGAATATGCCTTGCGGCAATTGTCCATTATAATGATCGATCCGGCTGCTATGGAACCATTTGAAATCTTTGCTATTCGTTACGGTCATCTCGGAAATCGTCACCCTGGACAGAGCTACATCCTGGCCGATCCGCATGAGTACGGGCCCGACCTCGATTATTTTGTCTGGGTGCTGCGCCGCAGCGATTGCATGTTTGTGGTTGACACCGGGTTCTCCGAAGAGTCAGCCATGCGCCGCAAGCGCGAGCATCTGCGCAGCCCGGTAGACGCGCTACGGCTTTTAGATATCGATCCGGACAAAGTCAGCGATGTGATCCTCACCCATTTGCATTACGATCATGCCGGGAATCTGGACCGATTTCCTTCAGCGCGTTACCACGTCCAGGATCGCGAAGTGGGGTACGCCACCGGCCGATCGATGTGCCACCACTTTCTGCGCGAGGCCTACGATCTTGAGAACGCTTTGGAAATGGTCCGCAAGGTTTACAGCGGGCGCGCCGTGTTTCACGACGGTGAATCCGAAGTTGTGCCGGGCCTTACTTTGCATCGCGTCGGCGGACACACGGCTGGCTTGCAGATCCTGCGCGTGTGGACTGCGCGAGGCTGGATGGTCCTAGCCGCGGACGCGGCGCATTTGTACTCCAACTTCGAGCAGGATCGGGCGTTTCCAGTGGTGTATAGCGTCGCTGAGATGCTGGAAGGTTACAAGACGCTGTATCGCCTGGCTGACTCGCCGAACCATATAGTTCCGGGACACGATCCGCTGGTCATGAAATATTATCCAGCCTTGCGTCCTGAGCTCGAAGGCATCGTCGTGCGGCTGGATGTTCCGCCTTCGCGCTGACAGAACGCGTCCTTCCAGCAGCGCATGATATCCTAACCGCTTTGGAGCAGGGAGAATTCATTAATGGCTCAGTTGAACGTCGGCTTTGTCGGCGTCGGAAGAATGGGCGGCCCCATGTGCCGCCGCTTGATCGAGGCCGGAAACAGCCTCACTATTTTTGACAAGAGCGACGCCGCAATGCGTCCCCTGGAGGCGTTGGGCGCGAAGCGAGCGGATTCGCCGGCCGCGGTGGCATCGGCGGCTGAAATTGTTTTGGCCAGTCTGCCCACGCCGCCCATCGTGCAAGCCGCGGCTCTCGGCCCCCAGGGCGTCATTGAAGGCACCCGCGCGAAAATCTTCATCGATGTTTCCACCACCGGTTCCACTTACGCCAAGCGTGTGGCCGAAGGGCTGAAAGCGAAGAGCATCGTGGCCGTGGACGCGCCTGTTAGCGGAGGCGTGGCCGGCGCGGAGAAGGGAACGCTGGCCGTGATGGTCTCCTGCGACGACGAAACGTTCGCGATCATCAAACCGGTTGTGGAAGTTATCGGCAAAGTCTTTCACGTCGGCAAGTTGCCGGGCCAGGGACAGACCATGAAGTTGCTGAACAATCTTCTGTCTGCCACTGCCATGGCGATTTCGTCGGAAGCAGTGGTCATGGGGACCAAGGCGGGACTGGATCCCAAGCAGGTGATCGACGTCATCAACGCGGGCAGCGGGCGCAACACGGCCACCATGGACAAAATCCCGCGCTGTGTTTTGAATCGTAAGTTTGATTTCGGGTTTGCCATCGGCCTGCTCAATAAAGATGTCCGCTTGTGTATGGAGGAAGCCGAAGCGATGGGCGTTCCGATGGTGGTGGGAAGCGCGGTTCGCCAGATGCTTCAGATTGGAACTGCCAGCCAGGGCGTGGATGCCGACATGACCGAGCTGATCAAAGTGATGGAAGACTGGGCCGGCGTAGTAGTGGAATCGAAGTAAGTTCAAAGGAGAGCAAGTGGAAAAAGAGATGTTTGAGAAGGGCCTGAAAATTCGCCGTGAGGTGCTGGGCGCGGAATACGTGGACAAGGCGATCTCGACCGCGGACGATTTCAACCGGCCGCTGCAGGAGTTGGTCACCACCTATTGTTGGGGCGAGTGCTGGGGCCGTCCGGGCCTGGATCGCAAAACGCGCAGCATGCTGAATCTGGCCATGATCTCGGCCTTGAACCGGCCGCATGAAGTGAAAGCCCATGTCAAAGGCGCGATCAACAACGGGCTCACGAAGAACGATATTCAGGAAGTGTTTTTGCAAGTGGCCATTTACTGCGGAGTGCCCGCGGCCGTGGATAGTTTCCGCCTGGCGCGCGAAGTGTTCGCGGAAATGGGAATCTAATCCGTCCTGAGGGCCGCCTCGCGCCACAACGCATCGGGACGGCTGAGCCAGAACCATAAAGCCGTGCCGAGGGCAGGGAATAAGGCGGCGGAGACGAAGACCGCTCCATACCAGTTCAGATCGAACCAGCGGCCCCAGACCGGCAGTATCAGGGCCAGAACTGCCGACCAGGATCCCGATCCGATTCCCCCCACCATGGCGGTCTGATCGCGCGGGTATAAATGTGAGCCGACGCGCAACGACAGCACCACAAAGCCGTCGGCGATGAATGTCGCCCAGAAGAACAGCGCGAGAACGATGGGCCACGAGTTGATTTGGGTTACCAGCGCAGTGGGTAGTGCGAGCAGAGCAAGCATACAGAATAGACCGGTCGGCTTGTGGCCGCGCGTCACTAATTTGTCCGCAATCCAGCCCCAGAAAAAGTATCCGGCTTCCCAGCCCACCAGAGGAATCCAGAGGATCTTGCCCAGTTCGCCCTGCGATAGATGAAACACCCGGCTTAGATAGAGCGGGCTCATGTAGGAAACCAGGCCCAGTGCCACGGCGCCGAGCCCGAAGCTCGACACCACCAGCCACAAACGCCGTTCCAGGAAATTCGGCCACGCCACTTGGATGGACGACCGGCGATGTTCGGCCAAATAGGGCGGCCGTCCGATGATGGCCCACATCGCCAGCCAACACGCCCCCAATGCGCCGGTGACCAGGAATGCCGCCCGCCAGCCGAAGTGCAGCGCAATGGGTGTGACGATCAACGGAGTAATGATGGCGCCAAGAGACGCGCCGCTGTATCCGATAGCCGTTCCGCGCGATTGCCGATTCGGTGGCAACGATTCGGCTGCTGCTTTCAGCGCCGCCGGGAAAGCCGAGCCTTCCCCGAAACCAAGCACGCTGCGCGCCACGGCGAATCCCCAGAAGCCCGACATCCAGGCGTGCGCGGTGCTGGCCACGGCACGCAAGGAAACCGCCACAAACATGCCCTTGCGCAGCCCAATGAAATCGAGGAACGAACCGAACAACGGGTTTCCGATCATGTAGAAAATCGAAAATGCCGAGAGCGCGTCGGCATACGCATGCGCGGTCAGGCCGGTGTCGCGCAGGATCATCGGCGAAAGCACCGCCAGCACCTGCCGGTCCACATAGGACAACAGGCTCGACAACATCATCGCGACGGATGGCACCCACATCATCCAACTTCTGACCGATGCCGTGGGGCTGATCTGCTGGGCCGGACTGACGTCGATGTCACTCACCACTTGGAGTCTATCGTAATCGGATATGGTAAACAGGAGGGTGAGATGATCCGACGAGTTCTGCTGATAGTTGCCATCACCGCGGCTGCATTGCCCGCCGCCACTTGCGATCGCGCCTGCTTGCAGGGCATCGTCGATTCCTATCTCGACGCGCTGGCGAAGCACGATCCCTCCAAGCTGCCCGTCGCAGCGTCGGTGAAGTTCACCGAAAACGGGAAGGAGCTGAAACTGGGCGAGGGTTTCTGGAAGACCGCGGGTGCGAGCACCTACCGGCTGTACGCGATCGATCCGCAGGCTGGCGACGCGGCTGCTCAAGCCGTGGTCGCGGAGAATGGGGAACTCAATACATTTTTCGTCCGGTTGAAAGTGAAGGCCAGGAAAATTAGTGAGGCGGAAACGCTAGTGTGCCGCAAGGGTCAAGCCGGATTCTTCGCTCCGGAAAAGATGACTGCGGCCCCCGCTCTTTATGGCGAACCGGTGAAGGATTCCGAGCGGTCGGTGCGCTCGCAGCTCATTGACGACGCCAGCGCCTACTTCACCGCTGTTCAAACGGAAGGAACCAAGGACTATCATTCCGCGCCGCTGTCACCCGCCATGAACCGCTTCGAGAACGGCGTGCAGACCACCAACGTTCCTGTTTTGGGTAGCCCGGCGATGAGTGGCGCCGAGCAGCTCGACAAAGGCATTTTCAAAGGTCTGGTGATCGATCACCGGCGTTTCCCGGTGGTCGACGAAGAACATGGCATCGTGGTCGGCCTGGTGTTAATGCACGCGAACATGAACGGCCAGATGGGTGGGATTCTGATCTCGGAGATGTTCAAGATCGCCGGCAAGCAGATCCAACAAGTGCAAGCGGTGATGGTCAACGTTCCCAACGACTCGACCACCGGCTGGAAATGAGTCTCTCGCGTAGGATGGTTTGCGCTGCCCGCGGCTTGACGATGGATCATCTGCCCCCGGAGGTGATCGCGAAGGTCAAGATCGGTCTGCTAGACTTCCTTTCGTGCGCCTTTGAAGCGCGCGATCTGCCCTGGGGATGCCAGGCCATCCGAATGGCAAGCGCTGCGACGGGGCAAGCCACCGTCATCGGAACGCCGGTTAAAACTTCGCCGGCGGAGGCGGCATTCGCGAATGCAACGCTCGGTCACGGGCTGGTGCGCGAGGATATGCACACCGGCGCGGTGAGTCACCTGGGCGTCGTGATTTTCCCCACGCTGCTGGCGCTCGCGCAGAGGCAGCGGGCGAGCGGGCGCGATTTCATTCTGGGCGCGGTGTGCGGCTATGAAATTGGTGCGTCGGTCGGCAGGGCCATCATGGATCAGGAAATGGTTCGCCGCTTTCGTCCCACTGGGATCACCGGACCCCTGGCGGGCGCCATCGCCGGTAGCCAATTGCTCGCGTTGGATGAAGATGCCACGGTGAGTGCGCTCGGTTTTGCGGCTAATGCGACGGGAGGCCTGAACGAATGGCCGTACTGCGGCGGTGACGAGATGTTCTTTCATCCGGGATTTGCGGCGCGCAACGCAGTCACCGCGGTGGAACTCTCGAGCCTCGGAGCTCGAGCGTCGGAAAGCGCGCTAGACGGCCGCGCCGGGCTTTTTGCGGGCCTCAACAAGCGGGATCGCATTGCGCACGTCGCTCCCTTTTCCAATGGCACGTTCGAGATTCTTTCCGTCTATTACAAGCCCGCGCCCGCGTGCAATTACGCGCAGACCGCTTGCCAGGCCGCGCTCGAAGTGACCATGCAGGATGGCTTTCGGAGCAGCGACATTGAATCGGTCGTGGTGAAGGCGTCCGCGGCGGCCGCAGGATATCCGGGTTGTGATTACGCAGGCCAGTTCGATCGCATCCTGCAAGCCAAGATGAGCATCCAGTATTGCGTGGCTGCCACGCTCGGGTGCGGAGTGATTGAGGAATCGAATTACCGTGTGCTTCAGGATCCCGAGGTCAACCGGCTGGTTGGCGTCACGAAGCTCGAAATCGATCCGGTATTCACCGCCGCATACCCAGGTGCCCAGGGATCGGAAGTGATTGTGAAGTCGCGGCGAGGGATTGCCCGCTGCCGGCTCGACGATGTGATTCCCGCCACGCCGGAACAGATTCGAGCGCGATTCAGGTCCGCTTGCGGGACCAAGGCCGGGGCCATCGAGGAAATGATCGATACATTGGAACAGCAAGAAGACGTCGGTATTTTAGGAGGTTTGACAGCTTGAAGAAGCATCAGATGTTGATTGGCGGGAAGTGGGTGGATCCCGCCTCCGGTGAATGGTTCGAGTCAGTGAATCCGTTCACGGCGAAACCATGGGCGCTGGTTCCGCGTGGCTCCAAGGCCGACGTGGATCAGGCCATTGCCGCAGCCAGTTGCGCGTTCCATGGCGAGTGGCGCAAGCTGACCGCATCCGCGCGCGGTGCGCTGCTGCACAAATTCGGCGAGCTGGTTGCAGCCGAGGCCCAGCGATTGGCGGAGATCGAATCTACCGACAACGGAAAGCTGATCGCCGAAATGCGCGGCCAGCTCAATTACATCCCGCAATGGTTTTACTATTTCGGTGGCCTGGCCGACAAGATCGAAGGGCGCGTCATTCCCATCGACAAGCCGGGCGTGTTCAACTTCACGCGGGAAGAGCCGCTGGGCGTGGTGGCCGCTATCACGCCGTGGAACTCGCCGCTGCTTCTTGCCACCTGGAAACTTGCGCCGGCACTCGCCGCGGGCAACACTGTGGTTTGGAAGCCGTCGGAATTTTCCTCCGTTTCTGCGTTTGCGTTTGGGGAGCTTTTCGAGAAAGCGGGATTTCCGCCGGGCGTGGTCAACATCATCACTGGCTTCGGCAACGAAGTGGGCGAGCCTTTGATCACCCATCCAGACGTCGCCAAGGTGGCTTTCACCGGCGGCGACAAGACCGGCGAGCATGTCTACGGACTGGCCGCGCGCGGCATCAAACCCGTTACGCTGGAACTCGGCGGAAAGTCCGCGAACATCGTGTTCGACGATGCCGATCTCGATCAAGCCGTGAAGGGTGTCGTATCGGGGATCTTCGCGGCCACCGGCCAAACCTGCATCGCAGGTTCGCGCGCGCTGATCCATCGGCCCATTCACGCGGAGTTCGTGGAGCGGCTGCTCGCTCTTGCGAAGACGGCGCGCATGGGCAATCCCCTGGACGCTTCAACGCAAGTGGGTCCCGTCACCACGCGGCCGCAATATGAAAAGATTCTCGATTATATTCGGATCGCCAAGGAAGAAGGAGCCGTCTGCCGTTTGGGCGGCGCGCCGGCGCAACGCGAGGAATGCGGGTCCGGGTGGTTCGTTGAGCCCACCATCTTCACTGACGTGAATCCTCAAATGCGCATCGCGAACGAAGAGGTCTTCGGCCCGGTCTTATCCGTGATCCCGTTCGACGATGAGGAAGAAGCCATTCGGATCGCCAACAATACGCCGTACGGTCTGGCTGCGGGAGTCTGGACCCAGAGCATTCGCCGTGCGCTGCTGATGTCGGAGCGTCTGGAGGCCGGCACAGTCTGGGTGAATACCTATCGCGCCGTTAGCTACATGTCGCCGTTCGGCGGATACAAGCGGTCTGGGATTGGACGCGAGAGCGGTATCGAGGCCATCCGCGATTATCTGCAAACCAAGAGCGTTTGGATCGACATCGCCGGCAACGCGCCAAATCCGTTCGTAATGCGATAGTCTGATCTGGTCATGCTAGACGACCGAACGGCGGCATACATTGTTGAAAATCAGGGATGTTTTGAAGACCTGAAGCAGGTGGCATCGCAGCTTGCGGGGCTGTTAGTGCTGGCCGCCGCTGGATCGAAGGAAGCGGCGCCCGATCATCCGATGCTCGGCGCGGCGCGCGAACTTTTTCGAGAAGCCGATGATGCGTTGCGGCGCGCCTCTCCCACTGAGCGTGCGCGGAGTCATCACGAGCATCTCGCGCGAGCGGCCGCCTTCCTGGCAATTGCCCTGCATGAGGCGGACGGCAGCCCGAACGTGGATCGCACTCTCATCCCGCTGCGCGCAGGGTACGCCGAACTGGAACAAGCCGCCGATTCACTCCCCGGCTTCGAAAAAGTCTCTTATGCAAGAGCCTGCTGTGGGGGAGCACCCGTGCAATGAGCGCGTACTCATTGTGGGTGATGGAATATGCCGCGGTTCCCAACTATCCACAGAGCGGCCTGATCTACGGCATGCACAATCAAGGCACGCGCAAGCTGCCTTATTGTTACGTCGTCATCAAGGGCCAAGGCCAGCTCGCGATGGTGGATGTCGGTTACAACCACAAGGCGCACGGCGAGGTGCTGGCCAACACTTACGGCGTTCGTGGATGGCATCCGCCGCATGAAGTGCTGGGTGAGATTGGCGTGAAACCGGGGGACATTTCGAATATATTCATCACGCACTGCCATTTCGATCACATGGGCAACATCGAGGACTTCCCGAACGCGACGTTCTACCTGCAGGAGCGCGAGCTTTCGAAATGGGTCTGGAGCATGTCGCTCCATCGCCGGTTCCGCTGGCTGATGCTGGGCATCGATCCGGCGGACATCATGCGCGCGGTCGATCTGGCGCGGCAAGGCCGGCTGGTCTCGGTGGATGGCGATCGTGAAAACGTGCTCCCGGGCGTGGATTTGCATGCCGCTTTCGACACCCACACCTGGGGATCGATGTACGTCACGGTGCGCAACGACCTGGCGACGAATTCGCAAAACAGTTTTGTGTTCTGCGGCGATCTCGCCTATGGGTACGAGAACCTGCGCGGTCACGATCCCAAAGACCCCGAGTACATTCCCATCGGTCTCGCCACCGGCAGCCAGTTCAACGTGATCATGACTGCTGAAGAGATGGTGAAAAGCGTGGGCGGCGACGTCCATCGCGTAATCCCGCCGCACGAGGAACGATTGAAAGACTTATACCCGTCGCGGATAACGAAGAGCGGTTTGCGGATTACCGAACTGGCGCTCGCCGACGGTGAGAAAAGCCAAGTCCGCTAATCTCTTTTGATGGGGATACTCGCGCTGCTCGGGGTTATTGCTTTTCGAACACGCGCACGGAATACGCGACGCCTTGGGCGTTGATGATGGACGAGGTCAGCGTCTTGCCGTCCGCCGACAGCACGCGCCGATACTTGTAAGTCACTGGGCCATTCGGCTTGTCGCGGCTCTCGAACTCCTCGCTGCGTTCGTCGATCTTCTTCAAACGAACGTAGGTTATTTCGCCGGTTACGAGATTCTTGTTGGGGTAAGCCTTACCGTCGAACTTGGTCGTGTATTCGGTCTTGAACAGGCTGCCGTCCATCTCCACTTCGTCAACAGTGTAGTGCTCTTGATCCGAGGTGACATCGAAGGTCAGAATCTCACTCTTGGCGTGCGGCCCGGTGGTCTTCGCAAGATTCAATTTCCAGGTTCCGTTCAGTCCCCGGACCTGGCCGGACGCCAGGCAAGCCATCGTCATGCCAAGCGCCGCAATTAGGACGCCCCTATAAGTGGATTCGCCGATCATTGTGCGAACATATTATCACGCTTAAATGAATCGCCCTATGCGCCTATTGGTGATGCCATTGTGCTTTGCCGTGGTGGCCGCCGCTGCTCCAAATCAGGTGACCTTCAACAAGGACGTGCTTCCCATCGTTCAGCAACATTGCCAGGAATGCCATCGCCCCAACCAGGTTGGTCCCATGTCGCTGCTGACTTACGAAGACGCCCGGCCTTGGGCGAAAGCGATCAAAGCCGCGGTTCTGAGCAAGAAGATGCCGCCCTGGTTCGCGGACCCGAACTACGGTCACTTCCTCGAAGAGGGCGCGCGCAGGTTATCGCAGAAAGAAATCGAGACCATCCGGGCTTGGGTAGACGACGGAGCTCCTGAGGGTGATCCGAAAGACAAGCCCTCGCCCCGCCAGTTCTCGGCCGAGGGATGGAGCATCCGTCCCGACATCGTGTTCGCCATGCCACGAGCCTATGAAATTCCAGCCAGGGGGACCATCGAATATACCGAGGTGGTGATTCCCACCGGTTTCACCAGAGACACGTGGGTATCGGCGGCGGAAATTCTGCCCAGCAACCGCGGGTATGTCCATCATATGCAGGCCTTCATCCGGCCGCCGGGATCTACCTGGCTCAAGGAGGCGAAGCCTGGCGAGTTTTACGTTCCCGTGATGTATAGGCGCGATGCCAATGGATTTCCAACCGGTGTGGCGGGTGGGACCCAGAATCCGCAGGAGGAGCAGGAGGACTCTACCAGCAGGTACACACAACTCGCCGTCTATGTGCCCGGCATTGAACCGCAGAACTTCGCGCTCAGCGATTCGGCGCTGCTGATTCCGGCGGGGTCGGATCTGGTGCTCGAAATCCACTACACCACTAACGGCAAGCCGGGGAACGATCTTACTCGGATCGGAATGACGGAGGTGAAGCGCCCGCCTAAGTACCGCTATCTCACTTTGGCGGATTACGCGACCAAGTTTACGATTCCTCCGGGTGATTCCAATTACGAGGTCCGTGCCGAGGGGACGTTCGCTCTGGATACCCAACTGGTGTGGCTGCAGCCCCACATGCACCTGCGCGGTAAAGATATGGAGATCCGGTTGATCTATCCGAACGGGAGATCGGAAACCATTATCAAGGTTCCGCACTACAGCTTCCAGTGGCAAATCGGCTACGACGAAGCGCAGCCGCTGCCGATCCCGAAGGGCACCAGGATGCAAGTGATCGCGCATCTGGACAACTCGCCGAACAATCCCAACAATCCGAACCCTAACATTGCCGTTCCGCACGGCGATCAGAGTTGGGAGGAAATGGTGGAAGGCTGGTTTGCCGTGATCGTGGATAAGGACATCGACGCGCGGAAGGTGCTGATCGACAGGCATGACACGGCAGGGCCGCAATAAGCGCCAGCTAGGATTTCTTGCGTCCCATGCCTAAAAGCGCGCCCGAATCATCCCGCAACAAGCATGTTCCCATGTATTGCGCGCGAGACCGCGCTGCCGCCAGATCGTGATAAACGAACGACCCCTTGACAAAAAAGTGGCATACCAACGAGCGCCGCGAATGTTGAAGATCAATCCTCGCCGATCCGCCATGCAGCAGATTGGCGTGCCAGATCAACGTGTCCCCTTTCCGAGCATG
>JBEKLB010000040.1:0-23997 GCA_050010415.1 Bryobacteraceae bacterium | reverse complement strand
TAAACTGAAGTCGGAGGCGCTGCATGCCCGAGGGTTATCATGAGTGATCAGAAAGACCTCCGCTCTTCTACCCAGGTTCTCACCCGCGGCTTCGATCCCAGCCTTTCGGTAGGATCGGCGCGCCCCGCCGTGTTCCGCAGTTCTACCTACGTGTTCCCGAGCCCGGAAGCAGCCGAGCGCGCTTTCGACCTGGTAGCCGGCCGCGCCCAACCCGAGGCAGGCGAGCAACCCGACCTGATCTATTCCCGCTTCAACCACCCCAACGCCGAAATTCTGGAAGAGCGCCTGGTGCCGCTCGAAACCGGCGCGCACGCGGCGTTGGTCTTCAACTCAGGGATGGCCGCCATCATGACTGCCCTGTTCACTTTCGTGCGACCCGGGCAGAATATCATCTACACCGTCCCCATTTACGGCGGCACGCAGCATTTGATCGAGGATTTTTTGAGCACGCTCGGCATTGGCGGCATTCCCGTCGAAGCCGGCCACACCGGCGAAATGGACGCCGCTATTCGTTCGGCTCAGAATCTGGCCGTGGTCCTGATCGAAACGCCGGCCAATCCCACCATCGTGATGACAGACATCCGCCACGCTACCGATGCGGTGGCGCATCTCGATCCCAAGCCTCTGGTGATGGTGGATAACACCATGCTTGGACCAGCGTTCCAGCACCCGCTGACCCTGGGCGCCGACTTGTGCCTGTATTCGGCCACCAAGTATATTTCCGGATTGAGCGATTTGATCGCCGGTGTCGCCATCGCGAGCGACCCGAAGCTGATCCGCCAGATGCGTTCCAAGCGCAATTTGTTCGGCAATATCCTGCAGCCCGACGAATGCTGGATGCTCGAAGGCCGCTTGCCCACCATCACGCTGCGTATGAACCGCTCCAGCAAAAATGCCGACCGCATCGCCGTCCGCCTGGCGAAGCACCCTAAGATCGCCCGCGTTTTGTATCCTACGCATTTTAACGATCCAGAGCAGATCCAAATCGCGCGCAATCAATGCGATTTCCCGGGCGGCATGCTGTCCATCGAACTGCGCGGCGGAAAGAAGGCCGCGTTCGATTTTCTTCGCAACCTGCGCATCGCGCGCAACGCCGTGTCGCTCGGTGGCGTGGAAACACTGGTGTGCCATCCCAAGACCACCACGCATTCCGGTTTCACCGAAGAGGAATTCGCCGCCGCCGGAGTCACCGACGGGCTGGTGCGGATTTCGATCGGCATCGAACACTGGCGCGATCTTCTCGCTGACTTCGAACAATCCCTGGATCTGATTTAGCCGCCGTGGCGCACGCGCCCACGCGTGCCGCGTTCACAATCGTGTGAACGCCTTCGAGAGCCAGAGCAAAACGTGTTCGCATGAGTGCGAACACGGCACGCAGGAGTGCGTGCGCCACAGTTACCTGATGAATTTCACCACTGCTTTGCCGAAGTGGATTTCATCTCCCGGCAGCAGCCGCGTGCCGCGAGTATCCCGGTGCACTTCCTGCCCCATGCCATCGCGAATGATCCACAGACCGCAGTTGTTGTCGGCCTTATCGCCCTGAGTAGTGCCGCGCTTGTACCAACGATCGTTGAATAAGCGATATTCGCCGGTCTTCTTGTCGTGAACAATGTGCGCGTGCTCGCGCGACACCGTGCGGTTGATGGCATTGTCTTCCGCAAACGCCAGATCGTTGCGGCGCGACAGGCCCTCGGATTTGTAGACGTCGGTGAGCCGGCCGATATTGGTGCGCGCCTTTTGCAGTGGAATCTCTCCCTTATTGGCGCTTCCCGAGGACACCACCAGCTTCGCCGGCCGCCGCGCGCGAGGGGCCTCTTCGATGGGCGGGGCGACATCTTCTGAGATAGCTTCGATGCGCAGCCACTTCCCTTCCTCGTTGCTCGCCCGAATTTCAACCCGTAACTCTTCCGGGAACCGGCAAGCTTCCTTCGATAAACCCTTACGCACTTCTTCGTCGAAGAACCGGCGGAAAAAATCGCGTTCGAAAACCGCGCCTTCGTCGTTCGCGGCACGGATCACAATCCGCACCAAATTGTACGGAAATAGAGCCTGCCCGCCCGCGCGCTGTATCTTCTTCTTCACCTCGTCCAACACCGCGATTCGAATCTCGGCCACTTCGGGCGAATCACCCATCACCTGCGCGGTGGCGCCAAACGGAGCTTCAAAAACCGTCCGCCCGAGGCGCTCAATCAGCTCCGATATCTTCATTGCAACAGTCCCAGTTCTTGAGCGGCGTCCACGATCTCGCGCGCAATCGGCGCGGCTGTCGTCCCGCCATACCCGCCATGCTCCACCACAACCGCAAAGGCGATGCTTTTCTTTCTATCTCCGTCATACGGAGCGAAACCCGCAAACCAGGAATGCGGCATCCCTTCGTCCAACTGCGCCGTCCCTGTTTTCCCCGCGACGCTCACCGCTTCCCCTTGCATCGAGCGCCGCGCCGTTCCTTCCACCACCACCGATCGCATGGCACTCGCCAGGAACGCCGCGAGATCGGGCGCGAGAATCTGCCTCGGAGCGGCTGTTCGCGCATTGCTACCGTCGATCACCCAACGGCCCTCCGGCATCGAACCATGCGCCGCGATGGTCGCGGCCACGCGCGCCATTTTGAATGGCGTCACCAGAACCGGACCTTGTCCATAGGCGGCAAACGGCATGGCCGCTTGAATGTCGGGAATGCTTCCCGCCGGAATGTCGAGCATTTTCGCAGTATCGCTCAACTGCTTGGCGCCCACCGAAAACACTCCCAGCTGGGCGAAATATGCATTGCACGAAACCGCGATGGCCCGATGCATGCTGAGCGTTCCATGCGCCGAATCGCCCACGTCGTCGCGAATTGGTTTGCGCCATCCAGGAATAATGGCGCCCACGCGCCCATCTGGAAGCCGCCGGCAACTGAAGCTCTTGTTCTCGAGCGCCGGATCCAGCCGCAAAGCAGCCATCGCGGTCACCAACTTAAATGTCGATCCCGGCGGATATTGCCCATAGCGTGCGCGATCGAACAATTCCTCGGGCGTAGTGGCCGACTTGGCTCCCGACTCAGAACCCGGGGCGGGCGAACTCACCAGCGCCAGCACGTCACCCGAGTTGGGATCCATCACCACTACCGCGCCATGGTCTTTGTGCGCCTTGGCCAACCGATCTTCGAGCGCCTTCCAGGCCCGCATCTGCAAACGAACGTCAATGGACGCCGTCACGTTGCGATCCCGTGCCATCAACTTCGCAATCTCCGGATTCCCTGGTTGATGCCGATAGCGGATCAGCGGCGCCAGTTCGCGATAATCCGTGAAGCCCTGCAATTTCATGTTCGAGTCATGTTCCATCAGCGAAGCGTTGGTCGCGTGGAAATTCTCACCGGTTCGCAAGTCGCCCAGCAGATGCGCGGTCAGCGAACCGAACGGATAATGCCGGTTGTCCAGCCGCGAGCAGGCCGCATCAATCGAAATTCCGAGCTTGGCGTATTGATCGCGGCGCTTCTCCAGCTCGTTCCAATCGCTGGTCGCAAGCAATACGCCATTTCGGTCGAAAATGTTTCCGCGCCGGATCTCACGGGCCAGGGAGTTCAGCCGTGGATTGCGTTGCGGCCGTTTCACTCCGTCGTCTTCAAAAACCTTGGCCTCGCGCGACAGGAAATCCTGATCGTGCGCCACCTGATAATAGGCCGCGAATCCGAGCAGCGCCGCCGCCGCTGCTCCCAACACCCATTCGAGCCGCACTACAGATTTTCGGAACGGCTTATCGATAACACTTTCTTTCGCCTGATTCGAAATCGAGACCAATATCCCGAAGATCAGGAAATTCGCCAGCATGGCCGTGTTGCCGAAACTCAGGAATGGCGACACGACGCCCGACAATGGAATGGCGCCCAGCACTCCGCCCGATATCAGCAGCATCTCAAATGCGATCAGCGCCGATAAGCCCACCGCGAGAAACATCCCGTACTCGTTCGCCGCCCGCAATCCGATCCGCATCCCTCGCCAAACCAGAAATCCGAGCAGCAGTAATACGGTTGCCACGCCGCAAAATCCCCATTCCTCTCCAATCGCCGGCAGCACCAGATCCGTGTGCCCGGCGGGAATCATTTCAGGATCGCCCCAGCCCGGCCCCGATCCCAACGCACCTCCGGTGGAAAATGCCCACAGAGAATGCGCCAGTTGATTCCCACCATGCACATCGTTGTCCCACGGCGATAGCCACATGTTGATGCGGTCAACCACCGTCGTCGGTTTGCCATAGTGATATCCCACCACCACGCCGCCCACCAGCAGAGCGATGCCCAGCACCGCCAAACCCGCGCGCCCGCGCGCCACGGCAAACATGGTGAGGAACAAAAATCCGGTGACCAGCGCCGGTCCCAGATCCTTCAGCAAAAAGAAGAAGCCCAGCGCAATCGCCACCGCGCACATCACTGGCAGCACGTGCGAAAGCCTCGGCAGCCCGATCCATCGCAAGGATCGCGGCACTAGACGCTTCTCGCGAAGATCGCGCAGCCGCTCCCAATTGCGCGTGAAATATCCCGCCAGGAAGAAGACGATCAGGATCTTGATCGCTTCCACCGGCTGGAACGGACCCAGGTTCACCTTCGCATCGTTGCCGCCCGGGCCCGAGCCGAATCGCATGAGCAAAACGAATAGCGCCAGCGCTCCGAACAATGGCGTGTAGCACCAGGCCGAGAAGCGCCGATAGTTCAACGTTCGCAAAGAAGGCGCGAGCAGCACCAGGCAGCCCAGCGCCACACCCCACGCGAATTTGCTGAACTCGAGCGTGTCGCGCAGCGGATCTCGCAGGCTCACCGCGAGAATCAGCCCCATGCCCGTCAGCAAATGAATCGCCGGCAGCAATGCGAAGTCGCCCCGCAGCCCGCTCCATCGCCAGATCAGAAATACGGCGTGGAACGCAGCCAGATATAGCGCGATCCAGATCAGGAACTGCTGTTGAAATTCCGCCGGCGTGCGCACCACGAACGCGGGCTTGAGTTTGGCGAGCGGCAGCAGCGGGACGTGCGGAGCGGAACGCAGACGAGCCAATGCTCCCACATTCGGCAAGGGCTTATGGGAAGCCAGGTAATCGAACATTTTGCCCGCCACTTGTTCCCGCTCGGGTTCATCCTGGAAGACTTGCAAGAACGGTAGCAATTGTTCCGGCTTGCTCACGCCATTCAAATCCAACAAATCCCCGTGCCCCAGCGCCGTCGACAATTCCGGGAAACTCTGCGTCTTGGCCGAATAGACCATCAAGAGCCCGGTAGCGACCATCACTGAAGATAATGCCAGCCATGCGAACTCTCGCCAGCCTGCGCGACCCGTCGCCGCGGAACCCTTGGGGCCGGACACTAGAACGCTCGATTCCCAGCTCCTGGTTACTGCCAATGCGTCCTCCGGCTGGCATAGCGCGGCTTTTGGTTTGATCTGGATTTCAGCTTCGGCTTTTTCGCCAGCGCATCGGCCATCCCCTGCCGCGTGCGATCGTCGTCGTCCACCTCCCGCAGGGCGACGCTTACGTTCGAAAAACCCTCGATCGGCTCGTACAATTGCCGTGCACGATCGAAATCGCGCTGCGCCAGACGCAAGTAGCGGGCCTCCTCAGTCTTGCTGATCTCATTCTTCTGCGCCTGGTTTAGCTCCGCGGTCGCGCGAAACCGATAGCCGTCCGCTTTTTCCTCGTTTTCGCGCGGACCGATCTCGAACCCCAGCCTTTGCGCCTCCTGCAGTTCCGCCAGCGCCTTCCCGATGTTCTTCAGAGAATATACGTCCATGCGCGCCAACCCCAGATGCGGATCGGGCGAGCGCGGCAGCAGCGACGCAGCGTCATGAAAGTCAGCTTGCGCGGCATGCGCATCGCGATCCAAATTCTCGTACCCGTGACACAGCGCTAGCTTGCCTTCGGCGTCGCGATCGTTGCGATCCATTTCGAGCAAATGCGTGAAGCACACTGCAGCCTTCGCCCAATCGAAATCCTGAATGCGCGGATTGGAATTGTTGCGATAGCCGTCAATCACCTCGTCGCCCGCTTGCCGCAGGCCGGCGCGAACGTTGGCAGCCAGGCGAATGGCCGGCGAGGCCCCGCCTAAGAACGCGTTCTGCCTTTGGACGCGCTGCAATAAATCCCAATCCCGATTGATCTCGCTCACGCTAGCGTGCGTATAGTCCAGGCTGCCACGCAACGCGCCGCTCTCGCGCCAGAAGCGATAGTAATAGCCGAGCGGCACGCACACCACCAGCCCGGCCAGCAATCCCCAACATAGCGCCACCAGGATGCTCATCACCGATGCGATCTGTTTCACGCGCGGAGGCTTCAACTTCAGAACGCTACGCCGGACGGTTTCGGCCATGCTCGCCACGCGCTGCGGTATGTGCGGCAGGCGCTGCCGCTCCACCGTCGGATTGCTCTTCCACGAAACGCGCCGCTCCAACTCCGCAACCGTCGGCCGCGCTTGTAAGAACAACGTCACGTCGCTTTCAAACGCCGACGCCGAAACATACCGCTGGTGCAGATCGCCCGCCAACGCCTTATGCAGGATGGCGGTCATCGCAGTGGGACAGCTCTCGGGCAGCGCACGCGGCGGACGTCGCGATTGGATCAGCGCTTCCAGTTTCCGGGTGTCCTGCGCCTGATACGGCGGCACGCCCGCCACCATTTCATAGAGCGTCACGCCTACTGCCCACAGATCCGCATGCCGGTCCACTTGCCCGGCGCTCAGGCGCTCGGGAGAACAGTAACTCGGGCTGCCCAATCCCAAATGGGTACGGCTGTGCGTGAACGTCAGCGCCTTTGCGATACCGAAATCCAGGAGACGCACTTCATCGTTCGCGCCGATCTGAATGTTCGACGGTTTGATGTCGCCATGCACCACCGATCGCCGCTGCCCGTCGATGGTGGCCTGGAACGAATGCAGCTTGTCGAGCTGGCTGAGGATCTCGCCCGCGAATCGCGCCGCGCGCTCCGGCTCGATGCGCCCCTCCTGCTTCAGGATTTCGGCCACCGTCCGCCCCTCGATATATTGCATCGAGACGAAGAAGAATCCTTCCAGGTGCCCGTACTCGTAGACTTCAATCACGCGTGCATCGGCGTCGTGCAGCTGCTTCTGTAAATCGGCGCCGCGCCGTTCCGCTTCGAGGATCAGTTGCGTCAGCGGGTCCGGCGATTCCTCAACAATTTTTAATACCGCGTGGCGATTAGCGCTGGTATCGAAGGCCAGATACACGTCGGTCATCCCGCGCGCAAGCTTGCGGATCACCTCGTAGGCGCCAAATTGCTTGGTCCCCAGCACAAAGAGATATCGTACACATTGACGCGCAGGATGCGTTAGGGTTTCGGCCAACGCAAGCCCAGCACCAGCGACACTGCCGCCAACGCCACGCCCAGCACAAACCCATAAACCAGGAAAGCCACTCGTGTGGTTAAGATTCGGACCACCTTAGATCCAGCGCCTCTCTCCTCAACCAACCCGTCAACCAACCCGTCGCGAGCTTTAGTGATCGCATTCCGCGCTCGCGCCTCCGCCGCCGCGGGCGACGCATTGCCCAGGAATTCGCTGCCTGCCACGAAGATAGCGGTGATGTTGTCGTTCCCCCCGGCCAGATTCGCCGCCTCCACCAGCTCGTCGGCCACTTGCGCGGGATCGCCGTTGTAGCGTTCCACCACGTCCAGAATTTCCGCCGAAGTCAGCAGGTCGCTCAGGCCGTCGCTGCACAGCAGAATCGCGGCGTCCGGCTTAAATAAGAACTCCTTCACCTCGATGAAATCCTCTTCATCCGGATCCCGAAGGCGCGACCCTACGTCGCGAAATACCTCGTGCCGCCTGGGATGCGCCATCGCTTCGGCCTCATTCAACTCGCCCGCGTCCTCGCGCTCGCCCACCGGCGAATGATCCGAGGTGATCTTCCGTATGGCCCCGTTCCAGGTTAGGTAAAGGCGAGAATCCCCCACGTGCCCGACAATCACCTTGTCGTCGGAAATGGCCGCCAGAGTCAGCACGCACGCCATACCGCGCCAGGTTTCATTCTCCGCAGCCTCTTCAAAGATCCGATTGTTGGCAGCCGTAATGGCCCTCCGGATTCGATCCCGTGCGTCGCCGTTCTGCCCCGCCAGCTCCGAGCGAACCACATCCACAGCGGTCTCAGCAGCCTTTTCTCCCGCCGCGTGACCACCCAGGCCGTCTACCACCAGAAAAATCCCCAGCTGGTCGTCGGCGTAGGCGCGATCTTGATTCTCCGCACGCACACGCCCCGCATCGCTGGCCGTCGCCGAGCGCCAGGCACATCCAGATTGGCCCTCGAGAATTTTTGCCATGATCAGCGGCGCGAGAACACTCGCGTCACAACGAAAGCGAGCGCCAGGCCCAGGAATAGCAAAACGAACGGAATATGCGCGATATACGGGATTCGAGTCATTCAGCGCTCCTCAAACTGCAGCGTGATTACTTCCGCCACGCCGATCTGCGCCTTGGCCGGCAGCGTCTCCTCCACGCCGCGCTGCAGGCGCCTGCCATTGAGCCACGTCCCGTTCATACTTTTATCGACGATCAGGAAACGCTTCCCCGTTGCGTCGCGCCGCACACGCAAATGCTCACGCGAAACTTCGTCGTTGGTGTAGAGCGCCAGGCTCACCTGCGCGCCATCGCCGCCCCGGCCCACGCTGATCTCGTCCTGGGTCATCAAATAAAGCTGCGGCCCCGAGTCGTCTTCATAGCGGATCTCGGCATATACCCTGTCGCCCGTTTGCCGGGTCTCGGGCCGGACACCGGCGCGCCCCGTGAGCCCCCCCACGCTCGGCTCGCGATCCAGCAGCGTAGTCTTTGTCCCGTGATAACCCGGCTGCGGCGTCTCATTCAGCTCAGAGTGAATTTCCACGTCGCCTAACGGCACCGCGCCCTCGGAATCGGGAAAAAATTCGAAGGCGAAATCCTTGCACGCGATTTTGTACGGCTTGCGATCCTTGGCCCCACGCAGCGCGCCAAAACCGAGCGGCTTGGCATTCAATTCCGCCAATCGCCCGGCCAGCGCTTTCTTCGCATCTTCGCGGATCAGGTCAAACACGCCCGTCAGCCGCGTGTAATCGTCCGGGTGCAAATAGAGGCTGAAAATACAGGGCGTGAGGATGCTGTAGCCCATCTCGAACTGCCCCAATTCCAGGTTGCGGATGAGCTGCTCAATGATGATCCGCCCGCTGATCTTCCCCTGCGCTTCCCGCGCCGCCTTGGGCATGTTTCCCCGAACCTCCACTCAAGGGTACGACGGCGCAAGCCCCCGGTATGGTTTCGCCCGGTTCAGGCTTTCGATCCCAAGCAGCATAGGCTAGCGCCAGCGTCTTGCGAGCTGCAGGAAAAAACCAGGTAGCACCTCGGTGCCTTCCGCCTTCACTGCATCCAGCGCGTTGGGATCCATGCCGAGCGCCGCCAGGATGGTGGGCGCCACCTGTGCGGTCCGCGTGGTCACCGCGACGGTCTGGGCCCGAAACGATGGATTCGCCAGCAGCATGATGACGTTGGTATCGTCATGCCCGAACCCGCCGTGATCGCCGATCATGGTCGTGCTTCCCGAGTACGTCATCCCAATGTTCGGCGTCACGATGATGTCCGGCGATCGCGTATCTTGCCCGGCTCCAAGACCGCCCACATTGTAGTTCAGCGCCAATGACGGCCCGTAGTAGATCTCGCCTAGCCCAATCGCCGCCGCGTTCTTTTCGAGCAGCGCAACAGCGTCGGTAACACTCGATCCGGGAGCCAGCCACAGCACGGAAACATCGTCTTCCGTTGCCCCAATGCCGGTTGAATTCAGCGGCGACTCCGAGAACGGGATGGCAGCGCCCAGTAGCGTGGCCGGCGTATTGGCGCCATTTGCCACGTAGGCAGCCGGATCGATCGGCGACTCGCCATGCTTGGCCGTGACGATCAGCAAGGTATTGTCATAGAGGCCCGCCGACTTCAGCGCGTTGACGATCACCCCGATCGAGCTGTCCACAAACTGGATCTCACCGAGCAACTGTGCACTGGGCAGTGCCGCCGCGTTCTGGTAGCCGCCCGCGCCCACGCCCGCCTCATTCACACTTTGTCCGATGTACACAGACTGGAAATTCATGCCGAAGAGCGCCGGCACCTGCGCCGGGGCGCCGTTGTGCGTCTGGCCCGCAATCTGGTTCAGCAGTGCGTTCACCTTCAGCGCGTCATAGCACTGGATGTTGGCGAAGCTGCTGGTCCACGACGATGTACCAGCGGTGTCGCGGATGGTGGCGCAGGAAACGCCGGTCGCTGTCGTAACGCCGGGCAGCGCCACCACGTTCGAGTCCACTTCCGGCGAAAAATAATCGTCCAGGCCCATGCCGCCCGGCCCCGCCACAAACGAATACGACGCGTGCTTATCGATCCAGGCGGTGTATTGGCCCGCCGAATGGACCACGCTGAATATCGTGTTGGTCCGAATGAAGTCCCAGGGATAAACGGGCGCGCATCCCGCGGCAGGGTTGCGCACCAGCTTCGTTGGATCGATGGAGGCGGCGCTGCCATCGGTCAGCGAGGCGCCCGGCGCGCCTCCGTTCAGCTTGGTATCGTCCAGCGCGATGCCCTGGTCGAAGTCGGTGGTTGTTCCAGGTGGTGCTGCGTAGGGCGTGCATGTCCCGCCGGCCAGTCCGGTGCCCGTTGTGTTTGCCGGAGGAGCGAGCGATCGATCATAAGCGACGTCGTAATAGAGGCCGTGGGTCTTCGATGAGCCTCCGGTAACCAGAGCCGCGAGTCCGGGAAAGGAGTCCGATGGCGTCGATGATATCGCAGCCACATAATTGATCCCAGTCTGGCCGAGGGCAGCCAAGTTCGGGCAATAAGGACTTCCGTTGTTCACGCCTGCAATTCCTTGCGCGCAGTTGAGGAAATCCACAGCGTGCATGCCGTCAATGCTCAACATCATCACGTGCTCGATCTTGGTCGGTCCCACAGCGCTCTCTACGGCCGGAATTCCTTGCGCTGCCGCCGAAGCCAGCGTCACCGCCATTGCGACTGCCGCCAGCCCTAACCTTTTCGCGGTCATTATCAAAACCTCCTCGTGCATACTAACCTGCAAAACACACGGAGGCGTTACATTCCGGTCACGATTTAGCTAATTCTGGGTGATCTTTTGCGAACTAAATTCGTTCGCACACGTATTCTTCTCCATGAGATCCCTCCGCCACGTCCTGCGCCGATTGGCGCTGGCTCCCATGTTTACCGCCATCACTCTGGTCACCTTGGCGCTCGGCATTGGCGCCAACACAGCCATTTTCAGCGTGGTCAACGGCGTTCTCATCAGGCCGCTGCCCTATCCCGCGGCCGGGCAATTGGCGGGTGTGTGGCACCTCGCGCCGGGCATCACTGGCACCATGGGAGGCAACATCAATTGCTCGCCCACCATGTATTTCACTTATCGCGAGGAAAGCCGCACCTTCCAGGATTTCGGCTTATGGTCCAACGACGATGCCAGCGTCACCGGCATCGGCGAACCAGAGCAGATTCGCGTGCTGGACGTGACCTACGGAACATTGCAAGCCCTGGGCGTACAGCCGCTGGTGGGACGCTGGTTCTCCCAGGCTGACGACACTCCTGGGACGCCTGAGACCGTGATACTCACCTATGGCTACTGGCAACAGCGCTTCGGCGGAAACGCCTCGGCGATTGGCCGCAGCATCGATATCGATTCGAAACCCCGCACCATTATCGGCGTGATGCCGCGCGATTTTCGTTTCCTGAACTCACGAATGGATCTCATTCTGCCGCATCGCTTCGATCGCGGCAAGGTCTTCCTCGGCAATTTCAGTTATCAGGGCATCGCGCGATTGAAGCCCGGTGTCACCTTGCAGCAAGCCGATGCCGACGTGGCACGCATGCTGCCCATCTGGCTCAGATCCTGGCCTCCGCCGCCTGGATTCAACCGGGGTCTGTTTGAAACCGCCCGCTTCGCTCCCAAGATTCAGCCCTTGAAGCAGGAAGTAGTGGGAGACATCGGCGCCACGCTATGGGTGTTGATGGGAACCATCGGATTGGTCTTGCTGATCGCCTGCGCCAATGTCGCGAATCTCCTGCTGGTGCGCGCGGAAGGCCGGCAGCAGGAACTGGCTATCCGGGCCGCGCTGGGCGCCGGATGGGGACGCATCGCGCGTGAAATGCTGATCGAGAGCTTGACGCTCGGGTTGTTGGGCGGAGCTTTGGGGTTGACGCTAGCCTATGCAGCGCTGCGCGTGTTGGTGGTCAAAGGTCCCGAATCGCTGCCCCGTCTGGGCGAAATTGGAGTCGATCCTCTGGTGCTGGCATTCACTCTGGTGGTTTCCTTGTTCGCCGGTATCTTGTTCGGGCTCATCCCCGCCATAAAATATGCGGGGCCGCACGTGGCTTTGACGCTGCGCGGCGGCGGACGCAGCATCACCCACGGACGCGAACGCCACCGGGCTCGCAACACGTTAGTAGTCGTTCAGGTAGGGCTCGCGTTGGTCCTGCTCATTGGCTCCGGCTTGATGATCCGAACCTTCCAGGCACTGCGGAGCGTTCAGCCCGGCTTCACGCATCCGGAGCAAGTTCAACTGTTGCGCATTTCGATTCCCGAGACCCACGTCAAGGATTCCGAGCGTGTGATGCGCATGGAAAACACGATGATCGACAAATTGGCGGCCATCCCTGGCGTCGTTTCCGTGGGATTTGCCAGCTCGGCTCCGCTCGATGGATTCAACAACAACGACGTGGTCTACGCGGAGGACAAAACCTATACGGCGGGTGAGATTCCGCCCATCCGCAGATTCCGCTATATGACACCGGGTTTTTTGAAGACCATCGGCACTCCGTTGATCGCTGGACGCGACTTCACCTGGGTGGAGATATACGGCAAGCGGCACGTCGCCATGGTGTCCGAGAACATGGCGCGCGAAATGTGGGGCTCGCCGGCCGCCGCGCTTGGCAAAAGAATTCGCGAGACTCCCAAAGATGAGTGGCGCGAGATTGTGGGGGTGGTCACCGATGTATACGACGATGGCGTGGAGCTCAAGGCACCCACGATCACGTACTGGCCCGCACTGACGGACAACGCCTTTGGGCAGGAGACGCGCTTCGGCGTGTTGACGGTCCGCACCAATCGCGCAGGCACGGAGAGCTTCCTGACCCAGGCCCGGCAGGCCATTTGGTCGGTAGACGGAAGTCTGCCGGTGTACATGATGCGGACGCTCAAAGAGGTCTACGACGGGTCCCTGGCTCGCACCTCGTTCACGCTGCTATTGCTCGGAATTGCCGGTGCAATGGCGCTGATCCTGGGCGTGGTGGGCATCTACGGCGTGATCGCCTACGCCATCACGCAGAGGACGCGCGAGATCGGCATTCGCATGGCGCTCGGCGCGGAAGCTCGCGCCCTCCAGGGAATGTTCGTGCGCCAAGGATTGCTTTTAGCCGCCATCGGCGCCGTACTCGGCCTGGCCGCCGCCACTGGGCTCACGCGCCTGATGTCGTCGCTGCTTTTCAAAACCACGCCGCTCGACCCGCTCACCTACGCCGCAGTCTCGTTGTTCTTAATCCTGGCAGCCGCACTCGCCAGCTACGTTCCCTCGCGCCGCGCCACCACCGTAGATCCCGTCGAGGCGCTGCGTACGGACTAGGTTTCGTTCTGCGTGCCCGGCGCCCAGCGCCGCAGCGCTTCCTTCAGACGATCCTTGTCCACTGGCTTCGTCAGATAGTCGTCCATGCCAATGGAGAAGCATTTCTCCCGCTCGCTTTGGAACGCGTTGGCCGTAACGGCGACGATGGGAATCGACGCTGAGTATTCGCTCAGACTCCGGATCTCTTGCGTCGCCTGGAATCCGTCCATCACCGGCATCTGCACATCCATAAAGATCAGGTCGTAGCGCCGGGCCTTGATCTTCTCGATCGCCTCCGCGCCATTTTCAGCCACTTCGATGGCATAACCCAGGTTGATGAGTTGATGGCTCAGCACCTTCTGATTGATTCGATTGTCTTCCACCACCAGAATGGTTCCTCCATTCTGCTCGAGTGGCAGCCCTTCTTCGCTGGAACTCAACTTTGCGGGCGTGTCTTCAGTTCCCAGGCTCAGCTTCGCCGTGGTTCCCAAGCCCAGCTTGGCCGTAAACCAGAACGTGCTCCCTTCGCCCAGCACGCTCTGGAAGCCCATCTCTCCACCCATCAATTCCACCAGGCGCTTGGAAATCGCGAGGCCGAGGCCCGTCCCGCCATAGCGCCGCGTAGTGGACGTCTCCGCCTGGCTGAAGCTTTGAAACAGGCGCTTCTGCGCTTCCGCCGGTATCCCGATTCCGGTGTCTCGAACCGACGCGCGCAGCAGCACGCAATCCGGCTCCGCGCTCGAATCCGCGGAAAGCGACACCCGAACAGTTCCGCGCTCGGTGAACTTGATGGAATTGGAAAGCAGATTCAGCAGAATTTGCCGCAGCCGCACTGGATCGCCCGCCAGGCAGTCTGGAGTTTCTTCGTCGATCTCCACCAGAATGTCCAGATGCTTGGCCCGCGCGGCCGCACTCACCACCGTTACCGAATTCCGCACCAGCTCGCGCAATTTGAAATTCGCGTTTTCGAGCGTCAACTTATTCGCCTCGATTTTAGAGAAGTCCAGGATATCGTTGATAATCGTCAGCAATGAAGTGGCGGAAAATTGGATGGCCTCCAGGTATTCGGCTTGCCCCTCCGATAGCGGCGTATCGGCCAGCAAGGTGCCCATTCCGATGATGCCGTTCATCGGCGTTCTGATCTCGTGGCTCATCATGGCGAGAAATTCGCTCTTGGCCTGGTTGGCCCGTTCCGCATCGGCCTTCAGATGCTCTTCCTGCGCCAGCTTCCGATCCAGCTCCGCGGTTCGATCCGCAACCAGACGTTCCAGTTCGCGCTGGCGCCGCAACAGAAAGCGTACCCGCCAGCCCCAAACGAGTGCCGCGAGAAAACCGAACCCAAAGATCACCACCACGCTGAACGATGTTGTACGCCACCAGGGCGGCTGAATCTCGAAGGAGAACGCGCTCTCGGCGGAGGTCTTGCCGCTGCTCGAATCGACGGCTTGCGCTTGGAAAGTATATTGCCCAGCGCCGAGCTCCGGATAACGAACGGTGTGCTCCGCCGTTTCCACCCAATCGCCTTCCAGACCAACCAGGCGATATCGAAACTTGAGCGCGCCTTCATTTCGAAGAGTCAAGGACGCAAGCGATACGGTCAGCGGATCGTGCTTCCATGCCAGCGCGCCGTTGTTCGACAAATTCTTCGCTCCGTACCCAACTTCAACGAAGATCGGAGCAGGCGGCGGATTCAGGGGCCGGGCAGTGGACACTCGAAAGTGAGACAGACCGCCGCTGGTTCCGATCCAGACGGAGCCGTCGGGATCCTCCAGAAATCCGTGGCTGTCGCAGTCATCCCAGATCAGGCCGTCGCCTGCCGTATAGCGCCGCATCGACCGTCCATCGAAAAACTCAACGCCATGGTCCTCCCCAAACCAAACCCAGCCTCGACTGTCCACCCGAAGAAACACCACTTCTTCGGAAGACAAATGCGGCGTCGTATAGCCCACGATCTTGTCGTTCCGCAATTGGAAGCGAGACCCGCCTGAGCCGGTTCCGTCAATCCACAGCCCTCCCGATTTGTCGATCGCCAGATCCTCCAGGTGATGCCCCAGCTTGGCCATGGAAATGTCCACCTGCGTCCACTTGGGATCGTCGAAGCGGAACAAAAGTTCCTCCGAAATAGCCCAGATCCGTCCGTTCTTATCCTCCGCCATGTCCTCGATTTTTCGGGTGCCGGATAGATTGCCGTCGGCCAGGTGAAACGCAGCCCGGCCGTGACGGCGTTCGCTTAAGAAAAGCCCTTGTTTGGTGGAGGCCCAAACCCGATCATGCGAATCCACAAACACATGCGACACGTTCGGCAAGTCGAGCTGCCAGCCGTGCAGAGTGGTTTCGTCGATCTGCGCCAGCTTGCCTTCATACGTCGCCACCCACAGAAAGCCGTCTTTCGAATTCTCAAGCGAAAAGCATCGCGCAGGTGAGTCAACTCCCGGCTCGGACCAGGATCGGAACGTCCGGGACCCTGGCTCCTGGATGCTCAGCCCACGCTCGTCCCCCACCCACAAACGGCCGTGCAAGTCGCGCTGCAACGCCCAGATCTCATCGCTGTGCAGTCCCTGGTTGGTGGTCCAGGATTCCCAATCGCCATAGCCCAGCCACTTCCGTAGGCCGTGACCGAGCAAACCGAACCAAACCACTCCCTCGCGATCCTGCAGGATTGACGAAACCGTACCTTTTCCGAAACCATTGGCTTTCGAGACAATCTCCCACCGGCCGTCCCGATAGCGGCCGACATCGGAACCGAAGCTTGCGAGCACCGCTCCTGCGTGGTCCTCGGCGAGACCCAGATAGGTGACGTCGCTCGGCACATGTCCCGATGGATTTCGAACTTCAAACTGCTTGCGGCCCGGTGCCAACATGGCCGTATATCGGGGTCCGCGCGCCCACAGCTCTCCATTCGCTCTGAGCAGCAGACACTTCCATTCGTCTTCCGGCAGGCCCAACGACTTTCCGTACTTCATCAGCTTCCCATGGGAGATTTCGCATAGCCCTGGTCCGCATCCCATCAGGACGCTTCCATCTGGTTTGGCCAGAACACTCCACACAGAGTCGCGGTCTATTGCGTCGTTCTTGCTAGCCGGCTCGAGCGGACTGGCCTGCCACGATCGCCCTTCGTCTTTCGACTTCACTACCAGCACTCCGAACTGCGTCACCGCGTAGATTTGTCCATCCGGGGAGGACGAGAGAGTGGAATCGTAGGGAACTCGCAAGTTCTGCTGCTGGTAGGTGACTGTCGAAAAGCTGCGCTGTCCGGTACTAAAAGCCAGCCCGTCACGCGTCCCAACCCACAGTCGCCCATCCCGATCCAGACTCAGCGCCCTGACGAACTCATTGGTTAAGCCTTCCTTCTTCCCAAACCGCCAGAAACGCGAGCCGTCGTATTGATAGAGCCCGCTTTCGGTGCCAATCCAAAGAAAGCCCGAACGGTCCTGCAGCAGGCAGTTGACACTCAGATTCCCCAGTCCGTCGACGTAATCCTTGAACGAATATTGCTGCCCTTTCGAGACACTGGGAATCGAGGACAGCACAAGGACACAAATAGCCGCTCGCTGGACGGAGATCGCCACGATCTTTATGAATCGGCACCTGTAAGCAAATAGATGATAGGCGGCCGCTATGACCTAGACTGCGTTAGGGTTGGACGCTTAAGGCGTATATGATAAATATCGGCATGAAACCCGGCATGAAACCCAAGCTCGCAATGCTCGCTTCCCTGGCGTTAGGCGCCATCACGGTCCTCTCGGCCCAGGACCTCACGATCACCAACGCCCGTATTATCGGCCCCAACGCCACTGTGATCGAGCGCGGATCCATTGTGGTGCGCGCGGGAAAAATCGTTTCCGTTACGCCCGGCGCGCCCTCCACTGCAAGTGGCCGGGTCATCGACGCCAAAGGCATGACCGCCATGCCGGGATTCATCGACGCCCACCGCCACATCAATACCGGCCCCAACGAAAAGGCGCAGATGCAGGCGCTGCTCGAAGCCGGATACACCACCGTCCTCTCCGGAGGCGGTCCGGCGGATGGCAACATCACGCTCCGCGATCACATCGACAAGGGCCTCATCAATGGGCCGCGCATCATTCCATCCGGAAGCTTGCGGCTGAACAACAATACCCCGGAGACGGCTCGCGCCGAAGTGCGCAAAATGGCGGATATGGGGATCAAGTTTACGGGCGAAATAGCCCTCACTCCGGTTCCTGGCCCGTCCGAAAAAGAATTGGAGGTTCTCCGCGCCGTCGTTGACGAAGCGAAGAAAGTTGGCGTTATGGTCCAGGTGCATGCCGTCAGCACTTCGGCCATGCTGGCCGCCGTGGACGCCGGCGTGCCTCTGCTGGTTCACCTCCCAAACAAAGATTGGGTGAGCAAGGAAGCCGCGAAAAAAGTGGCTGACGCAGGCGTGAAGGTGCTGGGCACGGTTGGCTTCGGTTCGCCCGTCTTCGGAGTATTTGCGGCCGACAACAAGGCGCGCTTCCGCGACGGCAAGCCTTGGCCCGAAGGCATCGTGGATGGAGTCCGCCTCGGCGAAGAAGCCGGATACATGCCGGTGAATGCGCGCACCATCTGGGACGCGGGCGCAACGCTCGGCTATTGCACCGATACCACCTATGACCCGACGGCCGGCTTGGACCACGAGCTGAAAATCCTGAATGTGATGTTCTCCATGCCGGACCTGATTAAGATGATGGGCCCCAATACCGCGTCTTACATTCAGATGAGCAGCGAGCTGGGAACGCTGGTACCGGGCAAACTGGCCGACCTCATTCTTCTCGACGACAATCCGCTCGAAGGCTATTGGAACTGGCTCAAAACCCGACTGGTGGTGAAAGGCGGCGTCATTGTGGTCGACAAACGCTGAGAGTAAATTCGTGTAGAGCCTGACCGGACCTGACCGCGTTCGTCCCAAAATCGGGCACTCTTCCGCACCGAATCACCAGAGAATCTAAGCTTTTTAACGGCTACAAACGTGCCGGTCCTGCAGCTATGTTGCGCCAGAATCTGACCTTCGCCTTCCGCCGGCTCCGTTCCAGCCCCGGATTCACCGCCGCCGCGGTTGTCACGCTAGCGCTCGGCATCGGCGCCAACGCCACCATTTTCTCGCTGGTCAACGCCGTCGTGTTCCGGTCTTTCGGTGTCGAACGCCAGAGCGAACTGGTATCCCTCAACATGCGCACCTCAAAGGCCCAGTTCCCCACGATCTCCTATCCGGATTACAAAGATTATCGCGATCGCAATACCGTGCTGAGCGGCCTAGCGACGTACCGCTTCATCGCTGTGAACCTGAGCCGTGGCGAAGGTAAGAATGCTCGTCTGTGGGGCTACGAGGTCAGCGGAAATTACTTCGACATGCTGGGCGTCCAGGCCATCCGGGGCCGCGTGCTGCATTCCTCCGACGACGTGAAACGTGGCGGGCATCCACTGGCTGTGATCAGCTACCCGTGCTGGCAGAGCCGGTTCAGCGGCGATCCCGATATTGCCGGCAAGAACGTGAAGATCGGAGGCATGGATTACACCATCGTCGGGGTGACGCCTCCGGCGTTCATTGGAACCGAACTGGTTTACACTCCCGAAATCTTCGTTCCCATAGCCATGGCGGAGCAGATTGAGCAATACAAATGGCTGGACGACCGCGGCAACTCGAATGCCCTGGTGATCGGCCGGTTGAAACCCGGCGTCTCTATGAAGAGCGCTGAGGCGGCCCTCAATAGCATTACAGCCGAGCTGGCCCGGGATTATCCAAAAGACGACGCGGGCGTTTCCATCGTACTCTCGCCGCCGGGCATGGCCGGCAACTTTCTGCGCGGCGCTATCACCGGGTTCTCCGCCGTGTTGATGGTCGTCGCCGGCCTGGTGCTGCTGATTGCCTGCGTGAATCTCGCCAGCCTGTTGCTGGCGCGCGCGTCCGACCGCAGAAAGGAAACCGCCATCCGTCTGGCCTTGGGCGCCAGCCGCAGTCAACTTCTCCGCCAGCTTCTCACCGAGAGCCTGATGCTCTCCATCGCGGGCGGCGCGGCGGGAATCCTGCTCGCCTACTGGCTCAACGATCTGGTAAACGTCTGGCGTCCCCCCGTTGACATTCCGGTGATTCCTCACGTCGTGATGGATGCGCGCGTGCTCTTATTTACTGCGGGAGTCTCGCTCCTCACGGCGCTGCTGTTCGGCCTGGCGCCTGCGCTGCAATCCACTCGCGCCAGCCTGGCCGGGGCCATCAAGAACGATGCGCCTTCGGAAAAACTTCGCCGTCTCAACCTGCGCGATATTCTGGTCACCACGCAGGTGGCTCTCTCCGTGGTCTTGCTGATTGGAAGCATTCTCGTGGTGCGCAGCTTGCAGCACGCACTCAGCCTGAATCTCGGATTCAATCCGCAACATGCCGCCGTCCTCTCCTACGATTTCGCCGCGCAAGGCTACGACGAAGCGCGCAGCCGCGAGTTTGAGCGCTTGTTGCTTGCCAAGGTCCGCTCCCTGCCGGGGCTCGAGGCTGCCGGGATCATCGACGGTCTGCCTTTGACCCTGAATATTTCCAATAGTGGAATTTTTGTTGAAGGCAAGCCGGAGCCGCGCGCGGGGGATGTCCCCTTAGCCAATATGTACTTCATCACTCCCGGTTATCTCCAAGCCATGGGGACTCGCCTGCTGGCCGGCCGCGACCTGGATCAGCGCGATACCAAAGACGCGCCGCTGGTGGCAATTGTGAATGAGGCGTTCGTTCGCCAACTATTGCCCGGCGAAGATCCGGTGGGTAAGCGCTTCCGCCACGGGTCCGGCCGCAAATGGATCCAGATCGCCGGCGTGGTGGAAGACGGAAAGTACCGTTCTCTGGGTGAATCACCGTCGCCCACCGTTTTTGAAGTGATGGAACAGAATTGGAACCCTCAGCAGACTCTGGTGGCGCGCTCGCCTCTGGCCGAAGCGGAAACCGCGCGTCTGTTACGCCGCGCCGTCGCGGAACTGGATCCATCGCTCACAGTCTTCGGAGACGGCAGCCTCGCGAGCGCACTGGGGCTCGCGCTGTTCCCCGCCAAGCTGGTAGCCGTTGTGCTGGCATCGTTTGGATTGCTCGCCGTGGTGCTGGCCGCAACTGGCGTCTACGGAATCATGGCCTATGCCGTCTCCCGAAGAACGCGCGAGATCGGCATCCGCATGGCGCTGGGCGCTGCTCCTTTGGAGGTGCTGCGCGTAGTGTTGACCCGCACCGCGCTGTTGCTCGCAGTCGGGATCACGATTGGCTTCGCAATGGCATTCGCCGCCGGACAATTCTTTGCCCAGATCCTTTATGGCATCAGCGCGCACGATCCTTTGACATACCTATGCGCCATCGCCCTGATGTCGCTGGTGGCCTTCGTCGCATGCTGGGTGCCCGCGCGCCGCGCTATTCGGCTAGACCCCTTGCTGGCGCTCCGCACCGAGTGAATTTCTGTCCCGCATCCTCAAATTGGTAGAGTAGACATTCCCATGGCGAACCGGGGAGGATCGCACAGGAATGATCGAAACGGAGGTGTTGATCGTCGGCAGCGGGCCCGCCGGCTCTTCAGCGGGCCTGATGCTGAGTACTTACGGCATCCCCAACGTCGTCGTGACCAAGTACGGTTGGCTGGCAAATTCGCCGCGCGCGCACCTCAATAATCAGCGAACCATGGAAATCCTGCGCGATCTGGGCATTGAGCCGGAAGTGGTGGCGAAGGCCAGCCCGCAGGACATTCTGGGCAACGCCGTCTTCTGCACCAGTTTGGCCGGTGAAGAATTGGGGCGCCTGCGCATGTTTGGGACCGAGCCGCGGCGTCGTGCCGATCACATTCTGGCTAGCCCCTGCTCTATGTGCGACCTGCCACAGAACCTTCTGGAGCCGATCATCCTGGGTGCAGCCGCCCAGCGCGGAACGAAGGTTCGTTTGAACAGCGAGTACCTCTCATGCCGGCAGGATTCCGCTGGCGTCACCGCGGAAGTGCTGGACCGGGTCTCGGGTGAGACCTATCAGATCCGCGCGAAATATCTGCTGGGCGCTGACGGCGCCAACAGCAAGGTAGCCGAGGACGCGGGCCTTCCCATGCAAGGAAAAATGGGCGTAGCGGGCAGCATGAACATTGTGTTCCGCTGCGACCTGACAAAGTACGTCGCGCATCGCCCCAGCGTTCTGTATTGGGTGCTGCAGCCTGGCTGCGACGTGGGTGGCGTAGGCATGGGCGTCATTCGAATGGTGCGGCCCTGGAACGAGTGGCTGGCCATCTGGGGTTACGATATCCACGCCGGAGCGCCCGAGCTAACCGATCAGGCCGCCGAATCGATCGTCCGCAATCTGATCGGTGATCCAGAAGTGCCGATCGAGATTCGCTCTCGTTCGTTGTGGACCGTGAACGATATGTACGCCACGCGCTACTCCACCGGTCGCGTGTTTTGCATGGGAGATGCCGTGCATCGCCATCCGCCGATGAACGGTCTCGGCTCCAATACTTCGATTCAAGACGCCTACAATCTCGCGTGGAAGCTGGCCTTGGTGCTGAAAGACAAAGCGAGTCCCGCGCTGCTGGATACCTACAACCAGGAGCGCGTTCCCATCGGAGAGCAGATTGTAAAGCGCGCCAACAAGAGCATCGGCGAGACCGGTCCCATTTTTGAAGCACTCGGTCTGCACCCCGGAATCGAGGTCGCCCAGATGTGGCGCAACATGGAAGCTCGCAAGACCGCGACACCCGAGGCTCGCGAACAGCGCGAGAAGCTGCGCAAGGCCATTCTGCAGAAGAATTACGAATTCAATACGCACGGCGTGGAGCTGAATCAGCGCTACCGCTCCTCTGCCGTGGCTTCCGATGGCACGTCTGAGCCGCCCCTTCATCGCGATCCGGAGCTTTACTTCCATCCCACCACCTGGCCCGGCGCACGGCTGCCGCACGTCTGGCTGCAGAAGGATGGCCATCCGATTTCCACGCTGGATGTCGCCGGCAAGGGACGGTTCGTGGTCCTCACCGGTATTGGCGGTGAAGGCTGGATCGACGCGGCGCAGAAGGCGTCCGCTCGGTACGAAATCGCAATCGAAGCATTTGTGATCGGGCCCGGGCGTCATTTTACGGACCTCTACGGCGAATGGGCCGAGGCTCGCGAGATCGGCGAGTCCGGATGCCTGCTGGTGAGGCCCGACGCCCACGTTGGCTGGCGAGCGGCGGACGCCGGAGAGGAAGAGCCTCGCCTCTTCTCGGCAATCGCTCAGATATTATGCATCTGACAGATACAATGCCTCTGAGGCATTATTTGTGGCGAATATCCTCGGGCGCTCTTTGCCGATCCAGCGGCGCGACCAGAAGCTGCCACTGGACCACAACCGAGGATGGTAAAAAGCAGACCTTGCTATCGCAAGCCTGATAGTTGAGTTTTCCTTGGATGGTCAAAGTTTTCCCATCCGTCCCCAATGCACTGCTGAACTCTGCCGCCGAACTGATCTTCACGTCCTGATGGATGCGGAAGGTTCCCTCGAATACCGGAACCCGCTCGTCAATCGCCGGCATGTACAGCACTTCGGCCCGAGGATAAACTGGAGCCGCAAACTCAAGCCCGGGCACCGCATCAATCGCCAAATGGATCGGTTTGTATCCTTGAGTGCCCGGCGCGTAAACGTGCACATCCCGAGGGAGCTGAACTTCAGCGGTCAGCGTGATGCGGCCGCCCGGAATACCAATCCGATCGGATTGTTGAACCGCAACTTTCAGGTGCGGCGCTTCCACCGTGCCGGTCACTTCTTGCCCCAGCTCCGGGAAAAGTTTTGCGATCAAGCTGTTTCCCGAAAGCCGCTCCCGGTATTTTGCGTCGAAAAACTTCTCTTTGATGATTCCTTTCGGATCGATGAAGAAATACCCCGGCCTCGCCATTCCCCTATATTGCCCGGTGGCCTCAGTGTTCAGCAGCCCATAAGCCTCAATCAGCTTGGAATCGGCGTCGGCCAGCAACGGAAACTCAATCTTGCGCCGATCCGCGAAACTCTTGAGTATTTCTACGCTGTCGTAGCTGATCGCAGCCAGCGCGATGCCTTGTTTTTCGAAGCGCGCTCTAGCGCTTTGCAGCTCGACCAGCTGCCCCTTGCAGTAAGGTCACCAATCGGCCGAACGGAAAAACAGCAGCACAGTGCCATTCTTTCCTTTAAGCGCAGCGAGACTTTGAGGATGTCCAAATTGGTCGCGAACGGAAAAATCCGGCGCCTTCGCACCCGCCGGCAATCCGATGCCGGTGAGCAGTTTAATGGACGCCACGCGAATAACATTGTCCTGAGCCGTGCCGTCCACCGTGACACTGTCTCCCAAGTGACCGGTCGCCTGATCCTGAGGTTCCAGGTTATAAATCTGCCTGGTGGTATCGTCATAGAAAACCAGCTTGGCGCCGGGTCCGCGATCCTCGGTGCACTTGGACGCCTCCGCAAAAGCCTCT
>JBEKLB010000039.1:0-24628 GCA_050010415.1 Bryobacteraceae bacterium | reverse complement strand
ATAAACGCCTCCGAACCGCTGATGGCGGCCGTTCTGAATCAGGCCCGTTCCATCGAGAATCAAGCCCGGTCCAGCGAGATCGTATAGTCATACCATTCGACGATCTTGCCGTCCTTGAGGAAAAACACGCCGACACCATGCCACATCTTCAGGCCGCCGCCGGTGAAGTGGTCATGCCGCTCGTTGAACACCATCGGGCCTTTGGCAAATGTCTCGATCACCTCAAAGCCTTGGACGATATCGAGGAAGGATTTGATACGATCCGTCACGGCTTGCCGGCCTTTCACGGGCTCCTGAGCCTCTGTCATTCGGTAAGCGCCGTTATCGGCGAAGAACGACATGATCCGGTTGAGATCGTGGCTCGGCCAAGCCGCGCAAAAGTCATTCACTACTTGAACATTGGCTTTCTCGGTTGCAGTCCAGTCCGCGGCATCGGCGGGGCAGGGCAGTCCTGCGATGCCGGCTAAACCCAGGCCGGCGGTACTGAATCCAGCAGTACTTAATATGGATCGGCGCGTAAGGCCGGGAGCATCGGATTTCATAACACCCAGTATGAATGGCAAATGACATCCGTCCTCCATTCGTGGGAACATCTTCTTTAGACACCAGAAGGAGTTCGCACATGCTTCGACGAATCGAGGCTGTTCTCATCGCGGCCGCCGTGGCCATCTCCATGTATCCGTCCGCGGCCCTCGCACAGACCGCCGGACCCGCTGCCTGGCAGAACGATCTCAAACCGATCGCGCCGGCGGATTGGAACTATGATTTTGCCGCCCACCTGCTGGAGCGTGCCGGCTTCGGTGGGACGCCGGACGAAATCCAGGCGCTGGCGAAACTGACGCCCGCGCAGGCGGTGGCTCGACTGGTGCGCTTCGAAGGGACCGATGCCAGCCGCCTTCCGCCCTTCGATCATTCGGGAATTCATGATCCGGGGCTTGAGCCGTTTCCGCCCAGCCGTCCCGCCGTTACCGATGAAGCCAAGAAGACCGGTGAAGCGCTCGGGATCAAAGTGAAGCCGGAAGGCAGCCGGCGGCTGCAGCCCGTGGTCAACGAATTTTTCTATTGGCTGCGCGCCAGTGCGCTCGAGACCAACCGCGTCGCTTATTGGTGGGCGAACCGAATGGTCGATAGTCCGCAGCCGCTGCGCGAGAAGATGGCCCTGTTCTGGCACGGCCACTTCGCTGTCAACGAAGCCAAGGTCCGTGACTATCGCAAACTCCTGGATCAACTGGAGGTATTCGAGAATCAAGGCACAGGCAACTTCCGGGACTTGATAGTGGCCGTGGCCCAAGATCCGGCAATGCTTACGTTCCTGGACGCGGGCGTCAACGTGAAAGGCGCCGCGAACGAAAACTTCGCGCGCGAAATCATGGAGATGTTCACCATGGGCGTCGGCCATTACACCGAGCCTGATATACGCGAGGCCGCACGCGCTTTCACCGGATGGAATTACGTCGACCTCAAGTTCGTGGTGAATAAAGACCAGCACGACGACGGTGAAAAGACCTTCCTCGGCAAGACCGGCCGCTTCGATGGTGTCAACGTCATCGACATCATCCTGCAGCAGCCCGCCACGGCCGATTTCATCGCAGCCAAGATTTATCGTTTCTTTGTACGTGAGGATCTTTCGCCCGAGCTGCAGAAGCAATTGGGCGCCGTGCTGCGCGATCACGATTATCAAATCACGCCGTTGCTCGAAACCATCTTCCTGTCGCGCGATTTCTATAGCCCCGCATCGGTGGGCACGCAGATTAAGAGTCCGGTGGAACTGGCCGTCTCCACTTATCGCAAGCTCGGTCTCGCGAATGTTCCCGGCGTGCCCGATTTCAACGTCGCCACGGGCGTGCTGGGCCAGCGCCTTTTTGCTCCTCCCACGGTAGCCGGCTGGGCCGGCGGCACCAGTTGGATCACGCCCGGCCTGCTTTTGGAGCGCGCCAATTTCGGCCGCGACGTGTTATTTCCCGACATCAATTTCCTCCCGCCGGATCGTTACACTGCGGATCCCGAAGTGCGCCGCGTTGCCGACCGCATCCGCCAAGGCCAGGACATCACATCAGCCACGAAGCCGGATGGCAAGAGCGGCGACCTTGCCGAATCGAACATGGCTGCCGACCGCGACGAGGATTTCAACACGCGTTACGGCAGTTTTCGCGGCTGGCAGATGGCTATCGAACGGGTGAAGCCGATTCCGCGGGATGCGGCGCAGATCAATCTGTCCCGCATGGTGCTCGATCGGCACTTGGGCAACACCACCCAAGTGATCGACTACATGATTCATCGTTTCATGCGCGTGCCACCCAGTGCCGACGCCCGCCAGAAGATGATTTCCTTCCTCGATAAAGAACTTGGCACGACGGATATTTCCGCCGCGCAAACCTATCTCGAAGATCCGTTGCGGTTGGTCCTGCACCTGATCATGAGCCAGCCCGAGTACCAGTTGGGTTAGTGGGGAGCCTCGCATGAAAAAGAATCATTTCTCGTTTTCCGCAGCCAGCCGGCGCGATCTGCTGCGCCTCGGCATGTACGGTATCGGAGTGAGCGCGGCAGCGGTTCCCATGCCGCTTTTCGCGCAGGCTGCGGCGGCGCTCTCGAACCAGGCCAATTCGCACGGCCAAGCTCAAGGCCAAGGTCAAGGAAAGATACTCGTCGTGCTGGAGCTTTCCGGGGGCAACGATGGGCTGAATACGCTGGTTCCCTACGGCGACGATGCGTATTATCGTCTCCGGCCGAAGATCGGCATCGCGCGTAAAGACGTGCGGCCTATCGACGATCATTTCGGATTTAGCCGCGGCATGGCCGGCTTCGAGCGCTTGTACAAGAACGGCAAGCTGGCCATCGTGCACGGCTGCGGATACGAGAATCCATCGTTCTCGCACTTCACGTCCATGGCTTACTGGCACACGGCCGCGCCTAACAGCGGCGAACAGTACGGTTGGGTGGGCCGCCTGGCCGATGCCATGGCGCCCGAAGCGCCGCCCAATTTTCTGGTGAATATCGACACGCGGCAATCGCTCGCCGTGCGCAGCCGCCGGCATGTCCCGGTGGTCTTCGACGATCCCAATAAGTTTTCGCAAGACGTCTTCTTTGACGAGCGCGCGGCGCTGCCGTCGCCGATAGTGGACGAGAAGATCACCAACCCCTCACGCCGCTTCCTTTTGGACACCGCGCAGAGCGCCAAGCAAGCTTCGGCGCTGGTTCGCGAGGCATGGTCAAAGTATCATTCGCCGGTGGATTACGGCGTGGTGGGGCTCGATCTGCCCAAGGTGGCTGCGCTGATCGAAGCGGGTATGCCCACGCGCCTTTATTACACGGCCTATCGCAACAACGCTTTCGACACGCATGTCTTCCAGAACGATACGCACCGCAGGCTATTGACCTATGCCTCCGATGCCGTCGCCGCTTTTATGCAGGACTTGGAGCGCATCGGTCGCGCTGACGACGTAGTGGTAATGGTCTTCTCCGAGTTCGGCCGCCGCGTACCTGAAAACGTCAACCTGGGAACGGATCACGGCGCCGCCAACCTGATGTTCGTCGCCGGAAAACAGGTGAAGGGCGGCCAGTATGGGGACATCCCAAGCCTCACCAAGTTAGATGTTGGCGACAATCTGGTGTTCACCACTGACTTTCGTCGAGTCTACGCGACCATGATCGCTGGATGGCTGGGACTGAAAGACACGCGCGAACTGCTCAACGGCGATTTCCAGCCGTTTGAAATGTTCCAGCGCGCCTAACTTTTCAGCAGATCCAATAGCGCTTGCGAAACCGCTTCCGGCTTCTCGCGGGGAAGAAAATGCCCCGCGCCCGCGATGACGCGGCGCGCTACCAGGGCAGGGAAGACCGCGCGCTCGCCGGGCGTTACATCCTGGGATGGGCGCGCGAGGGGATCAGTGGCACCATAGAGCAGGATCGATGGCGCCGCGATGGGCGGCCTTTTTGCGAGGTCGCGCTCCATTTGCATAAAACGTTCTTCACCCGGCGCGTTGGCGTTCCGATGGCGATAGGAGTGAATCACCACGTCGACGAAATCGGGATTGTCGAACGATGGCGCCGTGAGATTGTATTCGTCGTCGCTAAAGTGCCAGCCGGGCGACCAGGTCTGCCACAAAAACTTGCACAGGCTGCGCCGATTCGCAGCCAACCCCGCCCGCCCACGCTCGGTATTGAAATACCACTGATACCAAAACTCCCGTTCCACTTCGGGCGCTGCAGGCTGCTGCGGAGCGAAAACGTTCTGGATGGTGTACCCGCCGATGATCACGGTGGCGCGCACGCGCTCCGGATGCAGTGCCGCCGCGATGGCTGCCGCGCGTCCGCCCCAATCGTAGCCGGCCAGCGCCATTTGCTTCAGGCCCAGAGCGTCCGCAAAATCGACTAAATCTTGTCCAATGGCCGCCTGTTCAGCCATGCGAGGAGCGGCCGCATCGCGGATGCGCGTGGGCCCGTAGCCGCGCAGATATGGAACCAGCACGCGATAACCGGCCTTCGCCAGCGGCGGCGCCACATGGTCGAACGCGTGGGCGTCATCGGGAAAGCCGTGCAACAGCACAATCGGGAATCCTTGCGGATTGCCGCTCTCTTCGTAAGCGATGTCGAGAATGGGTGTCTGAATGGACCGAGCCATCGATTGTCCTTGTGCTATCGATTGTCCTTGTGCTAATGATGCGATAGCCCCTTGAAGGAACGTCCGGCGCTTCACTTGGGAGGGGCTTCCATCGGTTGCAAGAAGAAATTGTTCGGATCGCGCACGATGATCACGCGCTGGCCTTGCGGCAGAGTGACCGGCGCGCCACCGGTAGTGATTACCGAAAATCCCGCGCTCTTCAACGACGCCGTCAGCGCGTCGATGTTGCGCACGAATAAACGAAGCATTCCCTGGCCGGGGGTGGGAAAGGGAACGTTCAGGCCCTTGTTGCCCGCGGTAGTGAATCGGATTTGGTCCGATTTCAATCCAAGCACGCTTTCGTAAAGCGCTGCGGCTTTGCTCCCATCGTTGACGCCGATCACGAGGGCCGCTCCCGCAGTAACGGACGGGTCCACTTCCACGGGGAATCCATCGGGGTCGGTCAGTGTCGTGTGGACTGCACCCGGCCGGCGAAGCATCAGGGTGACGGCTCGGCGTCCTGCCTCCGGAGTTCGCGCCTCGCCCCACTGCACCAGTTCGATTCCCATTGCCGATCCGGGGATCTTCAAGACCGCCGCGCGGAATTGCTTACCCGGTACGCCATACAAATTCGCGACCGCCGGATTATCCGTGAACTTGTGCTCTCCGGGCGGGCCAGCGATGTCCAGGCCCAGCTTGTCATGATAAAACGCCAGCGATTGATCCAGGTCCGAAACAACGTGCAGGAACGGCCCAACACCGACAACCGGGCTCTCCGTCTGCGCGAAGGCTACAGTGCAGCCGATCAAAACGAACAGCAGGCGCGCGGCAAGTGCAAGCATGTGAATTATTATGTCGCATGCGGGATGGCGTTCGGAGCGGCGTGTGGAGCATAGACACGCTGCATCCGCTTCGCAAATCGCTCGGACCCATTCGGCGAGATGCACAGATCCAGCCCATCCGCGGAACTCTGCGCCTCTTCTTGAGCCCTCTCAAACATCTTCTTTTCGTATGCGGCAATGGCGACAGACGGGTCAGACGCCTCGCTGATATCGAGTGCCAACGCAGCGCCATCCTGCATCGCGAGGTTCGCTCCCGCGCCGGCGAACGGCGACATCAGGTGCGCTGCATCGCCAATCAGAGTGACGTTCGGCTGGCTCGGCCAGCGGATGCCGATCGGAAGAGCGGTAATGGGTCGCGCAATGAAAGTGCCGTCGCAGGCACGAATCAAATTCGTAATCTCGGGATTCCAATCCTGAAACTGGGTGAGGATAGCGGAACGTGTCGCGGCCGGATCGGTAAAGCCAATCCCAAGCGCGGCAAAGCCGTCCTCCGGCATTCTCAGCGCGACATAGATGCGAACCCTTCCGTCCCCGTTCTTCTGAGCAATCACGCCCTTGTTGTCTTCCAATGCGAAGAAGCTGCCTCGTCCCACTGTGGCCGAGACTTTCGGGTGCGTGGTTTCAACATCGGAAATGCCCATTTCGATAAAGCTGACGCCCGTGTATGCGGGTTTGGCATCGGAGAGCAGCGGCCGAACGCGCGACCACGCACCGTCGGCGCCCACCAGCACTCCAGCCCGGATTGAGTTGCCGTTCTCGAAATGCAGGACGTAGCCCTCCCCTTCCGCGGGCCCAACCGAACTGAGACTGTAATTCCAGCGAATGGTTTCCGGAGCCAATGAATCGAGAAGTATTTTTCGAAGACGCGGCCGGTCCACTTCGGGCCGGCTCATCACATCCGGTTCGCTGATTTCATCCCACAGCAACTTCCCATGCTTGTTGGCGATGCGCAGGTCCTGTCCTTCGGGCCGCGCGATCGCTCGGAACTCATTCAGCAACCCGGCTTGCTCCAGCGCCCATTGACCGGACTCTACGTGCAAGTCCAGCGTGCCGCCCTGTGTTCTGCCGTCGCGCGACACTTCGCGTTCAAATACAGCAACATCCAATCCGGCCTTTTGCAGCACACGAGCGAATACCAGACCTCCGGGTCCGGCGCCGATTACAACGATATTGTGAGATTCGAAGTTCAAGCGTGAGGGATGAATCGCAGCGACGATTCGTTCATGCAGTATCGCAGATTGGTGGGCTCGGGTCCGTCGTTGAATAGGTGGCCCAGGTGCCCGTCGCAGCGGGTGCAATGCACTTCGGTGCGCTTGACCAGCAACGTGAAATCAGACCGCGTGCGGACGTTCTGTTCGGCAATGGGCGCCCAAAAGCTGGGCCAGCCCGTGCCCGAATCGAACTTGGTGTCGGAGCTGAACACGGCGTTGTCACAACAGACGCAGCGAAAAAGTCCATTCTGGTGCATCTGATAATAGGTCCCGCTGAATGCCACGTCGGTTCCTTGCTGGCGCGTCACATAATACTGCTCGGCGCTCAGTTGCTTGTGCCATTCTCCGCTGGAGTGGGTCACCTTCTTGACGCTGGCAGGCCCCAGGCTCTTGCCGGCATCGTTGAACTCGACAAGGGTTACTTCATCGCCCCACCCGCCGGCGCTGCTCGAATCCTCGCCATCCCGGCTCTTGCGCGCCCACAGGACCACCAGCCCAGCCAAGGCGAAGGGCGTGAGCAGCAAGGCGCGCCGCCGCGTGAGTTGCTCTTTGACTGCTTCCAACACTAATTCTATTGTCCCACCGGCTCGGCTAGTACCGTCCGCACCTTTTCGAGCAATTGCGGGGCGGTGAAAGGCGGTGGGAAAGTCTCTACCTTGTCCAACTCCGCGCGATACTGTATCCGGTCGTCGGCCAGCAGCCCGGCCACCATAAGTATGCGCATACTCTGCCAGCGTGACTGTAAGTATTTGGCAGCCTGGTGCCCCGTGATGGTCTCCACGTACGGCGCGATGATCAGCAAATCCGGCTTCGCTTCATTCATCCGATCCACGGCGACTCCCAGGTCCCCTGTTGCCTCCACCAGGTATCCGGCCTGTTCCAGGACTTCCCGTATCACCTGCCGCACCAGCGGCTCGGAGATAAGAATCAAAATCGTCATTTCCATTGTGGACTTAGAGGACATGAACGCTCCCGCCATCAGTCTAAATCAGTGTAAACAGCAATCGCTAGCGATGGTGCGGGAAAAGTTGCTGCAAGCTGTCGATCATGTCCTGCGTTAAGTCGTGAGGGAAGGATTGAAATCCAGTGAGGAAGCGGGACGGATTGATCCGCCCGCCTTCTTCGCGCGCCAGTGACAAAACCTCCAGTTCCACATAGGCGCCATTGTCGGCTTGGAAGATTCGCCAGTACATATTCAGCCGCCATAGGTAGCCGGCGGCGTCTTCGAGATCGCGCTCCTGATCGAGTTTCTTCTTGTTCTTGGGATGCTCTACCTCGCCGATGTGCGTCGAATGGCTGGCGATGTACAGCCGGGTAGGATCGATCAGCGTATAGCGCGCGCTCAGGTTCACGTTCAACACCACGGCGCTGACCTGCTTCTTGTAGAAGCGCACAAAGGCGTCGAACTGCTCGCCGTCCCGCTTGATTTGCTTGGAATCCATCACCTCATTTTTGAAAAACGTCTTATAGTCGTTGTAGTTCAGCACTATGTCGCGCACCTTCTCGAGTGTGGCGTTCTCCAGGTAGGCCGCACCCATCCAATGTTGAATTACCCCGCCGGGCACCTCGATCTCCGTCCCATGATCGAGCGTCCGCATGGGCGCGACCACGCTCTGCTGGAGCCACACCATGGTCTTTTCCGTGGGATGATGATCCAGCCATAGGAAGTTTTCAAATCCCTGATTCTTCGCAAAGCCTTCTTCGGTGAGCTTCACATAGCGGTCGAACGCAGTGACGGTTTCTGGCTTCAACTCGGCGGCGTGGAGACGAACGAGCATGCAAATCAGGAACGGAAGATAGCGAAGACGGTTCACACCTCTAATATAGGATGCTAGTGGTGATGGCGAAGCGCTGGATTTACTGGCTCATCGGCGGGATCGCCATCCTGGCTTCCGTCCTGTGCGGGATCGCTGGCGTTGTCCTGTGCGAGGCCGCGTTGCATCCGGCGCGCAAGCCGGTCCCTTCCAATCGTGAAGCTCAAACCGTCGAAGTGCATGCCGGCGACGGAATCGCGTTGCGTGCCTGGCTGTTCCGGGCTGACCGTTCCAATGGCGATGCTGTCTTGATCCTGCACGGTATCGCTGACTCTCGTGCCAGCCAGGTGGGGCTTTCCCGCATGTTTCTCTCGCACGGATATACGGTGCTGGTGCCGGACAGCCGGGCGCATGGCGAGAGCGGCGGCGATCTGGCTACCTACGGACTGCTCGAAGCGGACGACGTGCATCGCTGGGTTTCGTGGCTGATGGAGGAAGAACATCCGCTCCGGGTGTTTGGCATCGGGGAATCGCTGGGCGGCGCGGTGCTCATCCAAGCGCTCCCCATCGAAACTCGCTTCAACGCCATCGTTGCCGACAGCGCATACTCCAGCTTCGAGCGAATTGCGCAGGATCGCGTTGCGGCCAGGCTGCCCTTTTCGCCCCAGATAGGCAGATGGCTGGCATTACCTCCGATATGGTCCGGATTCCTCTATGCCCGATTGAAGTACGGATTGGATTTTCGCAAGGCGTCACCGGAAGCCGCAATCGCTCAATCGAAGACGCCCGTATTGCTCATACACGGTCTTTATGACCGGTTGACGCCGCCCGAACATTCGCGAATTTTGGCGGCGAGCAATCCACGCAGTACGGAGCTTTGGCTGGTTCCTGGAGCGGGGCACACGGGTGCGTACGGCGCCGCACCGGTGGAATTTGAAAATCGTGTCTTAAGCTTCTACCAAAACTTGGCTTCTTACCAGAACTTGGCCCCTTACCAGAACTTGGCCCCTTACCAGAACTTGCCCTCTTACCAGAACTTCCCCAAGGGCATCCAGGACCGCGAGAAGTAGTCGCCCAAGGTCATCACCAGCAATATCCCGATCCAGAAGAAGCCGGCGAAGACAAACAGCTTGGTCAGCGGATTGTCGGTCCGGACGTGCATGAAGAACCAGATCACCAGGCTCATTTTGAACCCTGCGATGGCGAGCGCCACTACAATGTTCCATTCGCCTAAATTGATCGTCGATACGTAGAACGTGACAAAAGTCAGGATCGTCAGCGTGAGCCAGATCAGGACGTAGGTGCGAACCGGAGTTACTGGATGCATATTAGACCAAGTTCTTGGTGTGTCCGATTAAGTAGAGCAAGGGGAAAAGGAAGATCCAGACAATATCGACGAAGTGCCAATACAGGCCAGAGACTTCGACCGGTGTGTAATAGTCCGGGCCGAAGGTTCCCTTCCGCGCCATCACTAAAATGGTTGTCATGATTCCCAGCCCCACGATCATGTGAAGAGCGTGGAACCCGGTCATGAAAAAGTAGAAGCAAAAGAGGATCTGCGCCTGATGAGCGAACTGCGGGGGAGCGAGCGGACCGTCCCACATCCAGTGGCCAGGAAAAAGCGGAACCTTTCCATCCACCCAATGCTCGTGATACTCAAAGCCCTTGATCACCAGGAACGCGGCGCCGAAAATCATGGTGAGGACCAGCATGATCTGCAAGACTTTTTGCTGTCCCAGATGCGCCGCGCGCACCGCCAGCGCCATGGTTAAGCTGCTGACGATCAGCACGGCGGTATTGGCGGCGCCGAAGGCCGGGTTCATGAAATTGCTGGTGGCGGCGAAAGCCTCAGGGTACATGCTGCGGTACACGGTATAGGCGCCAAACATCCCGCCGAAGAACATGATTTCCGTCAGCAGGAACACCCACATTCCAAAGGTGGCCGAGTCGAACTGCTGGTGCATGTCATCGAAGTGATGACGTAAATGCGGCGACGAATGCTCGGTTGCTACCGCGTGCGTATCAGCCAACGTGCGCCTCCTCGTGTTTTGCGTATGCGTAGGCCTCTTCGGTGACGATGGGAGTGGTCGGGAAGTTGAACGTCTCCGGTGGCGATTGCGTGGTCCATTCCAGACCCTTCGCGCCCCAAGGATTGTTCCCGGCCGGTTTGCCGTACTTCAATGACCACAGCAGGTAAATCAAGGGAATGATGAATCCCAGGCCCAGCACCGACGCGCCCGCCGTGGACATCACGTTGAGCACCTGGAACTCCGGCGCGTACGCGTGATAGCGGCGGGGCTGTCCCAGGTAGCCCGCGATGAACTGCGGGAAGAAGGTCAGGTTAAAACCGGCGAAAACCAGCAGGGCCGAGAACTTGCCCCAACCCTCCGGGTACATTTTGCCGGTAATCTTCGGCCACCAGAAGTGCAACCCACCGAGATAAGCCACCACCATCCCGCCCACCATCACGTAGTGGAAGTGCGCCACCACAAAGTACGTATCCGTGAGATGGACGTCCAATCCCAGCGTCCCCAGGAACAGGCCGGTGAGGCCGCCAATGGTAAACAGGCCTATAAAGCCGAAAGCGTACAACATCGGCGTTTCGTAGCTGATGGAACCGCGGAACATGGTCGCGGTCCAGTTGAAGACCTTGATCGCGGAGGGAACGGCCACCAGCATGGTCAGCAGCGAGAAGTAGAGGCCGGCGTACATCGACATTCCGGTCACAAACATGTGATGGCCCCACACCAGGAATCCGATGATGGCGATGCCGAGGCTGGAACCCGCGATGAACGAATATCCAAAAACACCCTTGCGCGAGAAGCAGGTCACCAGTTCGCTGATCACGCCCATGCCGGGCAGAATCATGATGTACACGGCCGGATGAGAATAGAACCAGAACATGTGCTGGAACAGAATGGGATCGCCGCCGATGGCTGGGTCGAAAATGCCGATATGGAAGGCCCGCTCCAGACCCACCAGCGCCAGCGTAATGGCCACCACCGGAGTGCCCAGCACCTGGATCAGGGAAGTTGCGTAGATGGCCCAAACGAACAGCGGCAATCTTCCCCAAGTCATGCCGGGGGCGCGCATTTTGTGGACCGTGACGATAAAGTTGAGCCCCGTCGTAATCGACGAGAATCCCGAGATGAACACACCCACCGCGGCAGTGATGACGAAGGTATTCGAATACGTGGTGCTGAACGGTGTATAGAAGGTCCAGCCGGTGTCCACGCCGCCCATAACGATAGCGGCCAGCGCGAAGAGCGCGCCCACGACGTAGATGTACCAGCTCAGCAGGTTAATGCGCGGGAATGCCAGATCCTTGGCGCCGATCATCATGGGCACCAGGAAATTGCCGAGGGTGGCGGGAATGGACGGAATCAGGAAGAAGAAGATCATCGTCACGCCGTGCATGGTGAAGATCTTGTTGTAGGTGTCGGAGTTGAACAAGTCCCCTGCGGGTGTCAACAATTCCAGGCGAATCAGCATGGCGAAGACGCCGCCCAGGGCGAACATTATGCTGATCGAGATCAAATAGAGTACCGCGATGCGCTTGTGGTCCTTGGTAAAGAGCCACGACTTCCAGCCGTACTCGGCGTTCAAATAATTCGGAGTTTCCTGAACTTCAGGTTCTTGGATAGCTGTACTCATTGTTTACCGCCTTCGACGGACGCCGTTGGCGCACCGGGCGTGTTGGTTGTCGCCAGTGATTTGATGTAGACCACCAACTGCAGAATTCCTTCCTCGCTAATCTGGCCCTGGAAACTCGGCATCACGCCGGGTTTGTAGCCGGCCACGGTTCTCGCATCGGGATTCAGAATCGATTCGCGGATGTAGGCGTCGTCGGCCAGCACCGGTTGTCCGCTGGCCAGTTGCACGCGCGAGCCGTACAAGCCACGCAGGCTTGGGCCACGGCCGGCGCGGTCCTGCAAATGACAGCCGGAGCATCCCAGTTGCTCGAACTGGCGCTCACCTTGCTGCGCCATGGTACCGCTGGTCCCGCCGCCCGCCAGCCAGTTCTGATAGTCCGCGGGCGTCATTATGGTGATCCATCCCACCATTCCGGAATGTTCGGTGCCGCAATACTCGGCGCAGAAAATATGATAGCGGCCGGGCTTATTGGCGTTGAACCACATGGTGTCATAGTGGCCCGGCACCACATCGTGCTTGATGCGCAGCGCGGGGATGAAGAAGCTGTGGATCACATCCTCGGACGCGAGTGTAATTTTCACCGGCTGGCCGGTGGGAACGTGCAGTTCGTTGATTTCGCGCTGGCCGCCCGGATACTGGAGCTTCCACATCCATTGTTTGCCCACCACGTAAACATCCATCGCGTTGGGGGGAGGGACGGCGTTGTAGAAGAAGATCTTCGCGCCCCACCAGAAGAACGTAAGCATCACCAGGAACGGGATGATGGACCAGGTGATTTCGAGCCGCAAAGAGCCGTGAATTGGCTCGGGAACTTCATCGCCACGGCGGCGGTACTTAATGGCGAAAACGAAGATCACTCCGAAGATCAGCACGCTCATCACCACGCTCACCAGCGTGATGTAGATGTACAGATGATCCACTTCGGTGGCCAACGCCGATGCGGCCACGGGCCACAGGGGAAGCTGCTCGTTCATAACTTAACTGAACCTCCCGGCGCCCCGCACGTCAGACGATGCCTGCCGCTCTCGCCGCAGCATAATGAACACGAAGCCCCCCAGCAAAAGCACCGTGGCGGTGCCCAGCACTCGAGTGATTTCGGTAATGGCCATTCCATATTTTCCTGTGGTCGGGTCGTAGTGATAGCAGAACAGCAGAACCTGGTCGGCCGGCGAGCCAATTTTGTTGGCGGAAGCTTCCACCAGCCCCAAGCGGAAATCGCGCGGCTTGTATTCGATTCCGTAGAAGTAACGCGCGATCTTTCCTTCCGGCGTCAGCACGTAGATGGCGCTGGCGTGGGCGAATTGCTTGCTGATGGGATCGTAGTTGTAATGGAATCCCACGGTTTCCGTCAGGCTCTTGATGGATGCTTCGTCGCCGGTCAGGAAGTGCCAGCCTTCTTTTGCTCCCGGCCGATTATACTTCTCGATGTAGTTGGCTTTTTTCGCCGTGGCAAGCTGCCAGGTATCTTTGGGATTGAAGCTGACCGCCACTACTTCATAGTCGGAGCCCACGTTCAACGAGATCTGCTGCATGGTGTGGGTTAGACCGTTCAGAATCAGGTCGCACAGGCCCGGGCACTCGTAGTACACCAGCGCCAGCACCACGGGCTTCTGGCGGAAATACTGGCCCAGCCGCACCGCTTGTCCGGTCTCGTCCTTGAACTTCAGCTCCAGCGGGATCTGGGCGTTCAGATTCTGGTCGATGCCGACGCCTTGCACCATTGCGGGCAGGCTGGACGCCGGGAGACCAAATTGCTGGGCCGACGCGAGCGTGGCGCCCGCCGCAAGCATGCCGGCCATCCAGAACGCGTTACTTCGCATTACTACTTCCTTGCTTCGGCAGTGCCGGCGGTTTCTTACCGGCGAGAATGTCGTCCAGATAATTGTGCGAGGGTAAACCCTTGGCTGCCAGAAGATCGATGGCCTTATCGATGGGTACGCGAACCGCGCCGCCCTGCTGTCCCACCCAGGCGTAGGAGTTCAAAATGTGATCCTCCTTGGCGCGCAATTGCTGCAGTTCCTCGTAAGGCGCCACTTCGATGCGCGGCTTCGGCGGGATAACCGGCTGCGATAGCCGGGTTGCCTCTTCGGTGCTGTAACTAGCGTAAAAATAGCGGAAGATTCCGACCACTAGCCCTAAGACCAGAAACGTCGAGACCGCTAGAAAGGCCAGCGACACCACGATCAGCTTTACGCTTACCTCGCTTTGCTCGTGGCCGGCTCCGTTGGGGCTGTGATGTGCGGTGTGTTCCATTGTCAATGTCCGTGCGCTTTGAGAAGCGAATAAGTGTCCCGAGGGTCATGCGACGCCAGCAGCGGCCGGGACTTCAGATTCCAGATGAAAACAGCCAACCAGACGCCGCCCACGCCGATCAGCGTAACCAGATCGGTCCAGTAAACCTCGAGTCCCCGTTGGCGAAACGCCGGTTCTACAATCCAGAATACATCCAGCATCTTCATGATGATGATCCAGATCGCGAGCGTACGCAGCCGTGTGGGATTCTTCTTCACGAAGCGCAACAGCAGCAGGAAGAAGGGTACGAAGAAGTGAAATATGGCGATGGTCCACGCGATGTAGCCCCATCCACCACTGAAGCGCCGGACGTACCAGGGAATTTCGTCAGGCAGATTTTCGGCCCAGATGATCAGGAACTGCGCGAACGACATATAGGCCCAGAGCATGGTAAAGGCCAGCATCAGGTTGCCGATGTCGTGATAATGCTGCCTGGTCAGGAAACTGACGAAGGGTTCGCGTTTGGAGAGGAGCACCAGCACCGCGACGAGAAACGAAAACGTGAGCAGCACCTGGCCGACGGTGTACATCCAGCCGTAGATGGTCGAATACCAGTCAGGTTCCAGCGACATGATCCAGTCGATGAACGCTAATGTCGTCGTGACCACGAAGACCAGCAGGGCCGGGGCGCTGCGCGCTTTGATCCGTTTGAAAAGCGCCCGATCGCCGGTTCGATCATGCTCGTTGGCCATTGCCAGGATGCGATAGCCGGAGGCTATCCAGATCAAAAAGTACAGTAAAGTGCGAATGATGAACCAGGTGGGGTTCAGATAAGCGGCCTTGTGGCCGACCGCGAAATGTTCGGCCCGATAACCGGCATCGGTCCACTTGTAGAGGGTACCGAGCGCAAAAAAAATCGGTATAGCCAACAACACAATCAGCGGCAATGTCTTGAGGCCGGCCTCCACCAAACGCCGGATCGCTACGCCCCAGTTCCCGCCCACCACGTTATGCAGGAAAAAGATACCCAGGCAGCCCAGTGTAAGGCCAGCCCAGAAGATGAACGCGAACAGATACGATTGCCAGAAGTGCGCGGCATTTCCGAAGAGCCCGATCAGGCTGACCGCCAGCGCCGCCACGCCTACGAACAAGGCGCTCTTCTGCACCCGTTCCATTTGAGGGAGGAGGGTATTGCTGGGGGTCACTGATTTGCTCCTTGGGGACCTGCGGCCACGCCCGAGTTTCCGGCTGTGCGCGGCGCCGGCTCCACAGTCAAACCTTGGCGCTGATCGGCGGGCACCTCATTGACGCTCGCGGACTCGCTCAATTGCAACGCGCGGATATAGGCTACAATGCGCCAACGGTCATCCGACTCGACGCGCGACGCATAACTCGGCATGGCGCCATATCCATTGCTGATCACATCGTAGAAATGTCCCACCGGCGCATTCACCAGCCGGTCGGAATAATAAGAAGGAGGCTGCCGAAAGCCGCGCAAAACCACCATGCCGTTGCCGTCGCCCAGGCGCCCATGGCAGGGCGTGCAATAGACGTTGAAGCGAGTCTCGCCGCGTTCAATATCTTCCTTGGCGATGGGGATCGGAAATTGTTCGATGTCCTCGCCGTCAATCTTTCCGGTATAGCGGGCTTCGTCGATGCGCAGATGGCCGCGCGCGACGGTTCCTTCCACCATCGGCCGCGCGGAGCGTCCATCGGAGAAAAACTCGCTGGCGGCGAGCGGCTTGTAGCGTGGCTGGTCCTGCATGTCCTGGCGGCAGCCGGTCAACGCGACAAAGGACAGAGCGGCGACGGTGAGGGAGCGGTGTCCGAGTCTACTTTTCAACTTCGGCCACCTCTTCAGGATTGAGTTGTTCCAGGAATGCCTTGGTCTTGGCCATGTCGAACTTCGGATCGGACGCCTCGATGCACAGGAAAAACCGGTCGATGGACGCGCGGGAAAAACCGGGCACGTTAAACACCGGATGGTAGGGCATCGGCAATTTGTTGAGCGCCAGCATTCCGATCACGGCGCTCAGAGCTGCCAGCAGGACGGTACATTCAAACGTGATCGGAATATACGCCGGCCAGCTATTGAAGGGACGGCCCGCTACATTGTGCGGATAGGCGATCACTGAAATCCAATAGAGCAACCCAAAGCCTCCGGCGGCGCCGCACAGGCCGAAGAACAGAACGATGGGCGCTACCCAATTCGTGCCCATCCCCACCGCTTCCGACAAGCCCTCAATCGGCATCGGCGTATAAGCGTCCATTTTGCGATAGCCCGCCGCGTAAGCGCGGTTCGCGGCTTCCAGCACCTGCTCGGGTGTTTCGAACTGCGCGAGAACCCCGTAGACTCCGTGTCGATCTGCGAAAGTTTCGTTCATCGTCTATTCCGATCAGTGTGGCGCAAGCACTCTTGCGTGCCGTGTTGGCAATCGTGCCAACACCTTTGCGGGCATCCCGAAACGTTCACACGAGTGTGAACGCTGCACGCAAGAGTGCGTGCGCCACCCAAGTCGAATGCATTCGTCAAGGCCATTAGTCTCCGTGCGCCGGCGCGGGCGCTGGACCATCGTCATCGGCGATGTGCGGCGCCAGATGATGCAGCACTTCGCGCACCTCAAAGATCGATATCGAAGGGAGCACGCGTACGAACAGGATCATCAGCACCAGGAAGAATCCGAGAGTTCCGATGTACACCGCCCAATCCCATTGCGTCGGATAGTACATGCCCCAGGACGACGGAATAAAATCGCGAGCCAGGCTGGTGACGACGATGATGAAGCGTTCCAGCCACATGCCGATGTTCACCACGATCGACACCAGGAACAGGCTCGTCGTGTTTTGGCGCACGCGGGCCGACCACAGCGATTGGGGAATCAGGATATTGCAGAGAATCAGGCTCCAAAAGAAGAGGGCGTACGGGCCGGTGGCGCGGTTGTAGTACATGAACATTTCGTGTGGATTGCCGCTGTACCATGACATGAACGCTTCCATGGCGTATCCATACCCGACAATGAGTCCGGTGCCCAGCATCAACTTGCCCATGCAGTCCAGGTGGCGCATGGTGATGATATCTTCCAGGTGGAACCACTTCCTGGCCGGAATGGCGAGCGTCACCACCATCGCGAATCCGGAATAAATGGCTCCGGCGACGAAGTACGGCGGGAAAATGGTGGTGTGCCAACCGGGCAGCAAGCTGATCGCAAAGTCGAAGCTCACTACCGTGTGCACCGAAACCACCAGCGGCGTCGCCAAGCCTCCCAACAGCAGGTAAGCCATCTGATAGCGCGCCCAATGTTTGGCCGATCCGCGCCAGCCCATGCCGAGGGCGCCGAAGATGAACTTCTGCCACTTCTGCTTGGCCATATCCCGCATGGTCGCGAGATCTGGCACCAGACCGATGAACCAGAAAATTAGAGATACGGTCAGGTACGTGGAAACCGCGAATACGTCCCAGATCAGCGGGCTGCGCGGATTGGGCCACAGCCACATGGAATTGGGGTAGGGAAGCAGCCAGTAAGGAAGCCAGGGACGGCCCAGGTGCAGGATGGGGAACATGCCGGCCTGAGCGACCGCAAACAGCGTCATGGCTTCCGAAAATCGATTGATCGAAGTACGCCAGTCCTGTTTCAGCAGCAGCAGAATCGCTGAGATCAACGTTCCAGCGTGGCCGATACCGATCCACCATACGAAGTTGACGATGGCAAAGCCCCAGGCCACCGGGATGATAATGCCCCAAACACCGACGCCCTTATAGAACAGCCAGAAAGCGCCTGCCAGCAGGCCCTGCATAGCCACAAAAGCTAGAAACAGGCTGATCCACCATTGTTTCGGGGTGGTCTGGATTGGTTTCAGTACGACGCCGGCGATCTTCTCGGTGACGGTTGTGTTGTTAAATCCCGGAGCAATGATATGGTCGGGGCCGGGGTCGATGACTTTCGGCTCTAGTTCTTCGGTGTTCAGGCTAGGCATTGCCGATCTCCGGGTTGGGGTTGCGCAGGCGTCCCAGATAGGTGGTGCGGGGCCGCACGTTCAGGTCTTCGAGCAGGCTGTAATTGCGCGCTTGCGCTTTGAGCTGCGCCACGCGGCTCTTGGGATCGTTGATGTCGCCGAAAACAATGGCCTGAGCGGGACACGCCTGAGCGCAGGCCGGTGTGATTTCCCCGTCGGCGATGCGCCGGTTCTGCTTCTCCGATTCGATCTTGGCGGCATTGATGCGCTGGATACAGTAAGTGCACTTCTCCATCACGCCTCGGCTGCGGACCGTCACATTCGGATTCCGCACGCCGTACAGGCTTTGCGTTTCGAAATCCGAATAGAGCAGGAAATTGAAGCGGCGTACCTTATACGGGCAGTTATTCGAACAATAGCGCGTGCCCACGCAACGGTTATAAACCATCTGATTGATGCCGTCGCCGCTATGCACCGTCGCGGCAACCGGACAAACCAGCTCACACGGCGCGTTCTCGCACTGCATGCATGGCACCGGCTGATAGTAGAGCTCGGGGTTGTCCCAATTGCCCTTGAAGTATCGGTCCACGCGCAGCCAGTTCATATGGCGGCCGCGGATGACTTCGATCTTGCCCACCACCGCGATATTGTTCTCCGACACGCAGGCCATCATGCACGAGCCGCAGCCCACGCACGCGTTCAGGTCGATGGTCATGCCCCACTTGTAGCCTTGATAGCGGTAATCCGGATACAAAGTGAGGGTTGGCGGGATGGCCCTGTCGTCTTCCTTTTGATCCACCCATTGGGGCGTCTTTTTGTACTCGTCGAGAGTGGCCACGCGAATCGGCTCGCTCTCTTCCATGGTCTGGGTGTGCTGCGTGGTGGCGAATTCGTGCTTTCCGCTCACCTTGTTCAGCTCGGCGCCATAGTCGCTCCAGGGCGCCGAAGAAGTGCGCACCAGATACGCGTTGAAACCCACTTCATTGCCTACGTGCCCGGCCAATGTTCGGCCATATCCCAGATGCGCCGTCACGCTGTTATTGGCGTGGCCCGGCATGATCCAAATGGGTCCGGTAACGGTTCGCCCTTGATATTTCAGCTCGACCACGTCACCGATATTGAGATTTTTCTGCTGCGCGGTGGAGGGGCTGATCCACAGAGCGTTGTCCCAGGTCATCTTGTTCTGGGGCTTGGGCAGCTCCTGCAGCCAGCCGTTGTTGGCGTACGAACCGTCCCATATGGTTGGGTCTGGACGGAAAATCACTTCCATGCCGCTGGCCGCTTTGGGCGTTGAAGCAGGAGGCATCTTCGCCGTGACGTTCACAGCGGGTAATGCCGTATTCGGAACCACGCCATCGTGCAGCGCTTTTTGCCAGAAGATGTCGAAATTGGGAACCTTGGCCTGGCCCTGCCAGTAGGCCTGCACCAGGTCATGATCTGTTTTATCGGGCTGACCGGCTAGCGTCGCGATCACTTCCAGTGCCGTTTTGCCGCCGTAAAGCGGCGCGATTAATGGCTGGATGAAGCTCACCGTGCCGTCGAAGCCGCGGACATCGCCCCAGGATTCCAGATAATGCGCTTCCGGAACAGCCCAGAAGCATTCGATCGCGGTCTCGTCGGGATACTGGCCCAGATAAGCCTTCCAGGCGACCTTCTTCAACGCTGCAGCGAAATCCAAATCCGCGGGAGCGCTGTAAACCGCGTTGACGCTGAGGATGAACAGCGTTTCCACCTTGCCGGCGTTCATATCCGCAACCAGCTGTTTCAGTGAATCCTGCTGATCGATCGGATTCCCTTCGATAGAATCGGTATAACTGATGGTCTTGCCGACGTTTTCGAGCGCCGCGTTCATGGCGTGAGCCAGAGCGTGAACGGCCGGTGTTTGATACTCACCCGCGACCACCAGACAAGAGCCCTTGTGGGCCTGCAGATCTTTCGCGATGGCCGCTATTTCTTTATTCTTCCCGCTGGCTTGCCCGCCCATGCCAAGAGCAGCGGCCAAATCCGAGGCCCAAGTTTCGATTTCGCCGGCTGGAAGCACGAAGTGGTGATCCGCCATGCTGGCGGTGGGGGAAGGTGAAGGCTCAACTACGTACAGGCGGTTCAGCACCGTGTCGCCAGGCGCCTTGCCTTCGGCTTGCACCTGCGCCGGCAGAACCACCGGTCCTTGATTGTCCGCCATGTATTGCGCGGATTGATTGGTGCGGGCCGGAATGGAACCTTCCTGATAGCCTTCCTGCCAGTCTTCCTTGGGTTGCGGCGTATGCGTGACGTTGCTCTGCACCCGGCGCTTGTCGGCAAACTGGCGGGCATGCCGCAGATTGCCGGGACCGCAAGCCAGAAAATCGGCGTCGATGGAAACGATCACGTCCGCCTGGCTGAAGTTATATATAGTGTTAACCGGCCGGCCGAACGCCAGCATCGCGCCTTGATAGGCGCTATGGCGTCCGCCAGCTTCATATTGATGCCATTTCGCGCCGGGTAGATCTTTCAGAACCGCATTGATGCCCGCGGTGAGCGTCGGTGATGTCACCGTCTCGGTCAAAATGCGAAAGCCCGCGCCATTGATGAGCGCCGCTTCACGCCGGGATGCGACGTCTCCCTGGAACCCAACCCAGGAATCGATCAAGCCCCTCTTGGTCACGGCCTGCGCACGATCCGGGTCGTACATGTTCAGGATGGACGCCTGATGGAAATAATCCGAAGCGCCCAGGCTTCCCGGATGATCGGGATTTCCCTCAATTTTAGTCGGCCGACCCAGATAGCTGGTGGCCAGCAAACCTGTGCCTACGCCGCCCATCTGCATGGCCGTTGCGAAGTACAGAGGCAGGCCGGGAATGAACTCCTCCGGCTGGCGAACGTAGGGGACGATAACCTCTTTGGGCTGTTTGGTGCAAGCCGTGATACCGGCCATGGCCAGCGAAGCAGCGGCCAGCTTCAGAAAATTGCGGCGGTGGTCGGCGTCCAACCAGTTTGGAGTTCGGTCGGCCAGTTCATCGTCGACAAAGGCCTGAAATTCCTTGGTCTCCGCCAGCTCCTCCAGGCTCTTCCAGTACAAAGGTCCCTGGGCTGACTCCAGCCGAGCCCGAATCTTCTCTAGGTCAAGACTGCGGCGCGCATCATCTAACGATCCAGGCGATGGCCCAGGAACTTGCTCGCGCCGCACTCCGATTTGGGTCAGTTCCTCAGAAACCGGTTTCTCGTTCATCGGTGGCAAGTGTAACAGTCCGTTAAACTTTGTATGTGGTTTTGCTCAACCAGCTTGCGCCCGAGTTCTTCTTGATTCGCGGGCGCCTCATAAGCCATATTGAACACCTGGTCGCGCGGGCGAACATACTTCTCGGGATTGCGGTGACAATTGATGCACCAGTTCATGTAAAGCGTATTTTCTTTGAACATCAGGGGCATCTGGTCCACGCGGCCATGGCAGGTGGCGCATCCGACGCCCTTGTTGATATGGATGCTGTGGTTGAAGTACACAAAATCGGGAAGGTCGTGTATACGGGTCCACTGGAGTGACTCGCCAGTACGGTAACTGGCGCGCACCGGCTCCAGGATCTCCGCGTTCGACCAGATCTGCGAATGGCAACTCATGCAGATCTCAGTAGCCGGAAGGCCGGCGAACGAGGATGTCTCTACCGATGTGTGGCAGTAACGGCAGTCGATACCATCGTCCGATACGTGGTGCTTATGGCTGAAGGGGACGGGCTGCTCCTTCACTACGTGGACGTCCGTGATGTAATTGCCACGGTCCATCGTGTAGGCGAAGGCGATCAATCCGCCGGCTGCGAGGACAGCGCCCGCAAGGCTTATTTTTGAGATGCTATTTGCGCTTCGGTGGAAAAGCTGGGGCATCCAGTTCGTCCTGTATGACCCACTATCCTAACTCGAATTGCGCCAGGATTGCAAAAAATATTATGTGGCGAGTTTGAATGTATTCTATATTACTATTTAAGCTGGATTTCGGTTCTGTGACGGCTAGGCCGCGAAGCGTTTGTTCACGGCGCGGCGTGCACGCAGCAAGCGGATGCGAACGGCAGTCTCGGTCCAACCGTGCGCGCGCGCGATTTCCTGCACCTTGTAGCCTTCCAGGTAATGCCGCGTGAGCACCATGCGATCATTCTTCTTGCAGGTTTTTAGAATGCGCCGGACGTCGATGGCCGCCAGATTCACCTTGGGAGGCGTGGTCAGTTCGGGAAGCGTCTGAAGGAACGGCTCGCGGCGCATGCAGCTGCGATGAATGTTCAGCGCGATGCTGTTCATCCAGGTGAGCACCATATTCTGATCACGCAGTTGCCCCAGGCGTTCCCAGCCCTTCACCCAAGCGGCTTGCGCCGTCTCTTGTGCGGAATCGTACGACAAGCCGCGCGATACCAAAAAGCGCACAGTCAAGTTGTAGCCCTTCTTGTAAGCGGCACCGTATTCTTCTCGTGTCATTTTTGCCGTAAGCTCCCTTGCTTGCCTAAGATTTCGAAACTAATTTGCCGTCTGCGGCACTCGGCACACACAGTGGCAGTTTCAGTACCATTGGGGGATTGCGCTGGAGCAACCTATTATCTTGTTTGTAATCAGTGTTTTAGACCGCCATCCGGATGGCAATTGCGGATTGCCTGACCACGCAAGAATTTCTAGACGGGAAAAATTTCCCTGAAACCTTTAGCGCTGGGCGTTTCTTGCGTGAGGCAGCACGAACACCATGTAGTCTTCGTCGATGTACACGTTATCCATCTTGAGTGCTCCCCGTTCATGTCCAAAAATTGCGAATCCCAGCGCACTATAAAGGCGCTTGGCCGCAAGTTGGTCGTCGCCCACGGTGAGAATGATTCGGTCCAGTCCATCGACCGAAGCAGCGCGCTCGAGCACTTCGCTCATTAAGCGCCGCGCGATACCTTGGCCGCGATGCTGCTGGGCTACAAACACGCCCCATATCCCGGCTTTGTGGCGCGCCTTGACGCGCGTGTGGCGGAAAAAACCCACGGTTCCCACCAGTTTCCCATCGGCAAACGCGCCCAGGACGTAGTTATCGTCGCTCGCGGCCGAGAGCCGCTCCCCAAAGGCTTCCACTGACGTCGCCCGGTGCTCTTCCGCGGATTCGCCAAAGGCGCGCGGTTCCTGTTCCAGGGCTTGGAGCCGGAAGTGCCAGAAGGCGTCGGCATCTTGCGTCGTCAGTGTTCGAATATCTATATTCATTACTAAGGCGTTCTGGATGGCGCGAAACTAGTAGCCTGTATGTTCCGCAATTGTTCCACCGTACTGCTCCTGGCTGTTGGCTGGTTGGCCCTCCAGGCCCGCTCCGCTGCACAGCCGGCCGGGCCGGACCCAGCCGAGCAAAAAAAGATCCTGGCCGACGCCACCAATTACGCCTTCAACCATGAGCTTAGCTTGCCGAACTTCCTCTGCATCCAGACCACTCGGCGCTTCCAGGACTTTCAAAGCCGCGATGTTCAGGGCCACGAAGACTGGCGGCCTGTAGACATTATCGTGGAGAAGCTGGCCTATTTCGAACACCACGAAGATTACAAGGTAATGGAGATCAACGGCGTCGCTTCCAGTATTGAGCACAGCAAACTGGGCGGCGCCTCATCTTCGGGCGAGTTCGGTTCCGTCATGAAGGGTATTTTCGCGCCCGAGACCGCGACCCAGTTCACCTGGCAAACCTGGTTTACGCTGCGCGGCCGTAAGATGCACGTTTACGCGTACAACGTTGCGGTCGGCAAGTCCGACTACCACGTCGTGGTTCCGGAGCAATCGAAAGATCTGGTGACCGCTTATCACGGCCTGATCTTCATTGACGACCACAGGCACTTCATACACCGCATCACGTTGCACGCCGATGGAATTCCCCCGGCCTTTCCGATTCAAGACATCAGCCTGATGCTGGATTACGAGTACACGCACATCGGTGATGGCGACTATCTGCTTCCGCTGACCTTCGAGCTACGTTCGCGGGAGGGCAACATTCGCATCAAGAACGATGTCGATTACGACGAGTATCGCAAGTTCACGGCCGATTCGAGCGTGAAGTTTGGTGGCGCTGACGAGCCGCCCAAGAAATAGCCCTTGAGTCGGACGGTCCTCCTGGGCCGAGCCGGACGCCGGCTATGGAAGTTCTCCCAGGTACGGGAAGGCGAACGTCGACGCCCACGCAAACAGAAGGAGGTTCGCCGCCACATTCAGGAGAAGAGAATCAGTGCGTCGCGATGCAGGGAACGTTCCCGCCGTGGCCGCCGCCTGAAGAAAGCTCAGAATCGCCGTGTCGAGGGTGTATTGGTAGCTTTGCCATTTGATTCCGAGGTCCCAGCCTTCAAGGAACCACCACACGGACCCCACCCCGACGAGCGCGATCGCAATTAGCGTTCGACGGAACGAAATCAGAGACCC
>JBEKLB010000038.1:0-24896 GCA_050010415.1 Bryobacteraceae bacterium | reverse complement strand
CGACGCGCTTGATGGAATCGATCCCCAAGTCCGCTTCTAGATCGGCATCCATCGCCATCATGTCGGCGGGGTAGCCGGTGCGAGCGCTCGCGATACGCAGCAGCGTACCAGGAATATCGACACCGGCGGGGCGCGTGACCGGAGCAGCTACGGCGGCCACGCTGGGCGCGGTTGTACCCAGAGCAATTCTCACTTGTTCCAAGATCTGATGGAAGGTCTGCGCAGTGGTGAGCTTTTCCATTACGGCGCGCAGGAAATCCTGCTCGGAAGCGGAGAACTGCCGGCGAAACTCTGCCAGGATCTCAACCTTCTTGATCGAGTCGATGCCCAGATCGGCTTCTATGGCCGCATCCAGGGCCAGCATCTCGACCGGGTAGCCGGTGCGAGTGGCGACGATACGCAAAAGGTCTGCGGCGAAATCGCGTGTGGGTGAAGCCGGCTGCTGGCTATTAGCAACCGGAGCTGGAATCGACGCTTGAACCTGTTCACCAACGGCTGCGGTTACGCGTTCGAGAATCTGCCCCAGCGTAGTGGCACTGGTCAGCTTCTCCATGACGGCGCGAATCTGGTCTTGTTCGGAAGCGGAAAATTGCCGCCGGAATTCGGCCAGAATCTCGACCTTCTTAATAGAGTCGATCCCGAGATCGGCTTCGATGGCCGCATCCAGAGCCAGTATTTCGACCGGATAGCCGGTGCGCGTCGCGACGATCCGCAGCAGGTCTGCCCGCAGGTCACGCACCGATGGAATTGATGGAACTGATGGAATTACAGCAGCGGGCGCCACTGGTTGAGGGACAACGGGCGGCGCAGCGACCAACTTTCGTTCGATGGGTGCGACAGGCGCGACAGGCGCAACAAGTGCAACGGTCGCCGGGGTTGCCACCATTGGCACTCCCGACGCGGCTTGCAGATACGCGGTCATCACCGCGGTCTGCGTTTCGAGGAACTGCGACATCAGGTTCTGAAATTGAAGGATGGCCGAATCGGCCGCGGCATCGGTGACTCTTGGTGCGGGCAACGGAGCGGGCGGGTGAAGAGCAGGCAGGTGAAGAACGGGCGAGTGAACCGGAGCAATCGACGGAACGGCAGTCCCTTCGAGCACCAGCTTCACGGGAGGCTGGTGCTCGGCAGACTGCGCTGAGCTAAATACGCGCGACGGGTTCAGCAGCCATGCGGGCCGTACTTCTTCTTTGTTCAGCTGGGTCACGTCCAGACGCTCGCGAACGCGGCCGGCAAATAGCTGGCCCAAATCGAGGTCCATTCCGAGCGCGGCCATATGCGCCAGCGTGTGAACGAAGTGCGAGAAACCGCTCTTGGCGCCTCCGTCCATTGGGAGCACGTTCACCGGCTTGCCCTTCAAAACTTCCCGCGTGAGCGCGGAGAGGACCGTTTTTGGACCAACCTCGACAAACACACGCGCACCGTCTTGATACATGGATTCGATTTCCGCCGAGAAGCGCACCGGACTCTCCATGTGCTGTTCCAGCAGTTCGCGAACCTGGCCGGCATCCGGCGGATAAGCTTTGGCGAGCGTATTCGAAAACACCGGGACTTGCGGTTTCTGGAATTCCGTCGCCGCCAGAAACTTGTTGAATTGCTTGGCCGCCTTCGCCATCAAGGGCGTGTGGAACGCGCAAGCCACGGGAACACGCCGCGCACCGACACCGGCGCTCTCGAACTTCTTGATCGCTTCCAGCACCGCGGCGGTAGGTCCGGCGATGATGGTTTGGAGCGGAGCGTTGTAGTTCGCGATGGTTACGTCTGGGACCGCGGCTATGATTTCGGCTACTTTTTCCGGAGTGGCCGCGATGGCCGCCATGGCGCCCGCGTCGCCTGAGATGGAGCCTCGGATGGCCTGGCCGCGGGCGAGCGAGACGCGGAAAAGATCTTCTTCGGAGAGTACGCCGGCGGCGTGCAGCGCGACATATTCGCCGTAACTGTGTCCGGCCACCATATCCGGACGAATGCCGAGCCGGCGGAGCAATTTGAAAGTCGCGGTGTCAACGACACCCAGCGCGGGCTGCGCCACATCCGTTTCGGTAAGCGCCGCCATCAACCGGTCGCGCTCCTCGGCGCCGAACGTGCTGCCTGGATAGATGGTTCGGCTGAACGGGAAACCGTCCACCGGCGGCAGTGTCTTATCGGCTGTAGCAAACGTGTCGCGGAACTCTGGCATTCGAACCGCGAGTTCGCGCAACATGCCTGGATGTTGCGAACCCTGGCCGGGGAAGAGAAATGCGATTTTGCCGTCCAGCGGGCCTGAGCCGAGGTAAATTCCGCGCTTGGGATCGCGCAGCGAATCTGAATTTTCGAGCAGCGCTTGTTTGGCGATGCCGATGCGATCGACAAGGTCCGCCAGGGAGGAAGCGACGATGGCGAGCCGGATGCCAGACTTGCGAACGGTTTCAGAAGCTGAGGAGCAGATGGCGTGCGCCAGGCTGGTGAAGTGGCAACGTGCGCCCGACACCTGCCGCACGGTTGTATCGAGCGCTGCGCCCAGCGCGGATTTATCGGGAGCAGCCCAGAAAAACAACTCCGAAGGCCACTGCCGAACCAGCGTCTCCTCCGTGGTTTGCCGAACATCGTCGCGGTATTCTTCGAGCACCGCGTGGAAATTGCTTCCACCAAATCCGAACGCGCTCACTCCGGCGCGGCGCGGCGATCCATTGGCAGCCCAGGGCTGCGCTTCGGTGTTGAGGTAAAACGGAGAGTCGGATTCGAGCAGCTTGGGATTCGGCTCAGTGACGTTTAGCGTGGGCGGCAAAATGCGCTGATGCAGGGCCAGCGCGGCTTTGATCAAACCGGTGACACCCGCCGCGGCTTTGGTGTGCCCGATCATGGACTTCACGGAACCAACGGCGCAGGTTCTGGCCTGCGTGCCGGCCGCTTTGAAGATATCCATCAATGAAGCCAATTCAGATGCGTCGCCTGCCACGGTGCCGGTTCCGTGAGCTTCGATCAATCCAACCGTCGATGGAGAAATTCCGGCTTGCTCGTAGGCGCGGCGAAGTGCCACCACCTGGCCTTCAGGACGAGGCGCGGTCATGCTGCGGCCACGTCCGTCGCTCGATCCGGCAACACCGCGAATCACGGCGTAGATGCGGTCGCCATCCCGCTCGGCTTCTTCCAGCCGTTTCAGAACTACGACGCTGACACCTTCACTGATCGCAATACCGTCGGCGCTCTTGTCGAACGTGCTGCAGTGGCCGCGGCCGGAAAGCGCAGTCACGCGCGAGAAGCACAAATAGCCGAATGGATTCTGCCCTGAATCAATGCCGCCGGTTATCACCATGTCGCTGTCACCGCAGGCCAGCTCTCGAGCCGCCACATAAATGGCTGCGAGCGATGAGGCGCAAGCGGCGTCGACCGTGAAATTGACGCCCGACAGGTCGAATCGATTCGCCACGCGGCCGGCCGCGACATTCGGCAGGATGCCGGGGAACGAATCCTCGGTCCATTCCGGAAGCCGCTCCATCACCTCGGGCGGAACAGAAGCGAACTGCGCCAGGCTGGAACGAACGGCGTAGTTGACACCCAGCTCACCAAGGCCTCCGCTGAAGCCCAGCATCACCGAGGTTCGTTCGCGCGCAAATTTGCGGCGATGATAGCCCGCATCCCGCAATGCCTCATCCACCGTCACCAGCATCAGCAACTGCAAAGGGTCGATCGACGCCAGCGAATTCGGTGGAATGCCGTAGCGCATGGGATCGAACGCCACGTCGGCGACAAATCCGCCCCTGCGCGAATAGATGGAATCGCGCGCTTTCTTGTCGTCGTTAAAGTAAGTATCTACATCAAAGCGGTCCTCGGGGACCTCGCCAATGGCGTCTATTCCGGAAACAATGTTCGACCAGAACGCTTCGATGTTGGGCGCGCCCGGCAGCAAACAACTCATGCCCACGATGGCCACGTCGCAAGGACGAGGGACGTTCCGGCTGGATTTGGCTCGCGTATCTTCGGCCGCGGGCAGATTCTCGAGTACCCGCACACTTCCGGCGGACGCAGCTTCATGCATCTCGCGAACCGTGGAAACCCCGCTGCGCAGCGCGGCCACCTGGCCGATCATGTACATGCCTTGCTCTAACTGCTTTTCGCGCGCCATCTCCACCAAAGCGTCGCCCTTGCGCTCCAACCCCTTGCTCGCTACGCGCAGTCTTCCGAGGTTCAGATCCTCCAGCGCGTTCTTCACTTCTTCGATGGATTTTCCGGCGGCCAGCAACTCGCGGCGGCTGGAGCGGAATGTTTCGTTGAACGGCGTTTCAGCACAACGTGTAGAATGGCCCGGACCGGAGTGCAGGACCACAGTCTGACGGCATTGGATGGCTTGCTTCTGAAACTCCTCGACAATCGCGCCGCCTTCCACCGCTTCCCGGGTGAACAGGTAAGCCGTGCCCATCAGCATGCCGATTTTCGCGCCACGCGCCGCTAGGGGAGCTGCCAGCGCCGCCACCATCGCGGCCGAACGCGCATCGTGAATTCCACCCGCAAAAACCACGTGCAGTTCCTGCGCAGGCACTCCCTTGTCGGTGAGCGCAAGCAGCTCCTCGACCATGGAGTCCCACAGAACGAAGCTGGTTTTTGGGCCGACGTGGCCGCCGCACTCGCGCCCTTCAAAAATGAACTTGCGTGCTCCGTCTTCCACAAATCCGCGCAGCAAATTCGGTGTGGGAACGTGAAGATAGGTTCGAATGCCGTGCTGCTCCAGGCCATGCGCCTGATCCGGACGGCCGCCTGCGATGATGGCGAATGGAGGACGATATTTGTCGACCTCGGCCAGCTGTTCCGCGCGCAGTTCCGCCGGAACAAAACCGAGGATGCCAACTCCCCACGGTAACGAGCCGAGCAGTTCCTTGGTCTCGGCAAGCAGCGTCCGCACCTGCGGACCGCGCATCAGCGCCAGCGCCAGAAATGGCAGGCCACCGTCCTTCGCCACGGCGTGCGCGAAAGCAGCCTTGTCGCTCACCCGCGTCATGGGGCCCTGCAGGATCGGATATTGAGTACCGTTCGAAACGGCGAGAGCCGAGCCCGGCGCCAACGGCTGGGTTTCCGCGGCAAGCCGTGCATGCTCCCGAACCGATTCGTACACGGCATCCAGGATGCCGGCCACGTTGTCATACCGATCCGCGAAAGATCGGGCAAATATTGCATCTTGTCCCAGCGGCCACACGCTGGAATCGTGAGATCCCCAACCGGCTGCGGACTCGATCGCATCCAGCCATTGTTCTCGCGCCTTCGGCCCACTGAGCTTCTGCTCAATCGCTTCCAGTTCCCGGATGGCTTTGCCGGCCGGCTGTTTATACACGCGGAAGAGTGAGCCGGCCTCCTGGCCGAGGCAAACCGTTTCGCCGCCATCTGGTCTTGAAAGCGCGGCACGCACCCCAGCTGGAATGCTCGATTCCGGCGTGAGCAAAACTTGTGCATCGAGCACCACGCCCGCCGCTCCGCCGGCGAAACAAGCGGCGGCGGAATGGATGCCGATTCCACCCATGGCCCAAACCGGCAGGTCGTGTTCGGCGAGCAGGCGCTGCAGCAGAACAAACGTGCTTTCCTCGCCCACGCGCCCGGCAGCTTCATGGCCCTTCGCAATCAGCGCAGTGAATCCAGCCTTGCGCGCACTTGCGGCTTGCGCACTCGAGGTAACTTCGAGCAGGCAGCGCCGTGGTCCCGCGGCCGCGATGAACCTGGCATATTTCACCGAGTCGGCGGCGGCCAAAATAACGAAAGCGATTTCCTCTGGAAGCGACCGCAGCAAGTCGCCGGCCCAACTCACTCCGGCGTTCAGGCGAACACCGAGCTCTCCCTTGGCGCGCCGGGTTAATGAAACCGCGCGGGCCACCATTTCGGCGGCAGGTTTATAGCCTGCGATGAACTCAAGATTCAGGATACCGGCGGCGCCGGAACGCGCAGCAGCGATAGCGGGGCCCGGATCTGCCCATCCCGGCACATTAGAGACAGCGACAGTGAAAGATCGTATGGCGGTCATGGATGATGCCTCATTCACACGGACGTTTTAGGCAGACGCCGTGCTCATCGGCTCCCCCTGAGTGGCCTTGGAAGGCAGAAACTCCTGGTCGTAATACTGTTGAACCCATTCGCGATTCAGTTCTTCCCCGGACCGCAGCGAAACTTCCTTGTGGCAAAGCGTGCATTGCAGACGAAAGCCTGTCTCGGCTTTCAGCGGCCCTCCGCACGAGTCGCAGGTGCCGGGAGTGTATTGCGCGAGCCGATCGATCATGGCGACCCAGCTACCCACCGTGAGGAAGTAGGATTGGAGCGCCTTGACCGTAACCTCGCCTTCGAACATGTGCTCGCTCTCGGGAGGCATACGGCGGCGCAGCATTTCCTTGCCGGCTTCGGTCAGCAAGCCCTCGTGCACCAAAACATCCGGCCCAAAAACTTCGGCGGCAGTATCAAGAATGCTTTTTTCCGGAAGCCAAACGTCAAAAGCAGTTTCCGTTTCCATGGTGATTTCGATCAGATCCAGCGATTCGCCGCCGAGGTCGTCCATGAGATGCGCGTCCATGGTCACTCGCTCCCGGTCGATCCGCAGGCTCGCCGCGACGATGTCTGCGAACTTATCGTGAATCTGGGCTTCCGTCAATTTAGAACTCATCAACATTCCTCCGATTGCGTCCTGCTCTTCTCACGAACCGCTCCAGGCCCGAATTGCCAGCGCAGTGTTCTGTCCCCCAAAGGCGAATGCATTCGCCACAGCACCGCGAATCCGCGACGGACGGCTTTGGTTCGGAACATAGTCGAGATCGCACTCCGTATCGGGATTTCGCAAGTTCATGGTTGGCGGCGCGATTCCTTCGTTGATCGCCTTGACGGCGCAGATTACATTCGAAACACCCGCCGCGGAGATGGTGTGGCCGATCTGGCCCTTGTTGGACGAAATCAGCAGCCGGCGAGCATGGTCCCCGAAGACCCGCTTGATGGCCAGTGTTTCGGTAGCGTCGTTCTTTAGCGTCGAGGTGCCATGCGCGGCGATATAATCCACCTCCTCAGGCGCCATTCCGCCTTCCGATAACGCAGAGGCCATGGCGCGTGCCTCAGGGCAACCGTCGGCGGAGGGATCGGTCAGGCTGCCGGCGTTAGAAGTGGATCCATAGCCAACCACCTCGCCGTAGATCCGTGCGCCGCGTTTGAGCGCGCTGGGAAGGCTCTCTAGAACGATCGCTCCCGCGCCCTCGCCCATCACGAAACCGTCTCTCAGACGGTCGAAGGGACGCGATGCTTCCGCGGGGTTGGAGGAGCGGCTCAAGGCGCCAAGCAAAGAGAACGCAATAATTCCGAGAGGCGAAACCAGCGCTGCACTTCCACCGGCAATCATCGCCGATACCCTGCCCCGGCGAATCAGGCGATATGCCTCACCGATGGCGTGCGAACTTGCAGCACACGCGGTGTCGACGGCGAAGGACGGTCCGCCGAGATGCAGCAGACGCGCCGGAAGGCTCGCCATCATGTCACCAGCGCGGCGCGCAAACAGCTCGGGACGCGCCTCGCCAAGGCCCAGACTCTTGAACGCCATTTTGCGCGTAGCTGTGTCCCACCTGGAGAAATACTCCCGGATGAGCCGGTGATCTATATAATTGACGCTGGCGCCGGCGGCGATCCCGATATCGTCAGACGCAATTGGCGCGGCATCCAGACGAGCATCGCCAAAAGCCTCGCGAACCACGGGCAGGAAAAGCCGAGCGCTCCTCCGGCACCAGCTTGACGGTATCGGGCCAGTATCCCGGGGGATGTCGCGAACCTCGGCGGCGAGTTTCGCTGAGTAGGTGGTGGTGTCCCAAAAACTAATCGGACGTATGCCTGAATCTCCCGCTATCAGTCTTTTCCAGCTTGTCTCCAGGCCGTGCCCAAGAGAGGTGGTCCATCCGAGTCCGGTAATCATAACCCTTTGAACCATAGCTGGCGGGAGTTCCTAGCTCCTTGTCATCCTGGTGGCGATGCACTTCGAGCGAAATGGTGGTCCCTTTGCCGCTCGAACCTCTCTGATTGGAATGGACTTGACAGAACTTCCCCATGGCGTTCCACCGCGGAGAACAGCTCCAGCGGTGTTTGTCCAAAAGGCATAATCCAGTGCTTCCTTCTTAAATTCATTTCAACCAATCCCAAAACAGCAGGACGAATCGCGGTCCTCTAGGCGAGTTTGATTCCCGGGGCGAACAAGACGGGCAGTGACCCTACAACCAGGATGGGTACGAAAATTTTAGCCAACATAAGCCTAGCTCCGCCGTGCAAACATGGCCAAACCGCTTCTTAACGGTCGCAGCTCGGTAACGCGAGCGTCACGGCGACCTTACTGTAATTTGTATTCTCCCAAGGGAGGATTTCCGATTCTAAGTAGCGGGGTAAATAATGTCAATAGTCGAGAGTAACAGTACTACCTTTCCCCGTCATCTATAGGGGGTTTGCGCAATTCAAACTAGGGGAAAAGACCTACTTACGCCGAGATATATCACGCTCATCCTATTATTCAGATGGGATAATAGACAATCCGATTTCTTACTTCGGACGCATCAATCGTCGACCGAATTTTCGAGCGTACCAGCGCTCGCTCGCGCTGTGGCTTGTGAACGTTATCATCAACTCGCCCCGGACCACCGATAGTACTTGTGGGACCCGGCCGGTTTCGATCTAAGACGTTTGTCACGTGTCGTTCGGAAGCTCTTATGGCACAATTGAGTACTCACTTGAGAAAAGTGACTCGGGGGACCACGTCTTGAGGCTCTGGCAGGCCTGCCGTCCGCTCGCAAAAATTTTCGAAATCTCGACAGATTCTGAGTAAGGACACAAAGTGAAGACTCTCGTTATTGGGCTGGATTGCGCGGCCCCGGAGATCCTGTTTGAGCACCCGGAGTTGCCCAATATTAAAGCGCTGATGAATCGTGGGTGCTACGGGCGGCTAGAGAGCGTGATCCCTCCCATCACTGTGCCGGCCTGGATGTGCATGGCGACCAGTCAGGATCCTGGCTCACTGGGCGTCTACGGATTTCGAAACCGCACGGACTACTCCTACAGCGGGCTGGGCGTGGTAAATTCGACTTCCATCACGGAGCCTGCCATCTGGGATCTTCTCAACAGCCACGGACGAACCTGTGTAGTGGTGGGCGTGCCGCCTTCCTACCCCATACGTCCCCTGCAGGGAGTGAAGGTGGGCTGCTTTTTGACGCCCGACACTACGCAAAACGACTATACCTACCCCGCATCCGTGAAGGTGGATATCGAGCAGTTGGTGGGGGAATATCCCGTGGACGTGAGGGGCTTTCGCACCGAAAGCAAGGCCTGGCTGCGCGACCAGATCTACGACATGACGAAGAAGCATTTCGAAGTCATTCGGTATCTGATGGCCACGGTGGATTGGGATTATTTCCAGTTCGTTGAAATCGGGCTGGACCGGATTCATCATGGCTTCTGGAAACATCACGATCCGCTGCATCGGCAACATGAGCCGGACAGTCCCTTTAAGACCGTGGTCTACGACTATTACAAGTACTTGGATGAAGAGATCGGCAAGACGCTGGAGCTGATTGAGGACGATACGGCCGTGCTGGTTGTGTCTGATCATGGCGCTCAAAGGCTGGACGGCGGATTTTGCGTGAATGAATGGTTGTATCGCGAAGGTCTGCTGGCGCTGAAGGAAAAGCCTACGGGGCTCACACCGTTTTCGCCGAAACTTGTGGACTGGAGCCGCACCAAGGCCTGGAGCGAGGGCGGATATTACGCCCGGGTGTTTTTCAACGTAGAGGGACGCGAGCCGGAGGGAATTATCGCGCCTTCGGAATACGAATCGTTCCTGTGCGAAATGAAGGAACGCTTCCTGGCGCTTCCCGACGACCGTGGCAATCCAATGGGCAATCTGGTGTTTCGGCCGCGGGAAATCTATCACCATTTGAACAAGGTGCCGCCGGATCTGCTGGTCCATTTTGGCGCCCTCTATTGGCGATCCATCGGTGGTCTCGGATACGACACTTTGTATGTGGAAGAAAACGATACGGGCCCCGACGATTGCAATCATGCGCAATTCGGCTCGTTCCTTCTGGCCACTCCGGACGGCGAGGTAAAGGGCGAGGTGGAGGGGATGCATCTGCTCGACATCGCGCCGACTTTGCTGGATGTCATGGGCGTTCCGCCGGGACCCGCCATGCAGGGCAAGAGCTTGTTAGCGCGCAGCCGACGCTGATTGAGCCGCTAACCGGTCGGCCCAAGCCAGAAAGTATTTCCAATTCGGGCCATCGGTGTGTACACCGTCGTGCTGACGCCAGGCCAACTCGCCATCCAGCAAGCCCACATTCACCGCTGGCATTTTCGCCGTGTGGTAATCTTCAGCGACGCCCAGATCCTTCGCGCCTAAGAGTCTGAATACCGGCCCGGCGGCGACAGCGGCCATGTAGCTGCCCTGCTGATCGAGCCATTTCGCATCGCCCTTTTCCGGCACGCCATAACTGATGAAGGTGGGACGCGGCGCACACAGCGCGATCAGCTCGTGAGCGTCCACCGGCAAGTCGCCGGCGTTCCTGCTTCCAAACGTCGCTTCGGCAGCGCCGTACTTCAGGAAATTGCCGGCCATCCAATGATATTCACCCGTTCCGGTGAGATTCTCCACCGCTTCGCCCCAATTGCGCCGATGCAATTTCGCGCCACCTTCTCCGGAAGAACCGACCAGAACGAGAGCGAAGCGGGTATCGAACGCCATGGTCACCAGCGCCGCTTTGCCATAGCGCGAGACACCTTCGATACCGACACGCTTGGCATCCACGGTTTGGTCTGTCTCCAGATAATCCAGGCCGCGCGATGCGCCCCAGGCCCAAGCTCGCAATGCTCCCCAGTCATCCGGCTTGCGCGGCTGACCCTTATTTGTGAGGCCAATGATGCCTCTGGTTAAGCCCGCGCCGTTGTCGGCTTGGATGCTGACGGGAACAATCGACGCGTAACCCCAGCCATCGGCGATGATCTGCTCGGCGGAAGGTGATTCGCCGCGCCCGTAGGTGAACATCATCATTACCGGAACGCGACTGGTAGCTTCGGCCGGCGTCACCACGGTCATCTGAATATCCACATCGATCAGCGGGTACGACGAATTCTCGACGTGCCCCACCAGCTGCTTGCGAATCACTGCATGGGAACCGACCGTCGCGCGCTCCGTGCTGGCGATGGACCAGGTCACTTTGGGGACGTTGTTGGGAACCCGGCCCAACACCTCGCGCTCAAAATCCTCGATGATCTCCGGGCGTCGTTCCTTCCACCACATTTCCGCGCTGGTGACCTGCTTGCCGTTCTTGAGCGTCAAGGCGTCAGGGAGCTTGGGAAAAGGATTGGCCTTGGACTCGTCATAATTGGCATGATTCGGCGCGTCCTCTTTACCGCTCGGCCCAGGGCGCAACGCTTTAATGCCGAGCTGATCCAGCATGTTCTGATGATCTTGCTCCGCTGTCCAGGCGACGGCCGGCGGCTGTAGCAGGATACGCGTGACAGTCTCTTTCTCGATCGCATCGCGCGTGTAGAGCAGGGGGAAATACTTGCCCGTCAGCCACATTCCCGTCAGATCGCGATAGTGATCATCGTCGGGGTTGCCGGACTGGCCCGGATAATTCACCGCGCGCGAATTGTCCCAATTACCGACGTCCAGTACCATCCGAAACGATGGCCCGCCCGTCAATTGAAAATCGCTCGCGCGATAACTGGATGCATTTGGCGTATACGGACCGCCAGGCGTGGGAAATGGTCCGGGCTGAAGGCGATGCAGCATTTCTCCATCCACGGCTTGCATCAGGGGATGCTCCGGCAGCGAATGGTGCAGCTTACCCCACTGCCAGGCCTTCGGATCGGCGCCTTCGAGCTTTTCCATTTCCTCGTAAGCGGCCGCAATGCTGCGGAGGAGAAGCGCATCACGGTTCCCCACGGCGCCGGGTTTTTCCAGCATGTCGAGCATCACGCCCATATCCGGCGACGAGATGGCGTGTGCAGCATTCGGGGGCAACACAGCGTCCAGGAACGCGCGCTCAAGATGCCGTGAGATCCAGACCTCCATCAGCGCCGCTTGTGCTGACTCCGGCAACTCGCGCGCATCCCAGCCGCGTAGTAAATCGAGCGCGGCCGTAGCTTTTGGGTCGTCAGCGTGAAGCGGAGCGAGCAATGCCACCAGACGCCGCGCGGGAATGGATGTCACGTCGTTCTGCAGATTCATCGAATCCTCAAGCGACGACGTCGGCAACCCCTTCAACACCTCGTCGATGCGCGCGTGGCGCGATCCGTTGGTCCACTCGAAGCTGAGCTTGCGCTCTTTATAGGGATAATCGGCCGGAAGATTCATCTCGTTCGAAGTGGTGACGTACCCCTTCGCCGGATTGTAGGACGACGGCAATTTGTCGCCGGGCAGGAATCCCGCCCATTCATAGCGGCCATCGCCGGGAACGGGCATCAGGCCGTCCCAATTAGGACGGATGGGCGCCAGTCCGCCGGGAACCCAACCGATGTTGCCCTTCACATCGGCATAGATTTGATTTTCAGTAGGTGCGCCCCAGTGCAGCATGGCGCGCTTGAAGTCGGCGAAATTCGCCGCGCGCATGTAAGATACGCTGCCGAAGTAAGGAGACATGCCGGGTTCGAGCCAGCAAGTGCGAACGGCGTAGGCGCGATGTTTGGCAGCGTCGTCATAGATGACGGGGCCGTGCCGCGTGAATATAAGTTCCACCTGGACGGGCGCGGCTCCCTTGACGTCAATGCTCTCGCGCACCACGCGCATGGGTTCCCAAGAGCCTTGATAGCGATACTCGCGCGCGTTCTTCGGATTGAGATCGTAGACATACAAATCTTCCTGGTCGACATCGAAGATCGTTAGACCGAACGCGATGGTGCCATTGTGGCCGATCGAAATTCCCGGCAGAGCGGGTTCTCCGGCGCCGATAATGCTCATGCCCGGAGCGTTGATATGCGCGATGTAGCGTAAGCTCGGCGTGCTGTAGGCGCGATGCGGATCGTTGGCCAGAATTGGCCGGCCGGTTGCGGATCTGGAGGGCGCGATCACCCAGTTGTTGCTGCCTTCGGCGTCCTCGCGGGAGCGCTCCCCAGGCCCTGGAACCGGGCTCAGGGCCGCAGTTCTGTTAGCGGCGTTCACGTGGACTTCTTCCGTCGCGAGCGTGAAGACCCGCAGCACGTCAGGTGGCAAGCAAGCATCCAGGCCCTCGGGAACCTTGGTTTCCCAGGGCGGCTGCAGCCCATAGCGGATTTGATCATACTTCGGGCCGTTCTTCGAATCGGTTTTGCACACCGTATTCGCGCGCGCCACTTCGCTCGTCAGATTGCGCGTCAGCCCATGGCTGCGAATGCGCACCACGTCGCGCGCTTCCCATTTTGAGGGACTGTACCCGAGCAGCTTGAATTCCGGCGGCATCTGATCGGGATGTGCTGCCAGCCAATCGATATAGGCGTTAATGCCTGCCACGAACGCCGTCGCGATGGCCTGCGCGTCGGGTCCATACGCCGCCCATTCCTGGTCCATGTCTCCCCGATAAAGAAACAGCCGCACCGCTTTGTCGCGTTCCACGTACGCCGGTCCGAGGACCTCCGCCAGACGACCCAGACCACGCCGGCGCCACAGATCGATCTGGAACAGCCGGTCGCGTGCCGCGTTGAAGCCTTGCGCCAGGAAAGCGTCGTCATGGTTCGCGGCGTAGATGTGCGGCACGCCCCAACGGTCCACCAGAATTTCAGCGGGTTGGCGCAGTCCCGCGACTGGCATGGTGAGCTGCGTGGGGCCTGAGGCCGCGGCATGCTGCCCAAACAACAATAAAGACATTGCGGCGGTGCTGCGGAAGCGGCGAATGCTCACTTCGATAGGATATCCAATACTTAGGTATCAAATATTAGACATCTTGGGGCCAGGTGGAGTCTTTCCAGCCGTCCAGATCATACTCAGCCATGCACGAATCGGCGAATCCCTGGAACTGTTCGATCAGGTTATTACGGCGCGAAAAGTTGACCACGTCCATCCGTACCTGCTCGTGGTTTCCGGAATAGTTGATCTCATAGAGTTCGTGGCGCGCGCCAAACTCGGTGCCGATGGCATCCCAAATCAACTTGAACAATTTCACGCGCTCTTCCGCCGTACCCGAGGAACCACGATAATATTTATCGATCAGCGGGCGCAGTTCGGCGTTCTTCAGATCCTGAAAGCTGGATGGCGCCACCAACAGGCTGCCGGCCAGCTGCTTCTCGAAGATGTGGCGAACCGCCGGCCAGCATTCGGACGCGAACATTTTGATGGTGCTGGCGTACTCGGACTTGGGGACGACCGTTCCGCCGGGAGCGGGCTCCGGGTCGAGACACATCGCGGTGGTCATGGCCATCATCAGATGCCTCCAGGCCAGAATCTCACCGAGCGCGGCCTGCACGCCCCGGAACGAATCGGTGCCGTTGGTGGCTATCGCTTTTGCGAACAGGCCCGCCATCATTTCCAGCTTCACCGTTAACCTGGCGCCGGCCTGCAAGGTGAACCGGTTCACGAACCTCGATTCGGCGTAAAAGCTGTTGGCGCGTTCCGGATCGCGATACACCAGCAGATTCTCCCAAGGGACGAAGACGTTGTCGAAAATGATCACCGCGTCATTCTCATCGAAGCGGCTCGACAACGGATGGTCGAAGGGACTGCGGGCATTCATTTCATAGGAGGGCCTGCAAATGAGCTTGGCGCCGGGCGAGTCCATCGGAGCGATGAAGACGATGGCGAAATCCTTTGCTTTGTCCTTATCCAGCGTGACCGCGCTGTTTTGGGCGACGAAGGTGGCATGCGTGAGCGCCGATCCGGTGGCCAGCATCTTCGCGCCGGACACTACGATACCGTCATCCCGCTCCTTCACCACGTGCACGAAAACATCTTCCACTTCATGCACCGGCCGATTACGATCCACCGGAGGGTTGATCAGCACATGATTCAGGAACAGGCATTGGGAGGAGTACTTGCGGTACCAGGCCGTCGCGCTGCCGTCGAACGGAGCGTAGAACGCCGGGTTCGCCGCCATGCTCGCCATGAACGCAGCCTTATAGTCTGGGGTGCGGCCCATGAAGCCGTAACTCAGCCGAGCCCAAATGCTGATGGCTTCGCGAGCTTCAACAAGCTCCTGCGCGCTGTAACTGGGCTTGAAGAATTTGTGGGTGCGCTCTCCGAAGGCGTCGGCCGCTGTGAGCGCGTCGCGTTGTTTGGGATCGTGCAGCGCGTCGTACAGTCGAGCTACCGATTTAGAAGCGTTGCGGAAAGCAGGGTGGGTGGTGACATCGGCGACGCGTTCGCCATGGATATAAACCGCGCGGCCATCGCAGAGGGATTCCAGGTAAGTTCGTCCATCCAGCAGCCCGTAGCCCGATGTTGGCATACGTATGATCGTAGCCGCTGGACGGATCGGTTGCGAATCTCGGAAAGATGCGACCCCGCGCTAGCGTTTGGCTACGTGGCCGCGCCCATCGCGCATCTCGTTCCCTTTGAAGTGCTCCACCTTGTCGAGATGCTTCGCGGGATCGGGCCGATCGCCGGCCTTGGGCATCGGGCCTTTATATCCGTGGTCAGGATGGAAATGGTTATTCACATGGCCTCGGAAGTCGGCGGCGCCATGGAACCACGGGCCAACACCAATGAAGATCCCACCCGAAAACCATTCCGGTCCGTAGTAACCGTAAGGAGCGCAAGCATAAGGAGGGGTGTCGTAGTAACCGTAAGGACACTCGGGCGCGGGTCCAATGTTGACGGCAACTTGAGCCTGCATCTTCGGGGCATCCATCGTGAGAGCTGTCACCGTTAGGAAAATTCCAGGGACGGCGGCCATTGCGAAACTTTTGAGTCGATTCATATTTCCTCTGCAAGTTAGACCCAATCCGTGAACTCCCGTTTCCCTCCGTTCCTTTCTCGGGATGGAAGCGTCACATTCGCACCAGGATGTTATCTTGAGGAAGTTGGCGGGCAGGTGATGGCAGAAATCGCAGAATTCCCCGATGGGATGTTCCCTACGCTGGACCAGGCGCAGATTGCGCGGCTCATGCCGCTCGGCGAGGAGCGGCAAGTGGCCGCTGGGGAAATCATCTTCGATCAGGGAGACTCAGAGCACGGAAGTTTCGTTGTATTGGAGGGGAGCATTGAGCTGGTGAGCGTGACCAACGGCCAGGAAAGCGTGCTGGCGGTCCACGGGGTCGGGAAGTTTACTGGTGAAGTAAGCCATCTCTCGGGACGGCGCTCTTTGGTTCGATGCCGGGCAACGCTGGCCAGTAGGCTGCTGGAAATCAGCCGCCCGAATCTGCAAAAGCTCATGCAGACCGACGCTGGGCTGGGCGAGCTGTTCCTGCGCGCTTTCATCATGCGGCGCGTTTATCTGATCAGCCATTCGGTGGGCGACGCGGTGCTGATCGGGTCCTCCAATTCCGCCGACACCTTGCGTCTGCGAGGTTTTCTTTCCCGCAACGGCCATCCGTTCACCTATGTGGACGTGGAGAAAGATCCCGATGTCCAGACCTTGCTGGATCATTTCGAAATCCGGGTAACCGATATCCCGGTGCTGATCTGCCGGGGCGAACTGGTGCTGCGCAATCCCAGCAATGCCGAGGCCGCCGAGTGCTTCGGGTTGAATGAGGGAATCGACGAGGGTGGCGTGTATGATCTGATCGTCGTCGGCGCGGGACCGAGCGGGCTGGCCGCGGCTGTGTATGGAGCGTCCGAAGGGTTGAATGTGCTGGTGGTCGAGAGCAACGCCCCGGGTGGACAAGCCGGATCCAGTTCGCGAATCGAGAACTATCTTGGATTCCCGATGGGAATCTCCGGGCAGGAGTTGGCTTCCCGCGCGTTCGTCCAGGCGGAAAAGTTCGGCGCTCACATCTCCATAGCTCGTTCCGCCGCCTCGCTCAAATGCGCCAAGCCGCCCTACGCCATCCAGTTGGACGATGGCGGAATGGTTCGCAGCCGCAGCATTATCGTGGCGGCCGGCGCGCAGTATCGAAAGTTGGGCTTGCAAAACCTGGCGCAGTTCGAAGGCGCGGGCGTATACTACGGCGCGACAGCGGTGGAGGCGCAGGTTTGCGCGAATCAAGTGGTGGCCATCGTAGGAGGCGGAAATTCCGCCGGCCAGGCGGCGATCTATTTGTCGACTGTCGCTAAGCACGTCTACCTCCTGGTTCGCGGGCCCGGACTCTCCGAGACCATGTCGCGCTACCTGATTTCGCGCATTGAGGCGTGCAATGAGATCACGCTGAAAACTTGGACTGAGATCGAAGCCCTCGAAGGGAATGGGCACCTGGAACGGACGCACTGGCGGAACACAAAAACCGGAGAAAGTCATACCTGCGAAACCGGCCACCTGTTCCTGATGACCGGCGCTTCCCCGAACACCGCGTGGCTCGAAGGATGCGTTTCGCTGGATACCAAGCAGTTTATTAAGACTGGCGCGGATGTTACCGAGAACTGGCCTCTGCACCGTCCGCCTTATATGCTCGAAACCAGCCTCCCCGGCGTCTTCGCGGTGGGCGACGTTCGTGCGGGCAGCATGAAGCGCGTGGCCGCGGCGGTGGGGGAAGGATCGATGGCGGTCCAGTTCGTGCACCGCGTTTTGGCGGAGTAACTACACCTGATGGGAAAACTAGACGGGAAAATTGCGGTTATCACTGGAGGCAGCAGCGGGATGGGCCTTACCACCGCTGAGCATTTCGTCGCTGAAGGGGCCTATGTCTTTATCACCGGCCGCCGTCCCGACGAACTCGAAGCGGCGGTAAAACAGATTGGCAAAGGCGTAACGGGCGTGCAGGGAGACGTTTCGAACCTGGCGGATATCGACCGCTTGTACGAAACCGTGAAACGCGAGAAAGGACACATTGATGTCCTGTTCGCCAACGCCGGCGTCGGCGCACCGCGTGCGGCTCTGGGAGCCATTACCGAGGAGGACTTCGACAGAACATTCAACATCAACGTCAAAGGACTCGTGTTCACGGTGCAGAAAGCGCTTCCCCTGTTCACGGACGGAGGCTCCATCCTGCTCAATGCATCGGTAGCCGCATCGAAAGGGTTCCCTGGCATGAGTGTGTACAGTGCGACGAAGGCCGCCGTTCGGTCCTTCGCCCGCACCTGGACTGCGGATTTGAAAGATCGCAAAATCCGCGTGAACGTCATCAGTCCGGGTCCCATTGACACTCCGATCTTCGAAATCCCTGGGCGAAGCGCGGAGCAGATTGAGCAAATCAAAGCAGGTTTTGCATCTGCCGTTCCCATGGGACGCCTGGGCCGTCCGGATGAGATCGCCAAGGCTGCTGTTTTTCTGGCGTCCGACGACAGCAGCTTCATCACCGGAATCGAACTGTTCGTGGATGGTGGTACGGCGCAAGTTTAGGCAGAGATCATGAGTTCACAAGTTTGGTTTATTACGGGAGCGTCGCGCGGTTTCGGGCTGGAGATCGCCCGGGCAGCGTTGGATCGCGGGCACTCGGTAGTTGCGGCCGCTCGCAATCCTGAAGCGGTTGGTCGCGCGCTGGGCCCCCGTGACAATCTGCTGGCCGTTGAGCTGGATGTCTCCATGGAGCGTCAGGCGCAAGCCGCGGCGGCCGCTGCCCTGGAACGTTTCGGACGGATTGACGTACTGGTAAACAACGCCGGACGCGGCGGGCGCGGTAGAGGAGGCATCCGAGGAGGAAGTCCGCTCGGTCTTCGCCGTGAATGTGGAGGGCCTTCGCACAGTCACCCGCGCGGTGCTGCCGTCCATGCGGGCGCGCCGGTCGGGCCGCATCCTCAATGTGAGCTCGGTGGGCGGTTTCAGTGTCGTGGCCGGCTGGGGAATCTACGGAGCAACCAAATTCGCAGTCGAAGGAATTAGTGAAGCGCTGCGCGCCGAACTGCTTCCACTGGGCATTCACGTCACCATCATTGAGCCAGGCGTGTTCCGCACCGATTTTCTGGATTCCAGTTCTCTGGTTCACATGGCGAAACGGATCGATGAATATAGTGGCACTGCCGGCGCCTCGCGCGCGTGGGCGGAATCCACCAATCAGGCACAAGCCGGCGATCCGGTGAAAGCCGCCGCCGCAATCCTGGAAATTGCCACCGTCGAGGATCCTCCGCTACGCCTGCAACTGGGGGCCGACTGTGTTGCGAGGTTGGAAGCGAAACTGAAGCTGGTGGCTTCCGAACTAGGGCGATGGCGGACATTGGCTATGTCCACGGCCTATGAGCAACAGCCCGCGACGGATTCGCGCTAGCTAAGCGCCCATTGGCGCCAGCTCGATATTGGCGCCAGCTCGGCATCCTATGCCGAGATTAACATAATTTATACAAAGACCCTCTTGCATTTACCGCGCTAGTGGGATAATCTAAATCCAATGATCGCTTCGAAAGGACAAGCCAGCGTGACTCGCGCTTTACCAGGCGTGGTTGTTGCCTCTGTCTTTTCAAGCGGTCAAGTTCCGAAGCTTCGACCCATTATTATTGAGGTCGTTGTAACCAGCCCCGCTTGAGGGCTTCGGACCAAAGTTTCCGAAAGGCCATCGGGTGGGGAAAGAAAAACCACCCGGTGGCCTTTTGATTTTGGAGTGCCAGTTTTCTTGGAGAGAAAAATGTCGTCGACAACCCCTGCGCATCGAACAAGCGGCGTGACGGAATCGAAACTGATGTCCGGCTCACAGATTTTGCTGGAGTGCCTGGTACGCGAAAACGTGGATTGCATCTTCGGCTACCCAGGCGGCGTCACGTTGCCGCTCTACGACGCTTTGTACGACCACCCCATCCGCCACATCCTGGTGCGGCACGAACAGAATGCCGCGTTCGCGGCCGAGGGCTACGCACGATCCACGGGGCGCGTGGGCGTGTGTTGCGCTACGTCCGGCCCCGGCGCCACCAATCTGGTGACTGGCTTGGTGGATTCGATGATGGATTCCATTCCCGTGGTCGCGATCACCGGTCAGGTTTCCACCAAGCTGATCGGCAGCGACGCGTTTCAGGAAGCCGACACGTTCGGCATCACGCGCTCCTGCACCAAGCACAATTTTCTGGTGAAGACCATCGCGGAATTGCCGCAGGTGGTTCATGAGGCGTTCTACATCGCGTCATCTGGAAGGCCGGGTCCGGTTTTGGTCGACATTCCGAAAGATGTGTTTCAGGCGCAGGCGCATTACACGCCGGTTTCGTCCATCCATCTTCCGGGCTACAAGGTCTTCACCGAGGGCCACACCGGGCAAATCCGGCGTGCGGCCCAAATGATCTGGGAAGCCGAGCGTCCGTTCGTCTATGCCGGCGGCGGCATTATCGCGGCCAATGCGTCGGAAGAACTGCGCGAATTTGTGGAGCTGATCGACGCACCCGCGGTGACCACGCTGATGGGCCTGGGCGGATTGCCGGCCGAGCATCCCAACTACATCAGCATGCCGGGCATGCATGGCAGCTACGCCGCGAACCTGGGAATGACACACGCCGATCTGCTGATCGCGCTGGGCGTGCGTTTCGACGATCGCGTCACGGGACGCCTGGCGGCCTTCGCGCCGCATGCCAAAGTGATTCACGTGGATATCGACCCGGCCGAAATCGGCAAGAACCGCGCAGCCGACCTGCCCATCGTGGGGGACGTCAAGCGCGTGCTGGAGAAGCTTACCAAGGTTCTGCAGGAAACGGCGCCCGAGAGCCGCGAACAAAACTCGACGGGACGCGCCGCCTGGTGGCGGCAGGTTCGCGAGTGGAAGGCCGAGCATCCGCTGACGCCGGAAGTATCCACCAGCGAGATTAAGCCGCAACACGTGATGCGCGAAATCGACCGGCTTTCCGGCGGCCGCGCCATTGTCACCTCAGACGTCGGCCAGCACCAGATGTGGGCGGCGCAGTTCATCCGCTTCAATTCGCCGCGCCTGTGGATCAACTCGGGCGGCTTAGGCTCCATGGGTTTTGGCCTGCCGGCGGCCATCGGAGCGCAGTTTGCGCGGCCCGACAAACTGGTGTTCTCCATCGTCGGCGACGGCGGATTCCAGATGTCGATTCCCGAGCTCGCCACTATCGCCAATCACGCGCTGCCGATCAAGATCATCGTGGTGAACAACGGACATTTGGGCATGGTCCGGCAATGGCAGGAGCTTTTTTACAACAATCGGCTCAGCCAGGTGGAGCTGAGCTCGTTCCCGGATGTCGAAAAGCTGGCCGGCGCTTATGGCTTCAAGGGCCGCACCATTGACGCCGTGCATCAGCTGGTGCCAGCGCTTGAAGAAGCGGTGCGCGAGCCCGGCCCTTATCTGTTGAATGTGCGGGTAACGCCGTTTGAGAACGTCTATCCCATGGTCCCGGCCGGCGGTGCGATCAACGAAATGGTCCTGGGAGCGCCGCAACCGGTGGAGGTCTGAGGCATATACATGCTGCAACTAATTTCACTCCTCGTGGAGAACAAGCCGGGTGCTCTGATGCGTATCACCGGCGTGTTGAGCGCTCGCGGCTACAACATCGAGAGCCTGACCGTCGCGCGGACGCTCGATCCCACGCTTTCGCGTATGACCATTGTGGTGGACATCGAACCGCAACTGCGTTCGCAAGTGATCAAGCAAATGAATAAGCTGGTGAATGTGCTGCAAGCGTCGGACCTCACCGATTCTCCGGCCGTGAAACGCGAAATGGCGCTGTTGCGGGTGCGCGCTCCTATTTCCAGCCGCACTGCGATCTTGAAAGAGGCGGAGATTTTCGGTGCGCGCGTGGTGGATTCTTCCACCGAAGGGTTTGCACTCGAAGCCACGGGCGACTCGGAAAAGCTGGACGAATTCATCGACGTGATGCGCAGTTATGGTGAGATTGAAGTAACCCGCTCCGGTGCGATTGCGGTGTCGCTCGAGGCCAAGAAACTGCGCCTGGCGCCGCCCGTTTCGCGCCACGCGGCGACGGCCGACGAAGCTGACGAAAAACTCGAAACGAGACTCTAAGACAACATGGCAAAACGATATTACGAAAAAGACGGCGATCTGAGCCGATTAAAAGGCAAAACAGTCACCATTATTGGATACGGCAGCCAGGGGCACGCACACGCGCTCAACCTGCGCGACAGCGGCGTGAGCGTAACCGTCGGCCTGCATGCGGGGAGCCAGAGCGCTGCCAAGGCCGCCTCCGCGGGGCTCAAGGTGCTGAGCGTCGGGGACGCGATCCGGGGCGCCGACATCGCCATGATCCTGGTGCCGGATCATATCCAGGGCGATTTGTATAACAACGAAATCGCTCCCAACCTGGCCGCGGGCAAAACCCTGATGTTTGCACACGGCTTCGCCATTCATTTTGGACAGATCAAGCCGCCGGCCAACATCGACGTTTCGATGATCGCTCCCAAGGCCCCCGGACATCGCGTGCGCGAGCTATATACCGAAGGGGTGGGCGTACCGGCGCTGGTGGCCATCCATCAGGATGCTTCCATGAATGCGCTCCAGAACGCCCTGGCCTATGCTCTGGCGCTCGGATGTTTGAAGGCGGGCGTGATCGAGACCAGCTTTAAGGAAGAGACCGAAAGCGATTTGTTCGGCGAGCAGTCCGTGCTATGCGGCGGCGTCAGCGAGTTGATCCGCGCCGGTTTTGAGACCCTGGTGGAAGCCGGGTATGCGCCCGAAATCGCTTACTTCGAGTGCCTGCACGAAGTGAAGCTGATTGTCGATCTGATCTATGAAGGCGGCCTCGGCTACATGCGTTACTCGGTTTCCGACACGGCCGAATATGGCGATTACACGCGTGGGCCGCGCATCGTTACCGCCGAGACGCGCAAAGAGATGAAGAAGATCCTGTCTGAGATTCAATCCGGCCAGTTCGCGCGCGAATGGATCGAAGAAAACAAGACCGGCCGTCACAAATTCCTCGCGCTGCGCCAGGCTGGCCATGATCAGCCCGTGGAGCGCGTGGGCAAGGAACTCCGGCAGATGATGACGTTCCTGAGCAAGAAAAAGAAGGAGGAAGGCGTACCGCAAGAGCAAGAAGCCGCCGCGGTCAAGTAGCGCACGCACTCCTGCGTGCGAAGAAGAAACATTATGCGCATCCACACATTCGATACAACGCTCCGGGACGGCACGCAGGGCGAGGCCGTCTCATTCTCCGTCGAAGACAAGCTGATCATCGCGCAGAAGCTGGATGAGCTGGGTATCGATTATATTGAGGGCGGCTGGCCGAATTCCAACCCCAAGGACAAAGAGTTCTTCAAGCTAGCCAAAGACCTCAAGCTGAAGCACGCCAGGCTGACGGCGTTCGGCTCCACGCGCTTCGCCAAGAACGCGGTGGATCAGGATCCCAACGTGCGCGCGCTGCTGGACGCCGAAACCCCCACCGTCAGCATCTTCGGCAAGAGCTGGGATCTGCACGTTCATCGGGCGCTCGGCATCGACGAAGAACAAAATCTTCAACTGATCGGCGAAACGGTAAAGTATCTCAAAGACCACGGGCGCGAGGTGGTGTACGACGCAGAGCACTTCTTCGATGGCTTCAACGCCAATCCCGAGTTCGCCATGCGTACGCTCGAAGCCGCAAAAAAGGCCGGCGCGGATGTGCTGTGCCTGTGCGATACCAACGGCGGCAATCTGACGCATCGCGTCATTGAAGTGGTTTCGGAAGTTCGCAAGCGCTTCGACGGCGTCATCGGCATCCACACGCATAACGATTGCGAAGTTGCGGTGGCCAATACCATTGCAGCGGTCGAAGCCGGATGCACTCACGTGCAAGGCTGCATCAACGGGTATGGCGAGCGCTGCGGCAACGCCAATATTGTGTCCGTCATCGCGAATCTGGAGTTGAAGCTCGGCCACACCACCATCGGTCCCGAAAAGCTGCAAACGCTGACCACGGTGGCGCGGCACATCGCGGAACTGGCGAACTTGCCGATGCGGAACGATCAGGCGTTTGTGGGCCACAGCGCGTTCGCTCACAAGGGCGGCGTGCATGTGAGCGCCGTATTGAAGGATTCATCCACTTATGAGCACGTGAAGCCGGAGATCGTCGGTAACCGGCAGCGCGTTTTGTTGAGCGATCTTTCCGGACGCGGGAATGTGCTGTACAAGCTGAAGCAGCATGGCTTGGCCGAGCGCCTGGATTCGGAAGCGCGGCGTCAGTTGCTCGAACGCATCAAGGATCTGGAGCATCAGGGTTACGAGTTGGAAGCCGCCGAGGGCACCTTCGAACTGCTGGTTCGAGAGGCGCTGCATCCCGGCTGGAGTGTGTTCGAAGTGGTGAACTACGAGGTTACGACGCGGCTGGTGGGAGGAACCACGGCCACCGTAACCTTGCGGATCCAGGACAGCGTCCATACCGCGAGCGCCACCGGGCAAGGTCCCGTGAACGCGCTCGATCTGTGCCTGCGCCAGTGCCTGTCGAACGTCTATCCGCAGGTAAAGAACGTCCGCCTGACCGATTACAAGGTCCGCGTGCTGGAGCCGAAGAAAGGCACCGCGGCGAAGGTTCGCGTGTTGGTGGAATGGAGCGATCATCGCCGGAGCTGGGCCACCGTCGGCGTCTCCGACAACGTGATCGAAGCCAGTTGGGGCGCACTGGTGGACGCCATCCGCCTGGAGCTGATGCGCCTGACCGAGCAAGACGAAAACGTCGACAAGGTTGTGGAAGACTACTGCTGGGGCGTTTAACCGGCTAGGGCTTTACGGCTTCTTCGATCTGAAAGCCGCGCTTGTTTCCCGCGCTGACGATGCGCCCCGCAAACTTGTGTTCCCCGTTGATGGTGAGATCCAGCAGCCGCGCTACCCCGAAATCGAAGGCCAGCAGGTCGTCCTCTTTCAGATCCATGAGATCCGCCACGCTTAAGGTGGGCCCGCGCAGGCGTCCATCCAATTTGAGGCGCGACGTGCGGATCAGATGGAGTATGCGCGCCTGTTCCTGTTCGGTGGATTGGCTCTTGCGCACCGACCATTGCTGATCGAACTTGTTG
>JBEKLB010000037.1:0-25090 GCA_050010415.1 Bryobacteraceae bacterium | reverse complement strand
CGATTTGAATAGTACCGGTGAGGGTTTGATTGGTAGTGAGACCAGAGGTATTGATGGAGACCGTGAAGTTCGCCGGCGTCGTGCCACTTGCTGGCGTTACGCTGAGCCAGGAGTTGCCGGAAGTAACCGACGCGATCACGGCCGTTCCACTGGACGGCGAGGATGCGATCGTCAACGTCTGGGAGGCTGGCGCCGAGCCTCCGATGGTGTAACCGAAAGTCATCGAGGACGGACCGGTGAGTGAGGTGCCGCTAACTACTCCATTTGAAAGCGTGAGCGAGACTGGAATCAGGACGGGCGGCATATCGCTCGACCCAAAGCTCAAAGTAACCGTTCCGCTGTAGCTGGGCTGAGTAAGGCCGGACGGATTTACGCTGATCGTGATGCTAGAGGAGCTATTGATGGCGGCGGGCGTCACCGATAGCCAGGTTCCGCCGTCGGAAGTTGCCGCACTGGTAGTAAACGACACCGCGGCGGCCGGGTAAGAAGTAGCGAAGGTAATTCGCTGCGTCAAGGGAGTTGTCGAACCAGCCGAAGCGATCGGATTCCACGCCGCCGGGCTGGGAGTAATGGTGGGCGGGCTGCCGGACGGAGGGTTGCTGTCGACGGCTAAGAGGTTCGCGTCCGTGAGATTGAACACGCTGGGGGTATCGCTGCTGCCCAATGAGTAGGAGATGGTTCCCGAGATGTTGTTGGTGAGCGGAATGGCTGCGGGCACGGCGGTGATCATGGCTCCAGCCGGGACGATGACATTGGCTAAAACTATGGTGTCTTGGATCCGGCAGTTGCTGAGACCGATGGTATCGGGAGCGCCGGCATTGTCCGTTAGCGTGACCGTCAAATTGGAGGTGTTTTCGCACTGCAGATTGCCCAGTTGTATACCGGCGCCCACACCGCTGTAGGTATTGGTGGATGACGTACTGGTGGTCATTGAACTGGTAGGCGTCATCGTTTGGGTCAAAGTCGCAGTGCCGGTGAAGGTGGATTGATCAATGCCTAAGGGATCCGGGCCGCTGACCAGGTTCAGGGTCGCCGTGACCGAGTAATCTATCTGAGCGGAGACCATGGATGAAGAGACCAGAAACAGCAAAATTGCAGCCACTGGCGTGAATAGCAGTCGGTTATGAATTCGATTCATGGCGGTTGTAGAATTGCCCAGCCCGGCAGCACTTTCTGCGAATTTGGCTTAAGTCCCGCTCAGTATACGATGTGAACTCTCCCGGGAGCAGCACATCGACGGTTAGGGACGTACCGGTACTAGTGAGACTCGGGGCCTTATTCAATAACTTAGTGTGCAAACGCTATGATGGCCTAGGAGAAAACTGGCAGACTGAAGTCCGCCCTACGGCTTATGATCGATTTGCATACCCACACCACGGCTTCCGACGGGTCGGTTTCGCCGCCGGACCTGATTCGTTTGTCCCTCGAGAAGCGCCTGGAAGCCCTGGCAATTACCGACCATGACACGCTGGAGGGGTGCGATGACGCTCGACCCGTCGCGGCCAGTCTAGGGGTTGATATGGTAGTGGGAATCGAGCTGAGCACCCGGCTGGAACCGGCTTTGGTGGATCTGATCCGGCCTTGGATGGGCTCCCGGCGGCTTCCTTCTATCCATCTGTTAGGTTACTTTCTCGCCGCCGATCCACCAGCCAGCTTCCGGTCCTGGATTTTGGGCCATCAGCAGAGCCGGCACAAAAGGAATCTCGAACTGATTGAAAAGCTACAGGGATTCGGGTTCGAAATTACATTGGCGGAAGTGAGCAAGCTGGGAGGGAAACTGACGGGCCGTCCGCATTTTGCCGAGTTCCTGTTGCGCAAAGGATATGTCAAAAACCGGCAGGAGGCGTTCGATCTTTATCTGGCCGATACTGCACAGGCGGCGGTGGAGCGAGAGGAGCCCGGTTTGATGGAAGGCATCGAGATGTTGCGGCAAAGCTCAGGATTCCCGGTCTTGGCGCATCCGGTCCGGCTGCCTTTAGGAGACGAGCCGGAAGGATTCGGCGGGCTGTTGAAGGCTCTGTGCGAGGCCGGTCTCCAGGGCATCGAGGTGTGGCATAGCGAACACTCCCCGGCGCAGCAGGCACTGTACGAAGATCTGGCACGATCCCATGGTTTGGAGGCCACGGGTGGATCCGATTTTCACGGTTCCAACAAGCCTTCCATCACGCTGGGGACCGGGCTCAACGGCAACCTGAATATACCCAAGGCCAAACTGGAATCGTTGCGCGCCGCAGCCGCCGTCTAACCCACCGCCGCCTAGCCCAGCTTCATCGCAAACACGGCGTAATCTAAACTTCCGAAGAATTCCTTGCGGAACCCATCCGGCAGTTCCGCGAGCGACGGCATGCTTTCGATGGCAGGCGATAAGCGCTCGATTTCAACCCGGCCAAAGCCGGCCTCTTCCAGGTAAAAGCTGGCGAGCGCCGGTGGAATGGGATGGCGATGCGTAGGATCGATGTAGAAATGCGTGGCGAAAATCGCGAGGCATTCCGGATTCGGCGTCTCGATGGCGAGCAAGCCCCCGCCGCGCAGCTTGGCGTGGACCAACCCGATCATTTCGGACAAGCGCATTTGCGGCAAATGCTCCACCACCTGGCAGCAGACCACGCCGCCCAGCGATCCGTCCGGCAGCGAACTTAAGTAGGCGAACAGATCGCCCTTTTCAGCATCCAGCCCGTTGGCCTGGCACAGAGCGATGGAATCGTCGTTCGAATCGATGCCCCGCGCCGCAACACCCTTCTCGCGAAAGACGTGCAGCATCTCGCCCCGGCCGCAGCCCAGATCGAGCACCGGGGCATGCTCGCGGAAGCGCGAGGCATACATACTCTGGCGAGCGCGGATGTCGTCCTCGCCTCCGCGAAATCTCTCGGCGAATTTGAGCCAATCGATATTTACACCCTCGGGCGGGGCGCTTTCGGAAATGTGCTCCACCGCGCGGACGAGCGAAGCCCTCTGCCGCACCAGCCGCAACTCGGAGTGAATGATGCGCTCATATTCGGCTCGCGCGGCCACGAACTCGTCCCAAAATCGACGATTCTGGCGCTCCAGCGCGCCCTCGAAATCCACGTGCTGCGCTTTCACCTGCTCGCGATAATTCGCGTCCATCAATGTGATGCGGTGTTGATAAGCGGCCTGCATCTCAGCGATGCTGCGTAGAAAGTGGATTTCCGTGTCGGCGAGCTTGAGTTCCCAACCCTTATGCCACTCGGACCAATGGCTGCGAATATCTTTCAGTTCGCGCGCTTCACCTCGCAGTTCGCCGGTCTCCTCAGCCAGTCTGGCCGCGATGACGGCCAAGGCCTGCTTATAGTCGTTCAAGGTTTCAATGGTCGATTGGACGCACAGCATGACGCCCCGGTTGAACTCCACCTGCTCGCGCACGTGCCAATCCAGCGCCCGCGCGACCATGCGCTTAGCGGCTTGAATGATGGAGTTTTTCAGGCCGCCGGCGCGCGGATTCACGGTCCCGATGCTGGCCGCTTTGGACTCCGCGGCGTCGCGCGCATGTAGCAGCGGCGTCAAGTCCGGCAGTGGAATGTTACCCGGGGCTACGCCGTTGGGATTTCGGGCGCGTACGCGCTCCCGGATCTCGGCCATCACCCCCGCGAGCTCTTCACCCTTGGAATCAGCCATGCTTACGGCCCGATTTTTTGTTCCAACTCGCAGTCACTTTGGTAAACACACCTCCGCGCGGCGTGAACTCCCCGATGAGCGTTGCTTCCACCGGCTGGCAGGCCTTCACCACATCGCGTAAGAACCGGTTCACCACGTTCTCCTGGAAGATACCCAGGTTGCGATAGGCGAGCATATACATCTTGAGCGACTTCAGTTCGAGACACAATTTGTCCGGGATATAGCGCAGCGTGAGTTCGCCATGATCCGGCAGACCCGTCTTGGGACAAACGGAGGTGAACTCCGGCAGGACGATTTCAATCTCATAGCCTGGGTATTGATTGGGCCAAGTCTCGATCTCGGGCAGCGGCGCGCGAACTCCGGCGCCGGCATGTTCATCGGTGTACTGACGTTTCATTTCGCGAGCGTCACTTTGCGGCCAGAAGCGTGCGCGACAGCAGATCCAGGAAGAGCCCGACGTCGGTGACCACGCCCACCGCCTGGCCCGTGCCGCGATCGCTCACCTTGGTGGCGACCGCGGGATTGATGTCGACGCAAACGATCTTCACCCAGCTGGGAAGCATGTTCCCGACCGCGATGGAGTGCAGCATGGAACCCAGGCATAGCACCAGTCCGGCGCCCTTCAGATGCTCGGCGTAAGCATCCTGCGCGCGATTCATGTCGGTGATGGTTTCAGGAAGCGGCCCATCGTCGCGCAAGCTGCCGGCCAGAACGAACGGCACATTATGCTTCACGCATTCGTACATGATGCCGCTGCGCAATCGCCCGCTCTCTACCGCCCCGCGTATGCCGCCGCAATTGTAGATGGCGTTGATGGCGCGCATATGATTGCGATGTCCGTGCTCTTCCTGGCGCCCGTCGCTCTGGCGAATGCCGAGCGAAGTGCCGAGCAAGGCCGATTCGATATCGTGCACGCCCAGCGCATTTCCGCTCAACAGCGCGGCAATGTAGCCTTCGCGGATCAAGCGCGATAGCGGCCCAGCGCCGCCGGTGTGAACCACAACGGGCCCGGCCACGGCAACGATTCCCTGCCCCGCGGCGCGCGCCTGCTCGATCAGCGCGGCAGTCTGCTTCACCGCCGTCTCCACCTGCCGCTCGGACGAAATACCGTTGCTCATGAACGCAAACGCTAGCCGGTCGCGCTCCTTGGATTCGGGAACCACGCGAATGCCGCGCATCCCGGTTACCACCCGATCCCCAGCTTTGATATCGCGCAGACGCCGGCAGCTGGCCTGATCGTTGTGAACCACGATCAGGGCATCCATGCGCTGATTCTGCACCTCTACCCAATGGCCGCCGTGACGCACATAAGTTTTGTGGTTGGTGGTGGAATAAAAATCTTCGGGCGCGCAGCAATCCTGCTGTACGGTGAACAGCTCAGCCTCACCCGAGTCCACCATGGCGCAGCCCAAACCGAGCAGTTGCGAGAGGATTTTCTCCATGGACTCCGCATCATCGGTGTCGATCTTCAGCCGCAGGGAGGACACGTCGTCGTTGGTGCGGCCAAAGCTGAAGTGCTCCACCTCATACCGGCCGCCAAACTCGACCACGGTGTCGCAGATCTGCTCCATGATGCGGGAGTCCACCAGGTGACCCTGGGCCTCCACCCGCTCTTGCAGCGGAAGCGGCTTGCTGTGCGCGGGCATAGTGTCGGATTTCGTCGCCAACTTACTGATTTCCAACCTCTATGATACCCACTCTTGGAGTGGAAACTCGACTTTGATTCCGGGAACCCGCATCTTCTCAGCGACCGCGACGCCTGTCAGAATCCACATCGCGGCGGAACTCAAGCAACTCGACGGGGGCGCCACTGTCGAGGATCATCGCGACGAGAACACCTTCTGAAGGGGAGTTCGGCTCCGTGAGAATCTCTTTCCCGGCGATCGCGGCTGCAAGATCGTCAACCTCGAATGCCACGTGGGGAACGGACTTGATCAGCGCATGTATTGGGCTATCGGGCTCGAAGCGCATCCATTGAATGCCGCAAGGACTGGTTTCAAAAGCCGACACGTACATTTTGAATCGTGCGAGGTATAGCTCGCCGGGACGCGGAACGTCGGTTGGAATCCCAATGTGGTGATATCGCCAGCCATGCACCGAAACGGCCGCTGGAGGCTCGTCACCTTTCCGGTTGACGCTCGCGTCAAAGGGCGCCTGTTCTGAAATATGCATCGATGCTCCCCAGGGGTCAAGATATCATGCTGTCAGGCAGTGCGGCGGCAATCTCAAGAACCCTACCGCTCGGCCATCCATGCGAGAAACAAACCATCGGGCGCTACGTCTTGCCAATACGAAATCGGGCGGCTCAAAACCTTGGCGCAATGCCGCCGGAGCAGCTTCTCCAATTCTTTTCGTCCGAACCACTTCTCCCACTCGGGAGTTCTTAACCGGCCCCACTGCTGCACATTCTTGTCGATGATCACGATGCGCCCGCCCGGCCGAACCACGCGGCACAGCTCGGAAACCGCCGCTTCGATATCCACCGCATGTTCGAGTGACTCGGTAGCGTAGGCGCAATCAAACGCGCCGGACGGGAACGGCAGAGCGGTCATCGACCCGGCGCAGGCGCTCACGCCCTCCGGCACATGCCGCAACATCGCTTCAGCCAGATCGAAGCCCACCATCGACGCTAATGGATAACGCTCCGCCAGCACGCGAGCGAAACGGCCCTTGCCGCAGCCCACATCCAGCACGCGCCTGCCATTCAGATCTCCAAGATATTCCAGGATCAATTGGACGTGATAAATTCGAGGATCGATGGTCGAGGGGAAATGCTCTTCGTCGGCGGCCGCTTGGTTGAAGTGCCGGACTATTTCCTGTAAGGAAACGTCCGGAGCGGGCACCCGCTTTTTTTTCCAGAACATCAGCCGCGCGTCAGGAAGATCGGCAAACCGGTCTTGTTGGCGTAGTTGGGACGGTATCGCTCGGTGTTGTACATGCTGGCGACATCCACATGGCGAGGCCCCAGGGCCGGCTCGGGAATAGGCGCCATCGCGTAGCGTCCGTCCACCAAGGCCGCCATCATGCCGCTCTGATTGTCGAGCACGGCCTCCAGCGCCATGGTTCCGAAGGTATTGGCCACCAGCTTGTCGACGAAATCCGGAACGCCGCTACGCAAGTCGTACGTCAAGTCGCTCACGATCGTTTCTTCCGACGAGCGAGCGTGAATTTCGCTGGCCAGCGCCTCGGCTACGCTCTCCTTGTGGCGATGGCCGTACGCATCGGGCTCGCCGTACTCGCGAACCTGGTAGCCTTCCCACTCCGCGCCCTCCGAGAGAATCACCAGGCAATAGTTGCTGGGATTGTTTTTCTTGTCGGTCATCAGCAGGTCGATGAGCTTGTCGAGATTGACCTTGTATTCGGGGATGCAGCAGCGAATGGACGCGACGTAGGCGGTATAGAGCGAGGTAAAGCCCGCGTCGCGGCCGAACACGCGAAAGATGCCGATGCGCTCGTGAGATCCCACCGTGGTTCGCTGGCGTGCGATGGCATCGGTGGCGCGCGTAATGGCGGTGGAAAACCCGATGCAGTATTCCGTGTTGCGGACGTCGTTGTCCATGGTCTTGGGAACTGCAATGGTCTTCACTCCCATGGAGTGCAGCTTGGCCGCATAGCTGAGCGTGTCGTCCCCGCCGATCGCGATCAACGACGTGAGCCCCAACGCCTCGATGTTTTCGAGAACCTGTGAGCTGATGTCGTACGCCATCGAAGTCTTGCCGCCCTTGGTGAGCTCTTTGGCTGGAAAATTCTTGTTCTTGAGGAAATCGGGCAGCTTGGACATCTTGGCGGGATTGGTCCGGCTGCTATGCAAAACCGTGCCACCGTATCGGTCGATAGTCCGGGTATTCTCACGCGTCAGGGGAAGAATGTAGCGCGTTTTACTGAGAGCCTCATCCAGCCGAACGTGGGTGAGCCCCTCCCATCCGCGCCGGATGCCGATCACTTCACAGCAGTTTTCGGTGGCCCGGTACGTTACTTCCTTGATGACGGAATTGAGGCCCGGGACATCGCCGCCGCCGGTGAGAATGCCGATACGCTGATTCGCCATGGCCCATTTTACATTAGGGCCGGAAGGTCACTGAACGCCCGAACTTGAGCGATGCCCGAATTTCTCCGCTCCGGCTCGGGCGGAGGTTGTCCTGAAACCGGAGCGGATAAGAACTATTGGTCAATTAGCGATGTCCACCACCGCCGCCGCGTGCACCACCGTGGAATCCGCCACCACCGCCGCCACGGACCGCACCGCCGCCGCGGAATCCGCCGTATCCACCACCATAGCCGCCGTGGCCGCGACCACCATAGTAGCCTCGGCCGCCGTAGTAGCCGCGACCGTATCCGCCCCAGCCTCCACCAAAGTACAATCCGCCGCCGTAATATGGATAGCCGTATCCATAGTAGGGGTAAGCATACGGATAGTAGCCGTTGCCGTAAGCGTAGGGGTAGGAATATCCGTAGTAGGGATATGCCGGGACGCCGATCCCAACGCCGAAACGCACCGCTGCGTCAGCCTTGGGTGCGCCAGCAAACATCATCATACCCGCCAAAGCGATAATCGGGAGACCTAATGCTTTGAATGTTTTCTTTAACATATCGAACCTTCCTGGAAGGCTACTCCCATTGCCCTTCCAGTGTATTGGATGCAGGGCGCTGGCCCCGGTTGCATTTTGTGATCAACTTAACACCGCTCTTGACATTTCGCCAATTGTTCGCCTATCATTGCCAGAGCAGTTGATTCTTCCCTAACTAAGGATCTTAGATGAAAATCAGCGAATCTGTGCTACCTGAATTTGACCAGGAGATGGCCAATACGCGCAAGGTGCTGGAACGTGTTCCCACCGAGAAGTTCTCCTGGAAACCGCATGCCAAGTCGTTCGCATTGGGCGCGCTGTCAGCCCATGTCGCCAACATGGCCGATTGGGCCGAGCTTACGCTCACAACCGACTCGTTCGACTATGCTCCTGCTGGCGCGGCGCCCTATGAAACGCCCACGTTTGCCAACACCGGTGACCTGATCGCGGCTTTCGACAAGAGTATCGCGAAGGCGCGCACGGCACTGGCTGCGGCTGACGACGAGAAGATGATGGCGCCCTGGAGCTTGATGGCGGGTGGGAAAGTCGTGATGACGATGCCCAGGGCCGCCGTAGTGCGAACCTTCGTCATGAACCACATTATTCATCATCGCGCCCAACTGACCGTGTATCTACGGCTGAACGATATCCCTGTTCCCGGCCTTTACGGACCCTCGGCCGACGAGCAATAGTTACAGCACGTCCGCGAATCCGCGCTTCAGATGCCGGAAAAATAAACCCCCGGCGACGAATGCGGTGATGGCGTATGCGCTGATGATGGCCAGCTCGTGCAGGCTGGGGATGCGGGAGGAAAGCAGCCGGTCCCGGTAAGCTTGCACCACAAACGCCAGCGGGTTCAGGTGCAGGGCAAAACGGAAGCGCCGCGGAATCTGTTGCTCGGTGATGAAGATGGGCGTCACCCAGAACCAGAAGATAAGAATCACCGAAAATACCTGCGCCGTGTCGCGCAGGTATACCTGCAAACTCGCCACGATCCAGCCTATACCCACCGCGAACAGCCCCACCAGCAGCATGTAAACCGGCAGCACCAGCATCCACATGCTGAAATGACCGATGGTGATGCCGATCCCAGCGATCAAAATAGCCACCACCATCATGTGGCTTGCAAGCGAGGAGAGAAAGATGGAAACGGGCACGATTTCGGCCGGAAAAACCGTCTTCGTGATCAGATTGGCGTTGTCGAGCATCGAATTCGCCGAACGAGTGACGGTCTCCTGAAAAAGCCACCAGGGCAGGAATCCGCAGAAGAGGAAGAGCGCATAACTGTGAGTGGGCTGGTTGGGCGGCACTTTTTGATTCAGGCAAAGCTCAAAGACAAACACCCAGCTCACTAACTGCACCAGCGGCAGGATCAGCCCCCACATCCATCCGGCTGTCGATCCAATGAAGCGCTGTTCGAAATCGCGCCGGATCATTTGCAGCAGCAGCGTGCGCCGATGAATCAGGTTGCGCGCGAAATGGTGGCCAGGAAGCTGCATCGGTCTTACCTATCAAACCCAGGGTACTATGAGGCCAGGGTACTATGAGGCCATGCAGGCCTGCGTTCTTCGCCACCCGGCCCCGATTGAAAGCAACCCGCTCGAATACACCGACGTGCCCAAGCCTTCTCCTTCCGGAACACAAGTTCTGGTTCGCGTGAACGCATGCGCCGTTTGCCGGACTGATCTGCATGTCATCGAAGGCGAGCTTCCGCCGCGAAAGTCTCCGATTACGCCCGGCCATCAGGTGGTAGGCACCATCGAGGCCACCGGCAATGGCGCACAGCAGCACGCCATCGGAACGCGGGTGGGCATCGCCTGGTTGCACTCCACCGACGGCACCTGCGAATACTGCCGCGCGCAAAAAGAAAACCTCTGCAACGATCCCAGCTTCACCGGCTGGACCGTGGACGGCGGCTACGCCGAATACGCGCTGGCGGAGGAAAGCTTCGTCTATCCGATTCCGGAAGGCTTCGACGATCTCAAGGCCGCGCCCCTGCTGTGCGCGGGTATCATCGGATTCCGGTCGCTGCGGCTTTCCGGCATCGAAAGCGGCGGCCGGCTGGGCCTGTATGGATTCGGCGCCGCAGCCCACGTCGCCATTCAGGTGGCGCGCCATTGGGGCGCTGAGGTGTACGCCTGCACCCGCGACGAGCGTCATCAGAAACTGGCGCTGGAATTAGGAGCGGTATGGGCCGGCGGAACGGTGGCCGAGCCTCCCCGGAAACTCGATAGCGCCATCGTCTTCGCGCCCGCGGGTGAAATCGTGCCGGCGGCATTGAAAGCGCTGAAGAAGGGTGGAACGTTGGCACTGGGCGGAATCCACATGAGCGAAATCCCGGCGCTCGATTACGACCTGCTGTATGGAGAACGCGTGGTGCGCAGCGTGGCGAACAACACACGGGCAGACGGGCACGATTTCCTGAAAGTGGCCGCCGAGATCCCGGTTCAAATTTCGACGGAAGTCTTTCCGCTCGCGGAAGCGAACCGGGCGTTGAATGCCTTGAAGAACGACGCGATTCGCGGAGCGGCGGTATTGAAGGTCCGTTAATAGCGTTCACACGAGTGTGAACGCGGCACGCAAGAGTGCGTGCGCTACTAATTCTTCACGGCGACTTTCTGGCCGTAAAGCTTGCGATAGACCTCGGCGTTGCGCAGCACGCTCTGCACATACGCGCGCGTCTCGTTGAACGGAATGCTCTCTACGAACTCGGCAGGCTCGCGATAATTCCCCGCCGCCATCCAGGCAGTGACGTGGGTCTTTCCCGCGTTGTAGGACGCCAGTGCCGCTTCCCACTTGCCCTGCAACTCGTCGGAGAGCTGCTTCAGGTAGTAAGTGCCCATCTTCAGATTTGTATCCGGCGTGAACAGCATGGCAGTGCGATAGCTACGCATCCCGAGTTTCCGGCTGAGCTGCTTTCCAGTAGCCGGCATTACCTGCGCCAAGCCGCGAGCGTTGGCGCGCGAAATTGCCTTGGGATTAAATTCCGATTCCTGGCGAATCAGCGCGGCCATCAAATACGGATCGAGCATTTGCGCGCGGCAGTATTCCTCGAGCGGCTTGCGAAAAGGCAGCGGGAAAGCCAGCCGCCAGAATTTATCCGGCGCGGAATCGAGCGACATGGAAAGATAGCCGGGCGCGTAGTGTTTGATGTAGCGGATAGCCTGATCGGGCGCATCGCGCTGGCTGGCCAGATCCGCCAGTTCGATGGCGATCACCTGGGGCTGTCCGTCTACCTTGGCGCCAAAGCGCAATTCTGAAACGGCGAAATCGTCGAGGCCCGCCGTGTCCAGCAAGCGCGCGCGCGCAATCCGCTGCTTAGTGAGCGGCGTGGGATCGAAGCTTTCCGGCGCGCGACGATTTACAATTTGGATCGCGCTCAGAAACTGCGCCGTAACGGGCGATGCCGAGGCAGCTAGAAGGGACGGTGTCTCCAGCCGCTCGCGCGCCAGAATGGCGTAGTAATAGTTGGGATACGCGTTGCTGACTGCGTCATAATAGGCGCGCGCGGTAGGCCAATCGGATTTCGATTCCGCGATGCGCCCGAGATAATAAAGCGCGGGGCTGGTTTGATCGGAAGCCGCGTAGCGCGACAAATGCTCGCGCAGCATCCCCTCGGCTTGCGCCGGCTCGCGCAGATATGTGGACCAAGCGACTTTCCAGTGACAGGCCGCCGACTCGGCGTCGCTCGCGAAGGATTCAAAGCAGGTTCGATAAAACGGCTGCGCTTGATCCGGCTGATCGTGAGCCGCGTGGTAGTTGCCCACCGTGACCAGCCCTTCCAGCAACCAGTGCGACTGGGGATGCGATTGCGCCAGTTTTTCGAGCGTCACGTGCATGTCGTCCAGCCGGTTCAAGCGGCGCTGGCATTCCAGCAGATAGTAGAGCCGCTCGGCTTCCGCATCGGGCGCGGCAGCTTCGAAGGAGCTCAGATATTTGTAAGCGGACTCGTTCTCTCTTCCCAGATAGGCCGCGGCGCCGATCCTCACCCGCGCCAGATCGAAACTTTCGCCGCTCAGGCGCGGCAGCAGCGCCGTCAGTTCCTTGCCCGCACGCGTGTAGTCCCCGCCCGCTTCGAGCTTCAGACCGCGCGCAAAAAGAGCCTCGGGCGAAATGCCCGGATAGCGAGGCAGCGCCGCTTCGGCATTGGATGCCTCACCGGACAGCGGATACTCAACGTAGATTTTTTGATAGTGCTGGGCAGCTGCGTCGCCGTTGTTTTGCGCTTCATAAGCTCGCGCCAGCAGCAGCTCGGCCGCGGGCGTGGCCAAATCCGCCAAATGTTTCTCGACCAGCGTGATAACGCCAGCCGGATTTCCACCCTGCAGGTACGATTCAGCCTGCAGCAGAACGGCCTTCGTCACCAGCGCCGATGCGGGAGCCGATTGCCACACCGGCTGCAGCGCCGACTCGGTTTCGTTGAACTGCCTCAACCCGGCATCGGCCACGGCGCTGAAGTACGCCACATAATCGGGCAATTGCGGCAAACGTTTCGCGGCCGCCTTCAGGTGAGTGAGCGCGTCCCCGAACTGGTGCTGATCGTCTTCGGTGGCGCCAAGCAAAAGCAGGGCGATGGCGCCATTCTGGTCGGTGCGATGGGCGTCGGCATAGCGCAGCACCGCCGCGCGAGTGGCGGCGTTGGGCGTTTTGCGATAGTGGTCGGCGACGGCTTCCAAGGATTGAGCGGAGACAAGCATAGCGCCAGCGGCCACAATGGCAGCCAATCGCCCAGGAACTAGCCAGCTCTTAGACCATCGCTCCGGGATAAGCATGCCCCAACACTTCAGCGTCATCGTTTGCCAGCGTTCTCACCAGTTCCAGATGGAGATAATCCACCATGGAGTCCGATGCATTCAAAAACTCACGGCGAAAAACCTCGCGCGCGGAATGGATCTCTGTTTGAAGAGACGTATATAGATCGTGCGCGGTGCGTCCATTCTTCACCTTTTCTGATTGATAAAGCCTAATCTCGGCCACTTGGACCCGCGCGAAGCGCTGGGCGCGTAGGTGAAGTTCCCTATCCTCCCGGCTAAGGGTAAACCATGAGAGGATCTCAGGTTTTTGTACTGGTGCCGCTGGCGATGCTGCCGCGGGTGCAATGGTGACCAATTCTTCGACGGGAGCAATTATCGGCGTAGGAACGGCCGGGCGCGCCAGGTGGACGGCGCCCGCGGTTGCCACTACCAGCTCGATAGCGTCAACGTCCACTTCGCCTGAATCCGCAAACAACACCGCCGGAACCTCTTGCCTGGCGACCACCGGAAACAAACAGACTTTGGCGTCGCCTTCGCCTACGTACCGGGCGATGGCATCCGACAATTCGCCGCTCGATCGCATGGCGACCAGCGTGTCGCGAGTCTCGACGGCTGCCGCGAAAGCCGGAGCGTCATGGAGCGGCACGGCATCGGCCAGATCGGCATCATCGAAATTGCGCGTGGTTTCCAGATGCAGCCTTCCATCGCGAATGAGAAACAGCGCCGCGCGGCCGCAAAAACCTCGTGTAGCATCTACCAGCGTATTGCTCCACTGACGCTCGTCCTCAAAACCGCGCAGCCGCCGCGTGATCTGGTTCAGCTTCTGGATCAGTTCCCGGCGCGCCGCCAGCGCCGAGCGATTGGCCTGTTGAACCCGGGCTTCGAGCGCTTCCTGATGCTCTTCATCCAGACGCGCCGCCAGTGCAGCGACGGTTTCTTCCAGCACCCGCTCCATGCGTTCCGGCCACTGCGCTTCCAGCACATCCCGAACGCGCTCGATATGCTCACGCCAAGCGAGAGCCAACTGCTCCCGAACGATATCGTTCGCCTCGGCGAGCAATTCGCTGGTGGCTTCATTCATGAAAAGACAAGGCCCGATACTATTGTATCGGAGGCGTATGTTCCTATAGCGGTTTGCTAGGAATACGTGGGAACCGTAATCCGTCCGTAAGAGGTGACGCGTATTGTGGCGCACGCACTCGTGCGTGCCGCGTTCACAATCGTGTGAACGCTTTGGAAGCGGGGCAAGAAAGTGTTGGCACGATTGCCAACACGGCACGCACGAGTGCGTGCGCCACGCCATGCTTGCACCGATAAGGTGACTGTGGGCTACCTGGCCGGCGCCGGGTCTGGATGCACCGGCAAAAGCATCCCCGTCAGCCGCACCTGCTTCCGTCCGCTCGCCAGTTCCAGCACAATGTGGCCGTCCGGCTGGCTGGCGCCTTGGCCCACCAGCGTCTCGGCGCCCTGCAATACCTGGAGATTGGAGAGCAACAGCCGCGGGACGCCATAGGAAGCTCCCACGTTATAGGCGCCGGACACCTCGCGCACCTCTGCGTCCGGCGCCAGCATGATGCCGCGCCCGTCGAACGTGCCCTTGGATCGAAGATTGAGCAGCAGGGCCGCACCGATACCACTCGTCTCCAGTTCGCCGTCGATATCGAGCTGGCCGTTGCGATAATCGAAATTCTCGACCTTGCCCTGCAACTCGTAAGACGGTTCCGCCTTGGAAAGATTCACCGACATTTTCCCGTTGGCGTGCATGTCGTCCAGGCGCCAGTCCAGGTTGGACAACGTGATGGACGGGCCGCGCCAGGCCGCGTGCGCGCTCAAGCCGCCCAGCGCCACATCTCCATTCATCAGATTCACCACTTGCAGGGTAACGTCGGCATCGCGCTCTTCGAGCCACTTTGGAAGCGGCCGGTCCCGCCGGAACGCGCGCGCCAGAAAACCTTCATTGCGGCGCAGAGCGGGCATCATCAGGCTCTCGATGCTCGGGACCTGCAGCTCCGGAACGGTCAGCCGTAGCCGGTGCGGATGTGCGGCCGAAGCGTCAAAGCGATAGTCGCCCTCGAATTTCACGGCGCCGGCGCGTCCTCGGATGCGCGTGAGCTGGATTCCCGCGTCGCTCATCTGCACACCAGCCGAGACGATTCGAACCGGTAATGCAAGGCCCGGAATATCGATGACGGCATTTTGCAGATCGTATAAGCCGGACCAGACGCCGGGATTTTCGCCGGTCTTCTCATAGGCGATCCAACCTTTCCAGGAGCCTTGATGAAGCTGCTCCGGCAGGGGGATCGGCGCGGCGTCCAGCAAACTCGCGGCGCCCGGCTGGGCGGAGCCACGGGTGGGGCCGGCCAAGAGCTGTCGCGTCGTGATGCGGAACGCCACACGGCTATTGTCGAGGGCATATTCACCTTCGATCTGCACGCTCCGGCCGTCTTCCATCTCTACGTCCGCCGGCGCCAGCCCGACCTTCCCGTCGGCAATTTCCACTTGTGCGGACTCCAGTTGCGCGGAGCTTCCTTGCGGGAACTTCACGGAAGCGCTGGTGAGCCCCAACTGACCTGCCATGCCGCTTTGGCTCGAATAACCGATGCCACCCGCTACTTTTCCATCCACCTGAACACCGGGCGGCAGCGGTGCACCGAAGTGCCGTGCTGTTTCCACCAGCGAGGCGGCAGGCAGATCGTGGAATTGCAGATTGCCGGACCATCGCGGGGCAGCCAGATAATCGTCCAACTGGAACTCCACCGACACCGGATCGGGCTGGGGGGGAGTGGCGAGAGAGGCCAGCTCGAGATGATGGCCATTCAAATTGAGCAGCCCGCGATAATGAATGGTCCAGCCTTCCCCGGGCGCGGGCATCAAATCCCAGCGATGCACATCGCTGACGTTCAGGTCGCCGGTGATGCCGATCTTAGAGAGCGGCCCGGCCAGCTTGGCATCCGCCAACACATATCCATGCACGCCCAGATCGCGGCCATGGAACAGACGCGTGAGTTCGGAGATCGCGGTCCGATCCAGATGAACGCCCATGCTGAGCTGGTTCTCGCCGTTCTCGCCAGACCGCAGCAGACCGCGCGCCGTGAGTTCGCCGAAACTCTGCGATGCCTGATCGGTCCGCGCGGGCGCGCCGGAGAAGCGGATCACCACCTCGCCATTCTGGTTAGGATAAACATCCACGTCGGCGTCGCTGATGTAGAAGACGGACTTGGTATCGCCGAATTTGAAATTGATGCGGCCGCCGCGGATCTGAATGTCGGGTACGGCGCTGCGGTGCGGGGCGCCAGGGTTGGCATGCCGGTCGAGAAGCGGCTGAATGTTCCAGGGGCCGGACGGCATCTTGACCACGTTCACACTGGGCGCGTCGCCCTTCTGACCAGCCGAGAAACGCAGGCTGGAGAACGCGAGCTGGCCCGAAAACAAGCTGGACCAGCGGATGCGCGCCTGCATGTGCTCCACGTGCGCGAACGGTTCGATGCCTGCCGCGGGATCATCATCGATTAAAACGTCATCCACGGTAAAGCCCGGGCCGGTAAAAAGATTCAGGTGCACGGCGCCCAGCGTGACCGGGCGGTTGAGCGCGGCTTCGAGCGCGGCCTCAATACGCGGACGAAAACGATTGGCGCTCACCCTGGGCGCGGCCAAGCCCACCAACACCACCAGCAGCACCGCGATTCCTAACCATCGCCAGATCTTTTTCACAGAGGCCTTTTCATGAATGTTGCCGCGCCAGCAGCTCGGCGTACGCCGCCGGATCGTCCACGTCGGTAACCACGGCTGTATCGGAAACCGGGACATAGATGGTCCGCGCCACATGGCGATGGATTACATCGCTGGCTTTCGCATCCAGCGGCAGCGCGAGCAGTTCGTCAACCACCTGGCGAGCGATGCAGACCGGATGGCCATGCTCGCCAGCGTAAGTAGGTACGATGACCGGAGCGCGAACAGCGCGGAAGCGGGCGGCCAGCGTTTCGATGGTAGAAGCTTCCATGTTGGGATGATCTACCGGCAGAAACATGGCCGCGTCGGCGTCCGCGGGAACCAGCGCCAGTCCGCATTGCAGCGAACTCAGCATGCCGCGCTCGGGATCGGGATTCTCGGCGAAGAGCACGTCATGGCCGCGCTCGATACCTCCGCGAATCACGCGCGCGTGCTCTCCCACCACCACAATGATGGGAGCGCAAACTGCGGAGAAGACCCGGATGAGCCGGTCCAGGAATGTTTCATTCTGAAATCGAAGGAGAGCTTTCGGGCTTCCCATACGGCGAGAAGCGCCGCCCGACAGAATGACTCCGGCAATTTTCCCGCCGCAGTTCACTTGAGAACGGCTCGCGACGCCTCGGTCGCGAAGATCGATTTGGCGGCGGTGCGCCACTCCGCATCCGGCGCACGTCGTATCGCGATCATCTCCGCGACCACCGAGACTGCGATTTCTTCCGGCGTTATGGCGCCGATCTCCAGTCCCATGGGTGCGAATACGCGCTCAAAAGCTGCACGCCCGATGCCTTCCTTCTCCAGTTCCTTCACCACGCCGATTACTTTACGCTTGCTGCCGATCATCGCAATGTACTTGGCGTTGGTTTCCACCGCCCAGCGCAGCACGCGCATGTCGTCGCGATGGCCGCGCGTGACGATAATCACATAGCTGGTGTCGCGGATGGGGAGCTTCGGAAACACTTCCTCGTACTCTTCGGAGTGAACTTCGTCGGCCTCCGGAAAGCGCTCACGGTTGGCGAAGGCTTCGCGATTGTCGACCACCACGGAGGCGAACCCCGCGAGGACAGCGACCTTAGAGATGCTCTTCGAAATGTGGCCGGCGCCGAAGATGAAGACGCGGGGCTGAGGAACCACGGGCTCGACAAACACGCTGAGTTGTCCTCCGCAGATGAGGCCGTTGTCGTACGCGGCGTCTTGCCCGAGGCTGAAGTTCATCTGGCGCGGACGCTCGGTTTCCATCACTTCGCGCGCGGCGTTCCAGACTTCGGCTTCCACGCATCCGCCACCCACGGTGCCGATCATAGAGCCGTCTTCGCGCACCAGCAATTTAGCGCTTTCGTAACTCGGAATGGAGCCGTTCACCTGGACGATTGTCGCGAGGGCGCACTTTTGGCCCAGGCGACGCAGCCGGACCACTTCCTCGTAAATGTCCATTTGTCTCAATTATACCGTGCGGGAGGCCTGGGGTTAGGGATTGGGGAACTGGCACGTACGTAACAGAAAGTGCCTGGTCCCCAACCCCCAGCCCCTAATCCCGGGTTGGTTGCAAGACCAACCCCCAATCCCTAACCCCAAGAGGGTCGACAGACCCTCAGTGGTCATGCTACAATGACCATAGTCATGAGCAATAAACTTCCAGCCGGCGAGTTCAAGGCGAAGTGTCTCAAAGTGATCGATGAAGTGCAGCGGTTACGCATACCAATCATCATCACCAAGCGGGGCAAACCAGTGGCGAAGCTGGTCCCTTTGGACGATCACGCGGAGAGCTTCGTCGGAAGCATGAAGGGCACCATGGAGATTGTCGGCGATATCGTTGCTCCTATCGACGTAACCTGGAAAGCGGATGGCGACTAATTGATGAGCAACGCCCTGTTGCTCATGGATACGCATTGCTGGTTATGGGCCCAGTTAGGTCTCATCCAGAAACTCTCCAAAGTGGCGCTGGATGCAATCCGAGGTGCGGAGTCCAAGGGCAACTTGCGTATCTCGGTGATCTCAATTTGGGAGCTCGCGATGCTGGAAAAGCGAGGACGCGTCGCGCTCCCGATGAACGTCCGAACATGGGTAGACGAAGCGTTGAGTAAGCCAGGAATCGACGTAGCGCCGCTGACGCCCGAGATAATGATTGAAAGCGTACACCTTCCCGGGGATTTGCATGGAGACCCGGCGGACCGCATGCTGGTGGCAACCGCCCGAGTTTTGGGCGCCACGCTGCTCACCAAGGACGATCAGTTGATTCGATATTCCCGCCAGCGCCTGGTAAGAGCGATCGAGGCGTAGATAAGCGGTGATCGAAGCCATTTTCTTTGACCTGGGCAATGTCGTCATCCCCTTCAATGTTGATCTGGCCTACGCGCGGATGGCGGAGCTTTGCGTTTGCTCTAAAGATGACGTAGCGGCGCGAATTCGCGCCACCGGATTGGTGCGGCCGTTCGAAAAAGGCGAAATCGCGGCCGAGCCATTCTTTCGCGAACTTTCCGCCGCTCTCCGCTTGAAGATCAACTATGGGGAGTTCTGTGACTGGTGGAACTGCGTTTTCGAGCCAGAGCCCCTGGTTCCCGAGGCGCTGCTCGAAGATCTCCGCCGCCGCTACCGGTTGCTGGCGCTATCGAACACCAATCCCATCCATTTCGCGATGCTGAAGGAAGCCTATCCCCTGCTCGGGCATTTTGATGACTTCGTGCTTTCCTATCAGGTGGGCGCTGCGAAGCCGGAGGCGAAGATATACCACGAGGCGATGGCGCGTGCGCAACGCAAGCCCGAGGCTTGTTTTTTCACCGACGATCTGGCGGTGAATGTCACAGCCGCGCGCGAGCTCGGAATGGACGCGGTCCAATTTCTGTCGGCGGAGCAACTGGAGCGGGAGCTGCGCGCTAGGGGCCTGCGTCAGGCGTAGACGTTTATGCTGGAGCTGCTGTTGCGCGAGTTGTAAGCGTTGGAGGAAGACGCCGTCGAGGAGGAGTTTTGGCTGCCGCCGCCCCACTGCTGCTGTTGATCGTGCCAATCGGCCCCAGGCCATTGCCCAGAGCCCTGGGTCTGCGGGTTGGCAGCCTGCTCGGCCGTCTGAATGTCGCTTTGTAATTGCGAAAAGGCGGTCTGCGCCTGAGTGAGGCTGCCGGATGAGAGCGCTTGGCCGAGCGCATTCAGGTCGTTCGCGATCGGGTCGTTATTGTTAGTGGAAGTGGTGTTGGAAGCTGTGCTCGCCGTTCCGCTCTGCGTCTGGAGCGCCTGCTCGAGGGCGGCAAAGGCCGACTGCGCGTCCGTCAAATTGCCGGATTGCAGGGCACTGGCGAGCTGACCATAATCTTGCCGTACCTGCTGGACTGGATTCTGTGTTTGAGGCTGGGCCGCGCTCGTAAGGTCGCTCTGCAATTGTGAAAACTCGCTCTGAGCCTCGGTTAGATTGCCGGACTGGAGATCCTGGCCGAGCGTGGCAAAATCGCTCTGGATGGCGCTATCGGATTTCGTGGGGCCTTGATAAGCCTGTACCAATTGCTGGAGGTTGGTGTAGACTGACTGCGCACCGGACAGATTGCCCGACTGCAGATCGCTCGCGAGTTGGGTGTAGTCCTGGAGCGCTTGTTCCACCGGATTTTGCCCCTGGGATGCAACGTACTGATCGTCCCCTTGCGCCGGCCCTTGCGCCTCGGTACCGGGCGCTGCGCCTGCGCCTCCCGATGGACGGCTGGCCTGAAAATCGCTCTGCAATTGGGCGAAAGCACTCTGCGCTGTGCTCAGGTCGCCGGACTGGAGCGCCTGGCCGAGCGCTAGAAAATCGTTCTGGAGCGTGTTCGACCCGGTCGAAGTCGAGCTGGTGTTCGAAGTCGACGAGCCTTGGCTGCCTTGCAGCAACTGTTGCATGTTGGAATAGGCGGACTGCGCGCCCGACAAATTGCCAGACTGAAGCGCACTGGCAAGTTGTTGGAAGTCCTGCTTGATTTCCTGGAACGGATTCTGCCACTGCTGCGGCGCCAGGTCGCTGATCAAGTTAGAGGATAAAGCTGAAATCGACATGCTGAATCAATCTCCACATCCATACGTATCGCCCGTAATGGAAGAAGATTGAGACTTTTCCTCTGTCTTGGCAAATCTTGACGATTAAGATGGAAATATCGAGGACAAGGGTGCGGACCAGCCGGGGAACATCGCCGATTGAAGTTCCCGAGCGAGCGTTTCGCTGTGGCCATCCGGGAAATGCGCACGGACGCGGCGGGTTTGTGGAAAAACGACCCACACTTCCTCGGCCCCGTGTTCGAAGTACAGTTCCATTTTCAAGTCAAGCTGCGCCGCGGTGTTCGAATCAGAGGCGACTTCGATGGCCAGGGCCGGGGAGCCTTCAAAGTACTCGTTCGGATCACCCCGCTGCATCTGCGCGGATCTGACAAAGCTGACATCCGGCTGCAGCCATGTGCGGGACGATAGCTTGAAGCCGGCTTCAATGTGCACTTCACCAAGGTGATGTTCTCGCACATAGGGCCGCAGCGCGTCCTGTATATTTTGTTGGACGCGGGTATGGGGACGTTTGGGAGGAGGCAAGGTGGTGTGCTCTCCTTCTATCAGCTCGTGCTTTAAGCCATCGGCCTGGTATTTCTCAAATTGTTCGAAGGTCAATAAAGTGCGGGTGGCCATAAGCGCTACTGCTGAAGAGGCGATCCCAACCTATCGGCTAGACGATCGATGCTACGAATCTTAAGGTACGCTCCCAGCGCCACGACGAATATCGTGCAAAAGGAACACAACCAAGCGATCCACATCGCCCAGAGCGGCACGGTTTGGTTCATTGACTTCAGTGTAACTGACGCGCTGCAACCTTCTGTCCACGTTAAGATGAGAACCAGCAAGGTTGAATTAATATGAAGCATCCCGACAGACCCATGGACGAGCGATTGGCTCACATGGTGAGGCTGCTTAAGGACGCCGATGCGGGAACCCTCGATGCACTTGAATGTCCAAACTGCCACCAGCATTCCGTATCAGTTTGGTTCACTCATCCGGGAGAGGGAATCTACCGAACGTGGTTTATCTGCACTGAGTGCTCGTTCCAGCGCCGCGCGCAGAACGTGGGCGTTCCACCGCACTACTCGGAAGATAGAGTCTCTGAGCGATTGGAAAACTACGATGAAAGCCTGCTTGCTAAGGCGCACTTTAAGAGACCTAAAGACAAGGCGTGAAAAAGGCGGCTCCGACGAGCCGCCCCAAGGAAAAGGAGGGATGACGCCTCCCACCAAATTCGTGATGAATCGGTGAATCGGTGAATCGGCTTAGCTACAACCGCTGGTTCCGCCGCAGTTCTCGCACTTGTAGCAGCTACCGTTGCGCGTCATGAACCCGCCGCATTCCGAGCACATCGGTGCGTCGCTCACCGCCGGCGCGAACGGCAGGGCCTGTTGCGGTTCGGGCTCGGTGGCGCGCAGCACTGGCGCATCGCCGGCTTCGTTGGCGGCATACTCCGGACCGAGGAACTTCGCGCCCAGCCAGCGGAAAATGTAATCCATGATGGACTTGGCATAGGGCACCTGCTGGTTCCCCGTCCATCCGCTGGGTTCGAACCGGACGTGGCTGAACTTGTCGACGAAGAACTTCAGCGGCACGCCGTATTGCAGCGCGTAGCTGATGCTGGTGGCGAAGCTATCCATCAAGCCGCTGATGGTGGAGCCTTCCTTGGCCATCGAGATGAACACCTCACCGGGCGTTCCATCCTCATACATGCCGACGGTGATGTAGCCTTCGTGCCCGCCGATGGAAAACTTGTGCGTGATCGATTTCCGCTCGTCCGGTAGCTTGCGGCGGATCGGCCGGTAAACAATCTTTTCCGTCACAGCCGGGGCCAGCGCGCCAGCGGATGCAGTGGCCTTCTTCTCACCCTTGCCGGTCCCCGAGCTCAACGGTTGCGAACGCTTGGAATTATCGCGATAGATCGCCACTGCCTTCAATCCCAGGCGCCAGCTCTCCATGTATGCATCCATCACGTCTTCCACGGTGGACTCTTCCGGCATATTGATGGTCTTTGAAATCGCGCCGGAAATGAAAGGCTGCGTGGCGGCCATCATCCGCACGTGCCCCATATAGTGGATGGACCGCTTTCCGTTTTGCGGCCGGAAGCTGCAATCGAAGACCGGCAGATGCTCGTCCTTGAGCGCAGGCGCGCCTTCGATGGTGCCGGTGGAATCGATGTGCGTGACGATCATCTCCACTTGCTCGGGCGTGTAGCCGAGCTTGATGAGCGCCTGCGGCACGGTGTTGTTGACGATCTTGATGATGCCGCCGCCCACCAGCTTCTTGTATTTCACCAGCGCCAGGTCCGGCTCAATTCCGGTGGTGTCGCAATCCATCATGAAGCCGATGGTGCCGGTGGGCGCGATCACGGTGGTCTGCGCATTGCGGAAGCCGGCGCGCTCGCCCAGCGTATACGCGTCGTTCCAGCAATCCACAGCCGCCTTAAACAAATCGTCCGGGACGCGCTTGCTGTCGATCCCACTGACGCTCTTGCCGTGCATCAGGATCACGTCCAGGAACGAATCTTCGTTGGCGGCGTAGCCGGGGCAGGGGCCCACGGCCTCGGCGATGCGCGCGCTGGTGAGGTACGCCTGGCCGCACATGACGGCGGTGAGGGCGGCGGCCCAATCGCGTCCAGCCGGGCTGTCATAAGGAATGCCCATGGACATCAGCAGCGCGCCCAGGTTGGCGTAGCCCAAACCGAGCGGGCGGAAATCATGCGAATTCTTCGCGATTCTTTCGGTCGGATAACTGGCGCTGTCGACGATGATCTCCTGCGCGAGCGTCACCGTATCGCAGGCGTGACGAAAAGCTTCGACATCGAATTCGCCGCCCGGGCCGACGAACTTCATCAGATTCAGCGACGCCAGATTGCAAGCCGAATCGTCCAGGAACATGTACTCCGAGCAAGGATTCGATGCGTTGATGCGCGCGGTGGCCTTCGATGTATGCCAGCGATTGATGGTGGTATCGAACTGCATGCCCGGATCGCCGCACTGGTGCGTGGCTTCGGAAATCTCGCGCAATAATTCCTTCGCGCTGTAGCGTTGTTTGGGCTGGCCGTTGGCCACCGAGCGCGTCCACCAATCGCCGTCCGACGCAACCGCTTCCATGAACTCGTCGGTCACGCGCACTGAATTGTTGGCGTTCTGGAAGAAGATAGACCCGTACGCGTCGCCGTCGATGGCTGCATCGTAGCCCGCATCGATCAGCGTGTGCGCCTTCTTCTCCTCTTTCGCTTTGCACCAGACGAACGACTTGATGTCGGGATGATCCACATTGAGAATCACCATCTTCGCCGCGCGACGCGTCTTGCCCCCGGATTTGATAACTCCCGCGAAAGCGTCGAAACCCTTCATGAAGCTGAGCGGACCGGAAGCCGAGCCGCCTCCGCCGAGTCCGCCGCCCTCTTCGCGCAACGGCGAAAGATTGGTGCCGGAGCCCGAGCCCCACTTGAACAACATGCCTTCGGTCTTGGCGAGATCCAGAATCGATTCGAGCGAATCCTTCACCGAATTAATGAAGCAGGCCGAGCACTGCGGCTTCGACTCGCCTTTCTTCAGCTTCACGATATTGTCGGTGGCTTCGTCATAATAGTAGCCGTAGCCGCGCGGCTCCGAAACGCCCACATTGAACCACACCGGCGAATTGAAGCAGGCCTTCTGCGTCAGCATTAGGTGCGCCAGCTCATTGCGGAAGTTGTCCGCGTCTTCACGGGTTTTAAAGTACCGCCCGTTGGCGCCCCAATCGGCGATGGTGTCCACAACGCGATGCACCAGTTGACGAACGCTGCGCTCGCGGTCCGGCGACCCCATCTTGCCGTAGAAATATTTGCTGACGACGATGTTGGTGGCAGTCTGGGACCAATCGGCCGGCACCTCCACATCGTCCTGTTCAAATATGATGGCGCCCTTATCGCTGGCGATGGCGGCTGTTCTGAGCTCCCAGTTGATCTCGTCGTACGGAGTCTTGCCTGGTTCCAGTTTCTGGGTGAAGTACTTAGGAAAGCTGACGCCCTTGCGCTGGTTGGCCGGAAGAGCTTTCTTTGCGGTAGGTTGCAACTCCGAAATCCTGTTGGTGAGATCGACTGCGAGTAGTCCCATATCTATTTTCCTCCAAAACCTTAGCCCTTAACTTGGGTCTGGGGCACGTCTGCAATGATGCCCCAATAGGTAGTGGTGCGTCAAGGATTATATCTATATGCCGTGCAGTACGTTACGAAGGTATTAATTTATTTGGCTCACCGTACGCCAAGTCGATAAGTCTCCCGAGAAGCGTAGTCACTCAGGCGAAAAGGTGAGTCAAGTAATTTATTGCCGTTACGAACGGACTACGATAGTTGCCGGAAGGACGCGCCGCGGGCCTACCCGGATCTGCAGCGTGTGGGGGCCAGGCGGCAAGCCACGGGGCAAT
>JBEKLB010000036.1:0-25269 GCA_050010415.1 Bryobacteraceae bacterium | reverse complement strand
AATCTCAAGGTAATTGCCGATCGGAGTTTCATCCAGCAGCACCTTGCCCGTGCCGGGCGCTTTCTTGTACTCGGTGCGAAACTTCTCGTAACGAAAAATCGGATGATATCCGATCTCATTCAAAATCTGTTCAACGGCGAAGGCATCCGGCAACGGCACTTCGATTTCATGACGCTTTTTGTATTTCCCTTGCTCGGAAGGTCCCTTGTAAGTAAGCACGCTATGCGGGCCAACGCGCCTTACGCGGATCAGCTTGCCGTGGCTGCGCAACGCGCGATTAGAGGTATCCAGCAGGACGTTGGATTCGTGGACACGGCTCTTGGATACGCGGAAGCCGAGATCGCGCAACGCGCGCCGGATTTCGTTCAGGTTTCCGTTCAGCCTCAGTTTGATTTCGATTTCGAAGTTCACAGATTAGGACTCAAGCGAGCATTCCCAGTCCACTATGAGAGCAGAACTCACGCCGCGCTCACAAGTTTCATAGCCGGCCGGAATTGTTTTGAGACCCAGGCGGCGCGCAATCGGCCGCTATACTGAATGTATGGCGGGTTTGGTCAAACTGGCAGCCGCGCCAAAGCTCGACTTGGGAATCCTGAAAGCCAAGCAAGACAAACTTTTCTCGATTCTCAAACCGATGCGGCGCGTGATTATCGCGTACTCGGGAGGCGCCGATTCGGCGTATCTGGCGTGGGCCGCGCATCGCATGCTCGGCGCGAATGCGGTGGCCGTCACGGCCGACTCCGCGTCCATCCCCGGATCCCACAAGAGCGACGCCGAGGCGTTCGCCAGCGAGTGCGGTTTCCGCCACGAATACATCGAAACGCGCGAATTCGATAATCCGGACTATACAAAAAACGATCCCAACCGCTGTTTCCACTGCAAGGACGAACTCTTCACGCGCCTGGAAATTGTGGCGCGCGAACGCGGCATCGAGCACATCGCCTACGGCGTGAATGTGGATGACCTGGGCGACTACCGTCCCGGCCAGCACGCCGCCAAGCTGCACCAGGCCAAAGCACCGCTGGTGGACGCCGGCCTGACTAAAGCGGAAATTCGCGAGCTGTCGCGTCTCACCGGCTTATCCACGTGGGATCGTCCCGCGTCGGCTTGCCTCAGCTCGCGCATCCCTTACGGAACACCTGTGACTATAGAAAACGTTAAAACCGTCGAACGCGGCGAAGAAGCCATCCGTCAGCTCGGCTTCCGCCAGTTCCGCGTGCGGTTCCACGGCAAACTGGTCCGCATAGAAATCGCGAAGGATGAACTCGCGATCGCACTCACGCCTGAAATGGCCCAAAGATTTGTTCAAATCTTCAAGCCGCTAGGCTTCCATTATGTGACCATCGATTTGGAAGGCTACCGGCAAGGCTCATTGAACGCAGTTTTAGCCGATCAATAGATGTACCGCACGCACTCCTGCGTGCGGTACAACTAATTTCGCGTCCCGATGCTTTCGGTGCGTCCGGCCAGCGGCTTCACGATGGGTCCGCCGCATACCCCAACACCGGTATTCAGCAGCGCGTTGAGCAGGTTGTAGAACACCGCATAGACCATCTGCTCGGTCACCGGCTGTTTGCCGGGCATGCGAAACGAAACCGGGAGCTCTTTTGAGATTTGCAGCCGCACCGAATCGGGCAGCGTGCGCCCAGCCCGGTCCTTTTGGTTCGCGAGCGACATGGGGGTTTGCAAGATCGCCCCGCTCTTTCCGTCCACATAAAACTGGCAGCGCGAAAACCAGCCCAGGTTGCCGGGATCGGCGGCGTCGAACAGCAGCAGCGGCGCCTGGCGATCCACGGCCGAAAGGTACACGTTCATGGATCGCTGGCTTTCCTCGATCCGATACTCGAAGCCCGCCTGCTTGGCGATATTCGCCACGAAATCGGGATCCAGTTCCAGCAGAAGGAACTTGTGCCCTCCGGCCAACAGCACCTGCATAGTGCCATTGTAGCGGGTCCCACGGCCGGTGCCGCCTCTGTTCGCGGTTTGGCTCGGGATTGTATCGCCAGCCTTGATAAGCTTGTGATACATCTTGGCGTCAGAACGATTCACCAAGGCAGAGGTTGACTACTTGGTAGCGGCTCCCAAGTTCACAAGGGTTATCCCGGCTTCGCGTTTGTACAGACCGCTATCATCGTCCGTGACGATTATCCAAGCTGCGGTGTTTAGGAAGTCCGAACCAAACAACCCTGTGACCGGGCTGGTTGTCATGGCGAAGGCGCGGGCGGCTCCCCCCCCGGAATTCCGAAGCCGACCCCCAGTTCAGCCTTGGAATGGTATGGCAAGCGAATTCGTGCACTAAACTATGAACTCTGGCATGACAATCCCGATGGAAGCACCGTACGAGGCTGGCATGAGCACATTTGGTCTCCAAGGGATCAGGATTCATGTGTCGTTCCGGCAAGGCCAGCCGTAGCCCGAAAGGCCTTACTTGACGTTCTGAAATGGGGCCTCGAAAAGTGGAACATCGAGGTCCTGGAAAAACAGCTTGAGGTTTTCTAAAATGACAAAATTGCTTAACTCTGTCCTTAGCACCTACCTACGTGTCTATCGTAGCCTCATAACCGTCGAGCCCGTTGATGAAAAGAGCCTTACCATTTCATTTCCTTTTCACTTGGCGGCCAATCATCGCATTGAAATCACTATTACTGACTTGGGTAAGCGGCGGTGCATAGTCTCGGATAGCGCCAGGACTTTGGGCGAAATCCAGGACGCCGGGTACGCGCTAACGTCGCAGATAAGAGAGAGGCTGGAACGGATCGCGAGTCTCTCCGGCTTGAGAATTGTCAACGATCATTTGCTATTAGAGAGCTCTTATGCGGAAATCGGCCTGTCCATCCAGAAATTCCTGGAAGCATCCAAGGTTATCGGCGACGTATACCTGGTGCATAAGCAACGTCAGGCGCCCGACGAAGATCTAATTGGCAAAGTGCGGTCGGTGCTTGATTCCAAGAGAATCCTATATCGGCAGGGGGAGAGAATATGGGGCCAACTTGAATCCCACCCTTTTGACCTTGTAACTCCACCGAACGGACATCCTGGACTGGCTGTGAGTGTTCTGAACGGGCAGAATACTCACACAGTAGCTCAAATCTGGTACTACAAGTGCGACGACGTGCGTCGCAGGGAACAGAACAAGAACATCAAATTGGCCCTGATCTACGACGTGAGGTTTGAACAGTGGTCGGAGGCAAGCAAAGCGATATTGCAGACCAGAGCAGATGTTGTCCTTCCTGGGGACTCATTGGCGGAACTGCCCGCCCGGCTTGAAAGCCAAGGAATTATCGAGTCGATGCCGGTCCGTCGACCAAAGGTTCTCCGCGGTTGACCGCTCGGGGTCGAAAGCAGTTCCCTCAGAGGCCATTCGTGAGACGGCTTCGCGATATAATGACGAAGGAGTCATCCACTTGTCCATCCGAAGCTTTTTGCGCCTGAGCGCCCATATTCAAATGCTGCCCGTGCTCGAAAGCGGCGAAGAGACGCTGGTGGGCGGGCAGGCCGTCATGGAAGGCGTCATGATGCGCGCGCCCCATAGCTACTGCGTCGCGGTGCGCAAGCCGAATGGCGAAATCGTCACCGAGCAAAGCCCACTGCCGCGCATCTCCGAAAAGTATCCGATCTTCAAGCTGCCCATTCTGCGAGGCCTGGGGACGCTGGGCCACGCGATGTCTCTGGGCGTCAAGGCCTTGCAATTTTCCGCCAACGTGGCGTTAAGTGAAGCAACCCAGGGCGAAGAAGCCGCGAAAGACGGGAAGAAACCGCCCGAGCTCACTGGCTGGATGATGGCCGCGCCGCTCGCGTTTTCGCTGCTGTTTTTCCTGTTCATGTACAAATTCGTGCCGCTCTTCCTGGCCACCGAGCTGGGCAAGGCCGTCCCGCCGCTACATGGCCGCTTCGCGGTGAACATGATGGACGGGCTGATCCGCCTGGTAATTTTCCTCGGGTTCCTGATCGTCATTTCGCGCATGAAAGATATTCGCCGGATGTTTCAATATCACGGCGCCGAGCATAAAGTGGTTTTTAATTTTGAATCGGGGCAGCCGGTGACGGTGGAGAACGCGCAGAAGTTCGTAACGTTCCATCCCCGCTGCGGCACCAGTTTTCTACTGTTGGTGATGGTGCTCACCATCCTGGTTTATCCGCTGCTGCCTTTCGACGGATTTGCCGCTAAGCTGATCGCCCGAATCGCGTTGCTTCCGCTGATCGTAGGCGTCAGCTATGAACTCATTCGATATGCGGCCAGGCATCAACAAGGTTTGATGGCCACGCTCACCGCGCCTGGTCTCTGGCTGCAGCGCGTGACGACGCAGCAACCGTCCGACGAGCAAGCGAGCGTGGCCATTTGTGCGCTGGACGGCGCCATGCAGCTCGAAGAAGCACAAGGCGGCGAGTTGGTGATCGCTTAACGCGGCTGACCTTTTGGTCGATCGGCGCTGGAGCCTGTCATGCAATTTTCGCAAAGACTCGAAGATATGGAAGCGCGGTTTGACGCCGTGACCCGCCAAATGGCGGACCCGGCCGTCATTGCCGATGGAGAAACCTACCGCAAAATCGCTAAGACGCGCTCCGAGCTGGAAGAGACCGTCGCCAAATACGGCGAGTATAAGCAGGCCAAGCGCAATTACGACGAAGCGCGTTCCATGCTGGAAGAACCCGACCCGGAGCTGCGCCAGATGGCCGCGGACGAAATCGCGCGCATGGAGCCAGCGCTGGTGCGCATCGAAGAAGAATTAAAGGTGCTGCTGCTTCCCAAAGACCCGCTCGACGAAAAGAACATCGTGCTCGAAATCCGCGCGGGCACCGGCGGGGACGAAGCCACGCTATTCGCAGCCGAAATGTTCCGCATGTACACGCGCTACGCCGAGTCGCAGCGCTGGCGTGTGGAAGTGACCGACCTGAGCGAGTCGGCCGTGGGCGGCATCAAACTGGTGATCGCGCTCATCAGCGGCAACAAGGTCTACAGCCATCTGAAGTACGAAAGTGGCGTGCATCGCGTGCAGCGCGTGCCAGCCACGGAGCAACAGGGGCGCGTGCATACCTCCGCCATCACGATCGCCGTGCTGCCCGAAGCCGACGAAGTGGAAATTAAGCTCGAAGCCAAAGACGTGCGCATCGATACGTTTTGTTCCTCGGGACCCGGCGGCCAGTCCGTCAACACCACCTATTCCGCGGTTCGTCTTACGCACCTGCCCACGGGATTGATCGTGTCCTGCCAGGATGAAAAATCGCAGATCAAGAATCGCGCCAAAGCCGAGCGTGTACTGCGCTCGCGGCTGTATGAGATCGAACTCGAAAAGCAGCAGCAACAGATCGGCGCCGAGCGGCGCAGCATGGTGGGCTCGGGCGATCGCAGCGAAAAGATTCGTACCTACAACTTCCCGCAGAATCGCGTCACCGATCATCGCATCGGCTTGACGCTGCATCAGCTGGACCTGGTGATGGAGGGTCGCCTAGACCCGCTGATCTCAGCGCTCACCGAGTACTACCAGACCGAGAAGTTAAAAGAGCAAGGCGAAGCAGCCTAGCGCGGCAATGACCCTGCAGACGGCCATCCTCCAGGGAACGAAACTCCTGGAAGATGAGGCCATCGCTGCGCCGCGCCTTACCGCCGAAGTCCTCCTGATGCACGCTTTGCAAAAAGAGCGCAGCTATCTCTACGCGCACTCCGATGAAGAGCTGAGCGAGACCGCCTGGATTCATTACGGCCGCTATTTGCACGAGCGGATGAAGGGCAAGCCGACCCAATACATCACGGGACTCCAGGAATTCTACGGCCGCGATTTTCGCGTGACCCCGGACGTCCTGATCCCTCGCCCGGAGACTGAGCACCTGGTAGAGGCCGCTATCGCCCGCATTCATTCGCACGATCTTGTCGCGGATGTTGGAACAGGCTCCGGCGCAATCGCAATCACACTCGCGCTCGAAACCCACGCTCACGTTTTCGCGACGGACATCTCGACACCGGCACTGTGCGTCGCTCATTCCAATGCGCAGCAGCTCTCTGCGCCAGTCGGCTTCCTCGCGTGCGATCTTGTTGCAGCCTTCCGCGATCGCGGCCTAAACGTACTGGTCTCGAACCCGCCGTACGTCCCGCGGACCGATCATCCGAACCTCCAGCGCGAAGTCCGCGACTACGAGCCGCCCGTCGCCCTCTTCGGCGGACCCACTGGCCTTGAGATCTACCAGCGTCTGATCGCGGACGCTGCACGGGTCCTGCGGCCCCATGGCTGGTTGCTGCTCGAACTTGGCTACAATTCCCTAGACCCGGTGCGCGCGATGCTGGAACATGGCTGGACCGATATCGACGTTATCGCCGACCTGGCCGGTTTCCCGCGCGTCCTCGCGGCACGCCTACCCGGGCAGTAAAATTGGCTTATGACTATTTCCCGTTACGTCCGCTGGCAAGACGGTAACATGTGGCTCGGCTATTTCGAACAATTCCCCGACTACCTCACGCAGGGCGAATCATTGAGCGACCTGGAGGAGAATCTGCGTGACTTATACCGGGACCTTGTAAGCGGTGAGATTCCAGGCATCCGCAGTGTTGCCGAGCTTTCAGTGGAATGAAGCGGATCGACCTGATCCGCAGACTCGAGGCCGCGGGATGTTTATTGATCCGGCACGGTGGCAAGCACGACTGGTACCAGAATCCGAAGACAGGTTCCTCTCAACCCGTTCCGCGCCATCGCGAGATCAAGGACTTTCTTGCCAAGCATATACTTCGGAAGCTGGAGGTCGGCGAAAAGTGAAGCAGCACAGGAGAACGGCAAGCTTCCGCCGCCCTCCCTATGCACCACCCCGCGGCCACCGGCTTCGGTCGCGTCGCCCTTTTCGGAGGGCCCACAGGTCTTGAAGTTTTACGAACGACTCATCGCGGACGCCGCCCGGGTCCTCCGTCCCCACGGCTGGCTGCTGCTCGAACTCGGCTACAATTCACTAAACCCGGTGCGCAGATGCTGGAATCACCACTGAGCCGCGACCAAAGGGGGCGGTCGGCCTGGAACGAGATCGACGTAATCCCCGACCTGGCAGGTTTTCCGCGCGTCCTCGCCGCACGATTACAGATTCCCGAGGCCTGATTGTGGCTCTACGAAGAACGACCAAGATCAAGCGGGCCGTGAGGAAGCTGCTTCTTACGCCGATGCCACCAGTCTGGTCAGCGACGCCGTGGGAGAGGTCCTCCTCCAACTTTCGGCTTTGGGTCTACGCGGCGGCGATCGTCGTCGCGACGGCAATTCGTTTTCCCTTCGTCGCCTTGGCCATCCTTGCATCGGTCGTCTGCGGAGCTATGATCGCGTTCTTCCTTGGACGATCCAGCGGACGGAAGCCGGGTAGCATAACGAGCGATCCGCCGCGACAGGATTCGGCCGACGGCCAAAGATGAAGGCCTACTTCCAGTCGATACCCACCCAACCTAATCGTTATTTCAACGCCAACTTCCGTACCGGACTTCCGCCAGCGCTCCAAATCTCTTTTCCATTCCAATCGAGGAGACGAATGGAGGGTTGGGCAAGAATGTCTGTCGGGTTCGATTGATCCACCACGAAGGTGGCAACGACGCCTCCACCTGGGTTCACCAGAGCGAAGCGCTGCGCCCGACGTTCCACCGGCGCCGGAGGCGGAGCTTGAGCCTGCTGGGCATGGACGGGAGCGGGGGCCGCATATCGCGAGATCACGCCGCCAGCCAGCGCAGCCACAAATGCAATAAGGACCGTCATTCTGTTCATGGGAATCCTCCGCCCTAGATCATACTTTAAACTGGGAATCGGCTTACCATGAAGACCTACTTCCACGTCGACATGGACGCCTTCTTCGTCTCCGTCGAAGAGCTCTTCGACCCATCGCTCAAAGGCAAGCCCGTGGTGGTCGGCGGACAAGCCAATCAGCGCGGCGTGGTCTCGGCCGCATCGTATGCCGCGCGCAAGTTCGGGGTTCATTCCGCCATGCCGCTTCGCACGGCCTATCGCCTGTGCCCGCAAGCCATTTTCGTGGACGGACATCCCACGCGGTATCGCGAGTATTCGCGCAAGGTTTACGAAGTGCTGAAGAGCTTCTCGCCGCAAGTGGACATGGCGTCGGTGGACGAAGCCTACATGGATCTCACCGGCACCGAGCGCCTGCACGGGCCGCCGCTTTCGGCAGCACATCGCCTGCATGACGCCGTCAAGCGCGACACCGATCTCAATTGTTCTATCGGCATCTCGGCTTCGCGCATGGTGGCCAAAGTGGCGTCCGACCAAGCCAAGCCCAACGGCGTTCTGTGGGTGCTGCCGGGCGAAGAGGCGCGCTTTCTGGCGCCCCTCGATGTCCGAAAGATCCCCGGCGTCGGCAAGGTCACGGAAAAAAATCTGCAAGCCTGGGGCGTTCGCAAGGTGGGCGACCTGGCCGCTCTCGAAGAAGAATTCTTGCGCCAGCATCTCGGCCAGTGGGGGCTGGCGCTGGCCGGAAAATCACGTGGCATGGACGCGGGCGGCTGGTTCGATCACGAAGTGGGCGACGACACCACGCCCAAATCCATCAGCCACGAGCACACTTTCAACGAGGACACAGCAGATTCGGATGCTCTCGAATCGATGCTCGCACGTCTATCGGAAATGGTGGCGCGTCGCCTGCGCGAACACGATCTGCACGCGCGCACCATCCAACTCAAACTGCGCTATTCCGATTTCACCACCATCACCCGCGCGCATTCCTTCGATCACGCGACGCAGCTTGACACGGAGATCTTCCAGCAGGTGCGCGCTCTGTTTCGCGCCAATCGCAAGCCAAATGCGACCATTCGGCTTTTGGGCGTCCACGCCTCCGGCCTCAAGCCCGCCGGCGGACAACTCAACATGCTCGACGAAGCCAATACCAATCGCTGGCGCAACGCGATGACAGCCGTGGACAAGCTGCGCGACAAGTTCGGCGAGGACAGCGTTTCGCTCGCCATGGGAATGAAAGGCCGCTTCCGCGAGCGCGTCCACGAGAATCCCGTGGGTCTCCCGGGTAAGACGCCAGGCAAGACTCCTCGCGATGACAAGTCCACGGAGCGCTAAACTACATACAGGCACACCTGGAATGAAACAACTCATTGAAGACATCGCGAGGGCCCTGGTTGATTTGCCCGATGAAGTGAACGTCAGCGAAGTGCAGGGCGAACAGGTCACCGTCCTGGAGCTCAAGGTCGCGGCCAGCGATCTGGGCAAGGTGATCGGCAAGCAAGGCCGCACCGCGCGATCCATCCGCACGCTCCTGGGCGCCGCGGGCATGAAGCTGAACCGGCGGTTCACGCTGGAAATTCTCGAGTAGGCAAGAGACTAGTTCTGAAGCTCGTCACCATCGCTCGTCTCCTGCGCGCGCGCGGCAACAAGGGAGAGCTGGCCGCCTTCCCGCTGACCAGCCAGCCCGACCGCCTGAAGAGCGTTTTCGTCCGCGATAAGCCCATGGAAGTAGAGCGCACCTGGATGCATGGCGATCACCTGATCTTCAAGTTCCAGGGCGTCGACACCATTTCAGATGCCGAAAAGCTGGCTGGCGCCGAAGTCTCCATCCCCTTCGAAGAGCGCGCCGCGCTGGCCGGCGACGAGATCTATCAATCCGACCTGATCGGTTGCGAAGTTCTGGACACCACCGGCCGCTCGCTGGGCGTAGTTACCGATTTCGAGGAAACCGGCGGCACGCCGCTACTCCATCTGGGCGATCTCCTCATCCCCTTCGCAAAGGCCATCTGCACCGAGATCGATCCCACAAACAAACGGATCATCGTCAATCTCCCCGATGGCCTCTTAAACCTCAACGTGCCTGGCCCCCAATCCCCAACCCCCAACCCCCCGTAGCCATGGTCTTCCGCATCCTCACCATCTTCCCCGACTTTTTCCAGGGCCCCCTGCAATACGGCGTCGTCGCGAAAGCTGCCGAATCCGGCTTGCTCAAAATCCACATCCACGATCTCCGCACCTGGACGCAGGACCGCCATCGCACCGTCGATGATCGCCCTTTCGGCGGCGGCGAAGGCATGCTGCTCAAACCCGCGCCCATTTTCGATGCCGTGGAAAGCATCTGGCCCGAACGCCAGCCCAGCCAGCGGATCATCCTGCTTTCCGCGCAGGGCCAGCGCTTCATCCAGGAAGATGCCCGCCGCTTGAGTCAATATGATGAGCTTCTCCTGATCTGCGGCCGTTATGAAGGCGTGGACGAGCGCGTAGCGGAGCACCTGGCCGACGAGGAGCTGTCGATCGGAGATTTCGTCCTCAGCGGAGGGGAACTCGGCGCCGCCCTGGTGCTGGATTCGGTAGCCCGCCTGCTCCCGGGCGTCCTGGGAAACGAAGACTCGGCGCTGCAGGAGTCGTTCAGCGAGCCCGGTTTATTGGATTGCCCGCAGTATACTCGCCCCGCCGACTTCCGCGGCTGGAAGGTTCCAGAGGTACTATTGAGCGGCAACCATGAGGAGATCCGCAACTGGCGCCTGAAGGCTGCCCGGGACAAGACTGCGAAGATGCGGCCGGATCTACTACAATGAAGATTCAAGGATTTGTCACCATGCCGAACCCGTTATTGACCAAAGTAGTTGCCAAGCATATGCGCCAGGTGCCCGAATTCCGCCCTGGCGACACCATCCGCGTCCACGTAAAGATCAAAGAAGGCGACAAAGAACGTCTGCAAGCCTTTGAAGGAACCGTAATTGCCCGCAATAATGAGGGGCTTGGCGCAACCGTTACCGTGAGAAAGGTCAGCTTCGGCCAAGGGGTGGAGCGCATTTTCCCGCTGCATGCCCCGGTCATCGACCATATCGACGTAGTGCGCACCGGCCGCGTGCGCCGCGCCAAACTTTACTATCTGCGTGAGCTCAAGGGTAAAGCAGCGCGTCTCCGTGAACGCGAATAGCCGGGTGTACGCGAGTAATCGGCCTCTCACCGCGCGCTCCTGAGCCGCACTCTCCTGCGTAATGAAATGCCAGGGAAAATACGAGCGCGAGGCCCGATCCCAGGGTTTCGAGCACATCGCCGGCGTGGATGAGGTGGGCCGGGGTGCATTGTTTGGACCGGTGTTCGCCGCAGCGGTGGTCCTCTCGCCAGACCGTCCCATCCGGGGACTGGCCGATAGCAAACTTCTCGACACTGAGCGCCGCGAAGTATTAGCCAAGCGGATTCGCGAGCGCGCCGTGGCATGCTCCGTGGCTGCGGCTGACGCGTTCGAGATCGATCGCATCAATATCCTGCAAGCCTCCCGCCTGGCCATGCGGCGCGCCATTGAGCGGCTGAATCCCCAACCGGATTATCTGTTGATCGATGCCGTCACCGTCGACCTGCCGCTGGCCCAGCGTGCTCTCATCCATGGCGATGCTCTATCGCAGTGCATCGCAGCCGCCTCTATCCTGGCGAAAGTGGAGCGCGACGCCTGCATGCGCGAATGGGACCTCGTTTTCCCGCAGTTCGGCCTGAAAAATCATAAAGGCTATTCCACGGACGAACATTGGAAAGCGCTCGAAACTCACGGCCCGACGCCCATGCATCGCTTCAGCTTCTGGCCAGTGCGCGAACATTCGCCGCACGCGGTGTGGACCGGCTATCCACGCCAGGCCGGCCTGTTCGAAGAGGATGAAGCACCGCTTGCTGACGTGCGCGGTTCCTCCGAGGAAGCAGCATGCATCCCGTAGAGCCGCGCTTCCCGGGAGTGGAGGAGCCTGATGAGGCGCCTCTGCACGTCCGCCACACCTGGTATCACAAGCTCGGCATTTTTCTGTTCATCATCGTTTGCTTTGAAGTGGGGGCGTTCCTGGCCGTGTTCCCCTGGACGCCACAATGGGACAGCAATTCGCTGGCGAACCTCTTCCCGTTGCTCCGGGATCTCTGGACCAGCACCTATTTCCGAGGCGCTTTGAGCGGCCTGGGGCTGCTCAATATCTATATTTCGCTCGGCGAGGTGTCTCGCCTCCGGCGCCCGCCTGATAAACTGACGCCCGCCTGATAAAATGGCGCCCGCCTGATAAACTAAGGACATCGACGTTATGAAACCCACCCCAGATCGTGGAAAAGCGGCGACGGCGGACGCCTCCGCGCCGCCAGCGACGTCACCGGCAAAACCGGCCGTGAAGCCGGAGCCACCGCGCGGAACGATCGCCGAATGGACCATCACCATTCTCCTGTTGCTGTTCGGCACAACCACCTTGGTTCAGGCCTTCGTGATTCCCACCGGGTCCATGGAAGACACGCTGCTCATTGGCGATCACTTGCTGGTGGACAAGCTGGCCTACGCGCCGGCCGGAAGCGTCAGCAAATACATTCTTCCGTATGAGAATCCCAAGGACGGCGACATCATCGTGTTCCGCTATCCGGTGGACATCACGCAGACTTTCGTCAAGCGCGTGGTCGGCGTTCCCGGCGATCACATCAAGATTATCGAGCAGCAAGTGATTCGCAACGGCCAGAAACTCACCGAGCCTTACGTCGTTCACAAAGCTCCCTATCCCGATTCGTTCCGCGACAACTTCCCCAATAGCGAAGCGAACTTCAGCCTGATGGATCGCGGGCGTGAGATGCTGGCCAGTAACGTTGTGAACGGCGAAGTGGTGGTGCCGTCCGATTCTTTCTTCGCCATGGGAGACAATCGCGACAATTCGCTCGACAGCCGCTACTGGGGCTTCGTTCCCCGAGGAAACATCATCGGCAAGCCGCTCATCATCTACTGGTCCTACAACGCCAGCACCGAGAGCCTGGCCAGTTCTTCAGTGAACAGCCTCGCCAGCCACTTCCTGGACCTGGCCGAGCATTTCTTTACCAAGACGCGCTGGGAGCGAACGTTCCGGCTGATCCATGGCTACTACAAATACAACTAAGCCCGGCGAGCGGCACACGCCCGCGAAGCGCCAGACCTTAGCCGAGTGGAGCATCACCATCCTGATCCTGTTGTTCGGGACTTCCACCATCGCGCAGCCCTACGTGATCCCTACCGGCAGCATGCACAACACGCTGCTCACCGGCGACCATCTGATCGTCGACAAGCTGGTTTACTCGCCAACGGACCCTGTCAGCAAACATCTGCTGCCCTATGCGGACGTGGAGCGTGACGATATCATCGTGTTCGCGCACCCCGTGACCAAGGGAACTACGCTCGTCAAGCGTTGCATCGGGATGCCGGACGATCGTCTGAAGCTGATCGGCAAGCGTGTCTTCATCAACGGAAAGTCCTTGGACGAACCCTACGTCATCCATCAACCGGACTCGTTGCCTTACCGCGATAACTTCCCGGTTGGCCAGCCTGAGTATGTCCAGGATCCGGACATGGCGCAGCGGGCCAATGCAATGCTGCAGGATGATGTCGTCAACGGCGAACTGGTGATTCCCGCGGGCTTCTATTTCGCGATGGGCGACAACCGCGACAATTCGCTGGACAGCCGCTACTGGGGCCTGGTGCCGCGCGACAACATCGTCGGCAAACCATTGCTCGTCTATTGGTCCTACGATGCATCCACTGAAGATCTCACGGATTACAACCTGCATCACCTCTTCGACCTGGCCACTCACTTTTTCACCAAGACTCGCTGGAACCGCACCCTGAAGCTGATTCACGGCTATCACGACTACCCGCAAAGTTGATGGCGAAACCAACGAATTATTACGGCCTCATTCTGGCCGGCGGTAGAGGTACGCGCTTTTGGCCGCGCAGCAGGCGTGCGCACTCCAAGCAAGTGCTGCGCTTCCTAGGCGAGCGATCGCTGATTCAACAGACGGTGGACCGCCTCAGCCCGGTGATCCCGCCCGAGCATTTGTGGATTCTCACCAACGACCATCTGCGCGCCGAGATCGTTAAGCAGTTGCCCGAGGTTCCCAAGAACCAGATCCTGGCGGAGCCTGCTCAGCGCAATACTGCGCCCGCCATCGGCCTGGCCGCCCACATCCTGCAGTCCATCGATCCTGACGCCGTGATGGGGGTCTTCCCATCGGATCACGTCATCGCCAAACCCGCACGCTACCTTCGCTTCATTCGTCCCGCGCTCAAAGCCGCCGCCAGTGGCAAGATCGTCGTGCTGGGTATCCAGGCGCGCTGGCCCGAGACCGGCTACGGATACGTCGAGTTTCCCAAGAACGTCCAGGCCGGGTCGCGCGAACCGGTGCAGGTTCGACGTTTTCGCGAAAAACCGGATTTGAAGACCGCGCGCCGCTACGTCAAAGCCGGCAACTTCTATTGGAACGCGGGCATGTTTTTTTGGAAGACCTCCGTGCTTCTCGACGCTCTCCGTCAATATTTGCCCAAGACAGCCACGCTGCTCGCAAGCCTGCCCGAATTCTCCCATCGCGGCTTTGGAGCGAAATTGAAGGAAGCCTTCCCGCATTCGGAGAACATATCGATCGATTATGCGGTGCTCGAAAAATCCCCGCACGTGGTAGGCTTCGCGACGGACGATTTTGGATGGAACGATGTGGGAAGCTGGAACGCCGTCTATGAGCTGCTGGCCCGCGATGAAAACGGCAATGTCTTCCGGGGCGAAGCTCTGGCGCGATCGAGCAAAGGCAACTATGTCGACGCGGTAGGCAAACTGATCGCGCTAGTGGGCGTGAACGATCTGGTCGTGGTCGATACTCCGGACGCTCTCTTGATCGCCGACCGCTCCCGATCGCAGGAAGTGGGCGACATCGTGAAGGAACTGGAAAAACACCACCACCACCTGCTTTAGCAGGTTGCTATTGCGCGGCCGGCATGTTCTCGTTGAACCACTGGAGCACACGCTCAAACCGGTCGCGAATATGCTGCGGATCGTGAAACCCGTGCCCTTCGCCGGGATAGAGAACAAACTCCGTCTTCACTCCCAGCGTCTTCAACGCGTGCCAGAACTCGTAGGATTGCGGCGGCGGGCACTCCGCGTCGCGGTCGCCCACCATCACCAGGGTCGGGGTCTGGACATTCTTGATGAAGTTGATGGGCGAGCTTTTCGCGTACACCGCCGGATCGTCATACACCGATGCACCGAAATACGGAATCATCCACTGGTCGATCCCGTTCTCGCCGTAGTAGCTTTGCCAATTCGCGATGCCCGCGCCCGCGAACGCCGCTCGGAAGCGATGGGTCTGCGTTACGGTCCACATGGTCATGAATCCGCCGTAGCTCCATCCCCCAATGCCGACGCGCTTGTCGTCCACCGGGTAGTTTTTCACCACCTCATCGACACCCGCCAGGATATCCTCCAGATCGCCGTGTCCGAAATCATGCGCGTTGGCGCGCGTGAAATTTTCGCCCTGTCCATAACTGCCGCGCGGATTCGGCATGAAGACGAAGTAGCCTTCCTGTGAAAACAGCTCCAGGGGAAGCCCTGGGCGCGCCCAGCCGGCCCGAACCACCGACGCCGGTCCGCCGTGCACGGAAACCAACATGGGATAGCGTTTGGCTGGATCATAGGGCTGCGGAAACAGCAGCCAGCCTTGTACGTCGAACCCGCCGTTCTTCCAGGTGACGTTTTTCACGTCGCCCCAAGCCCGATGCTGCGCGTCGTTGGAGTGCGTCACCTGCTGCCACTTTCCCGTCGCGCCGGCCCAAACTTCGGGAGGCGCGGTAAACGAATTCCGAACAACCGCGCTGGTGCCGGCGTCGCCCGAAAACTTTTCGCTCTCAGCGCCTTTCCACAAAGTCTCGATGCTGCCCGAAGCCAGGTCCAGCGTCGAGATGGCCGAATCGCCCGCGACATTTTCGCCCATTAAGATTTGCTTCGAGGACGGCGACCACTGGAACCAGTTCGGCGACGATTTTCGATTCTCCGTCAGATCGCGTGGCGTGCCGCCCTCGGCCGGCAGCGCATAAATATCGCCGCCGATCACTCCTTCATCGCTCATCAGCCCGCCGATGAACGCGAGTGTCTTGCCGTCGGGCGACCATTTCACATTCGCCACCTGCATGGGCTGCCCTTGCATGGCCGGCTTGAGAACATGCCGCACCGCGCCCGATTCAGCGTCGATGGCGTACAGCTGTGCAATGTACCAGTTGTCGTCGCCGTCGCCGGGTGCGGCCAGGTACGCCAGACTCTTGTTATCGGGCGACCAGTCAAACTCGTACACGTACATGTCGGCGGGTGAGATGGAGCGTGCCGCTCCGGTGGAGACGTTCACAATCGCCAGGCGCTGCTCCACGGTCTTCGACGCGATGACGCCGGTCTCGGGCGCCGTGGCTTCGGTAGGGCCGGGCACGCGCGTGATGCCTTCGATTCGCAGCAGCGCGATGCTTTTTCCGTCGTGCGACCAATGCGGATCTGCCAGATAGCCTTCGAAATTTCCGATCTTGCGCGGTTTGCCATGCCCCGGCTTCTCCACCACGTACAACTGCAGCTGGCCGTGCGAGTCAGCATCGGAGAGGAAAGCGAGCCGCCCATCCTGCGACCAGGCGAGCCCCTGCACCACGGACGCAGGCTCTCCAACACGCTTGGCGGCGCTGCCATCGCGCAAATCCTTCAGGTAAGCAGAATGCGTAGGACGATCGCCCTCGGCTTTTCCGGGCGAGGATTCGGTCCACGCGACATAGGCATGATCCGGTGAAAGCGCTACCTCTCGAAATTCATGCAGCGCGGAGAGCGAGTCGAGCGAAGCGTCCAGTGGTCGAGGCGCAGCCGCGAGTTGAAGGCCCGCCAGGAGCAAGGTGGAAGAACAAATTAGGTAGCGCAACAACCGTAGTATAGCCCGTAGTAGGGCCCGTACCTATTGCGCGGCTTCCGGCCCCCGCCGCATCATCGGACGTCCTTCCGGGCGTCCTTCCTTGACCGTGTAATCGGAAGGAACGGTGAACAACGCCGGATCCGGCTCCGTGCGATTAATCGCGTTCAGCTGGTAGGTGGAGTCGCCAAAGCGCGGATCGCTGGTCTTGCTCATCACCACCACATGCAGGTCCGGCGAATACCAGGTCTCGGTAACGATATCGATTTCCTTCTCGTTGCCTTCCTTGCCCGCGGGAATCGCGCGTGTCACCCGCTTGCCCTGTGCGCTAACGCCCTGTATCACCTGCGTGCCCAAATCTTCGGTCTTCGCAAACGCTGGACTCTGGGGACGAGCGTGCGCCTCCGCGTCCGCCGGCCGGGTGTGCGGGGCTGGAATTGCCATCGATCTGGCCGTGCGGCTGGACGCATCCAGCACATAGCTCTTGCTGGCCACCGGATCGAAGATCATTACGGTGGGAGTTCCGCCCCGCTCGGCGGAAAGCGCACCGATAGCTCCAAAGGACCGTTCCGTACGCGTCCGCCCCTGGCTGTCCCGCGCCATCGAAGCGGTGGTGGTGCGTTGAATATGATCGCCATTCGGCAGCGCCTGGGTGAACTGCGTCACCGCCTGGGCCGAATAGGGCGCGCCCTGCACCACTTTATTCTGACCACCGAACTCCGCGTGAACCAGAGCGAAATCGCCATGCTCCATGCGCGGTCCCGGCCGCTGGCCAAACAAACCGCCGGTAATCAGACCTGCGGCAAAAATGATTGATAGCCCCCGAATCATGTACGTTTCCCCCTTTCTATTCCACCAGACGCACAGCGCGCGCCAGACCGTCCTGCCCCAGCAAAAGATCGGCTTGAACGCTCAAATCCGCGCTTTCTTCGTTCACTGGAACTCCCATCAACTGCAATGACGAAACAGGCAACTGAACCCGGACCACCATGGCGTTCTCCACGGCGGGCAACGCTTCGGCTTCCGGCAATGGATAAAAGCCGTCGGTCTCTTCTTCGGCGACAGGCGCAACGGCGTGTACCGCCACCTCGGGCGCCAGAGCCGGTTTCTGCGATTCGCTTCGAACCCAGACGAACAAAGCGATGCTGGCAGCCGCCGCAACGCCGAGCCAAGGCGTCCAGATCACTAGATTACGGCGCCGCTTTTGCCTCCGAAACTCCATCCTGAGCCGTGCTTCAATGTGCCCAGGCGCTTCGACAGGCCCATCCGCCGCCAATACCCGCAAGTCATCCAAAAGCTCCGGCAGATTATCAACGTCCTTTTCGTTCATACCGCACACCTCTCGCCCGCCCGCATCTTTTCGGCTAGTAGCGCCCGCGCCCGATGCAACCGCGATCGCACCGTTCCAATGGCGCATCCGAGCGCACTCGCCGCCTCGGAGTAATCGCGTTCATGCAAGTCGCACAGCACCACTACTTCGCGATAGGCAGGGGGCAAAGCCAGCACCGCCTTGCGCAGCGTTTCCAGGCGCTCGTTCTGCGCGAAGTCGCCGAACAGATCCTGTTCCGCCGCAACCCTTCCGGAATAATCGCCAGCTGGATCGTCCAATACGGTTAGATAAGGTCTCTCCCGTTCCAAAGCGCGCAGGACGAAATTGCGGGCGATCCCATAGAGAAAAGCCGCCACCGAGCCGCGCTCGCTGTCGTAGCGTTCCCCTGAATTCATCACCACCACGAATACGTCCTGCGTTACCTCTTCGGCAATTTCCGTTTTCCCGCTCATCTGCAGCGCGAATCGGTAAACCACGCCTTGATGTTTGCGGTAAAACTCGAGAAATGCCTGTTCGTCGCCACCTGAAAGCAGCCGAAGCAGATCGCCATCACTACGGGACGGGGATTCCAGCATTAGTTGATTGCGGCGATCCGCATCGGCCTTTGATAAGGATTCATCCCGGCGCGGCGAAAAGTTCCAAATGTTTGCGCCCATTTTCAAGATTCCCGCAGGTTCACCACAGTCGCGCCCCAGCCTCCGGCTTCTCCCGGTGCATCCGAAAAGCTTGCAACAAAAGGTGTTTTGCTCAGAATCGAGCGTACCATCTCGCGCTGCACTCCGATCCCCCGGCCATGAATAATTCGCAGGGCGCGGAAGCCCATCCGATGCGCCTCCTCCAGATAGTTTTCCACCACCGGCTTTATTTCGCGCGCCGGAACGGTGTGCAGATCGAAAACGTCGGTGACGGGAATGCGAATGGGCTCGTCACTGCCCACAAATTCATCGTCCATACCTTCACTGCTGTTAGCCTAGCATTGTGAGTCCTTTGGAAGAGTACCGGGCGCGTATCGAGGACCGCCGCCGGGCGTCCCAGACCCTGGAACGCCTGTCCCGCCGCATCGGCAATGCACGACTGGCCGCTGGATTGGCTGCCGCTGCCCTGGCTTTCTTGGTCTTTGGCGAAGTCTGGATCTCGGTGTGGTGGCTGCTGCTTCCAGTTGCGGCCTTTGGAGCCTTGGTTGTCCGGCACGCACGCGTAGCGGAACGTTTGGAGCGCTCCCAACGCGCCATCCAATTCTACGAGCGCGGCGTGGCGCGCCTGGAGGACCGTTGGAGGAGTGCAGGAGAATTGGGATTGGCCGGTGAAACGGGCGAGCGCTTCCGCAATCCTGGCCACGTCTATTCAGAAGATCTCGACTTGTTTGGCAAGAGCTCGCTCTTTCAGCTTCTGTCAACGGCTCGGACCCGCGCTGGTGAAGACTTTCTTGCAAAATGGCTGCTTGCACCGGCAGCCCCAGACGAAGTGGCCGCACGCCACGCGGCCGTTCAGGAACTCGGCGGGATGCTCGATCTGCGCGAGGATCTGGCCGTGCTGGGCGCGACGGTCCGCTCAGGGCTCGATCCCGACGCTTCCGCTCGCTGGGGTGAGGGCCCGGAAGTCCGGTTTCCGGCCGGCGCGCGATCCATTGCGCTCGCGTTTGGCGCAGCCATCCTGATTTCCTTCGCGCTTTACATGGCAGGCGTCACCACTCGCACCCCCTTCCTGGCCGTCCTTCTCTTGGAAATGGGCTACGCATTTTTTCTCAACGCTCAAACATCGCGGGTGACACAAGCGGTGGAATCGCCATCGCACGACCTGGTGCTGCTCGCCCAACTTCTCCAGCGCCTGGAGCAGCAAACGTTCCGCGCCCCTCTGCTCCAGCAACTCGCTGCGCGATTGAAGGCCGGGAGCGAGCCGAACGCGTCGTCCCAGTACTCATCAATAAAGATCGCCCACTTGGGCCGGCTCGGCGAACGGCTCGACTGGGCCGAAAACAAGGTATTCGGACCCGTCGCCTTTGCGCTGCTGTGGACCGCGCAGGTGGCCATGGCGATCGAGCGCTGGCGTCGCGCCTCGGGCCGGCACATTCGCGAATGGATCGATGTGGTTGGAGAATTCGAAGCGCTTTGTTCGCTGGCCGGCTATGCCTATGAGCATCCCACCGATGCCTTTCCGGAATTGGCGGACGCCGCCGGCGGTTGCTTCGAAGCCCAGGCCCTGGGCCATCCGCTGATGAAGGAAGCGCATTCCATTCGTAACGACGTGCGCTTGGGTGGAGAAACCCGGCTATGGATCGTCAGCGGCTCGAACATGTCCGGAAAAAGCACCTTGCTGCGCACCATCGGGATCAACACGGTGCTGGCGTGGGCCGGAGCTCCGGTGCGCGCTCGGCGACTCAGGATCTCGCCGCTGACCCTGGGCGCGTCCATTCGCGTGCAGGATTCGCTCGAAGACGGTCGTTCCCGCTTCTATGCCGAGATCACCCGCCTGCGCGAAATCGTGGCCCTGACGAAAGGGCCCCGCACCGTTCTCTTCCTGCTGGATGAATTGCTGAGCGGCACCAATTCACATGACCGGCAAATCGGCGCCGCCGCCATCGTCCATGCGCTCATCGATCGCGGCGCACTGGGGCTGATCACCACGCACGATCTGGCGCTGGCCCACATCGCGGATAATCTTTCGGGCCGCGCGGTCAACGTCCACTTCGCCGACACGCTGCAAAACGGCGAATTGCACTTCGATTATCGATTGCAGCCGGGCGTGGTGGAGCGCAGCAATGCCCTGGATCTGATGCGCTCGGTGGGTCTGGAGGTCTAGAATGAGGCCAAGGGGCGGGGTTAACTCTCCGCGGCCACTGCGCCGATTCCAGGAATCCATCGGTCCAGCGCGTTGCGCAGCTTCTCCAGGCCCACCGGCTTGCTGATATAGTCGTCCATTCCAGCGGCCAGGCAACGCTCCCTGTCCCCGTCCATCGCGTTGGCCGTCAGGGCGCAGATGGTCTGATGCCGGCCGCCGCCTTCGCGATTTCGAATCACCGCCGTGGCCTCGAAGCCGTCCATGTCCGGCATCTGGCAGTCCATCAGCACCAGATCGTACTTGCGCTTTTCGAGCGCCTCCACGGCTTCCCGTCCGTTCACCACCGCGTCGGCAGCCAGGCCTAGCTTCTGCAGCAGGCGCAGTGTGATGCGCTGATTGATTTCGTTATCCTCGGCCAGCAGAATCCGCATCGATTTCTGAGCGCTGGCTGGCGCTTCGGCGGGTTGCGCCGTGCCAGTCTGTGATTTTGCCACCGTCGCGCGTGGAGCAAGTGTTGGGCGAACCCGCACTTCCACCTTTGTGGCGGGCGGAATGGTTGCCGCAGGCGGCGCAGCCAGTGGCCGCGTGGACTTGCCGAAAGTGGCCGTGAACCAGAATTTGCTTCCCTTCCCCGGTTCGCTCTCCAAACCGATCTCCCCGCGCAGCAGTTCCACCAGTTGCTTGGAAATCGCCAGCCCCAGCCCGGTGCCGCCATACTTACGCGTGTTGGATTCATCCACCTGGGTGAAGGTATCGAACAGCCGCGTCTGTTCGGCCAATGGAATCCCGAGGCCGGTGTCGTACACCGTAAACATCAACTGAATTTCATCGCTGGTCTGGCTGACCATTTCACTCCTTAACCCCACCTGGCCCCGCTCGGTGAACTTAATCGCATTGCCCAGCAGGTTCGTCAACACCTGCCGCAGCCTGCCAGCGTCGCCAACGGCAGCCTCGGGAAATCCAGCTCCCACGCTGGAAGCGAATTCCACTCCCTTGGCCCGCGCCTGGGAAGCGAACAGCGACGTTGTCTCCGCGATCACCGCGGGTAGCGAAAAGTCCACGTGATCCAAACGCAGCTTCCCAGCCTCGATGCGCGACAGATCCAGGATGTCGTCGATCAACGCCAGAAGTGAATCCGCCGAACGCTTGATGGCCTCCGCGTATTCCTGCTGCTCGGCATTGAGGCCGGCTCCCAACAGGAAGTCCGTCATTCCCAGGACGCCGTTCATCGGCGTGCGGATTTCATGGCTCATGTTCGCCAGAAACCGGCTCTTCATGCGCGTGGCTTCGCGTGCCGCGGTCAGCGCTTTCTCCAGCTCTTCGTTCTTTTGTTCGAGCTCCTGCGCGTTGTCCTTCAGGCGCTGTTCGCCGGCTTTGCGCGCCGTGATGTTGCGAACCACCGCGATCCATTCGTCCCAGCTCAGCGGCAGCAGCCGCATTTCATAGGCCTGCTCACCCAGCCGGTCCTCAATCGCGAACTCCACCATCTCCATGGCGTTGCTATTGCGGACTCTTTCCTGAGCGTCGCGAACTTCGGCCAATATGTCGGCCGGCAACAAGTCCTGGAGATTTCGCCCCAGGAACTTCTCGGCGCCCAGGAATGCGTCCTGGCGCTGTCCTCCCTTGGCATCCAGCACGTTTTCGCTTTTATCGATCCGCAGGAAAAGATCGGGAACGGCCTGAAACAGCGCCCGCAGCTCGGTGGCGTTTTGGTAGGCCGCATCCTCGACCTTCTTGCGCTCCGTGATGTCGATGGACGCCATCCGCAATCCGGAGGTCCGCCGAGCGCGGTTCCTCAGCAATTGCTCGTGTACCTGCACCGCAATGGTTCGCCCGTCTTCGAGCGGATATTCCCGCTCATAGGTGGCGAGCGCCCGGTGCCCTTCGAGTTTCCGCTGAATCTGCTCGCGGTACCGCTCGCGCTCGATCTCCGGGATCAGTTCGGCGCAATGCAAGCCCAGCATGTCGCTCTCCTCGCGTCCACGCAGCTTGCATTCCAGACGGTTCACTCGCCGGACAATCCCTTCGCGGTCGATTTCCATGTAGCCGATCGGCGCGCTGGCAAACAGGTCCCGAGCGGCTTCGCTCTCAAAGATGTCTTCGACGTGGCTGAGCTCTGGTTCGATGGCTGGTTTTCGCGCCGGGGCGGAAGGCTTGCGCGTGCGGATCAGGATCCACAGCAGCGCGGCTAGACACAACAGGCCCGCAGTGAAAACCATCACTGAAGCTATCGTCAGAACAACCTAAATCTCTTAGTCCTGGTACGTTAACCCAACTAGCGCCAAGGGTGGAACATTGCTCCGCCTGGGAGCGTTAATTCGCAATCAGGTTAATTGCACCGATTCCGCCCCGGATATCCAGATGTACCGTGGTCTTGGCGTGGCCATACGCGCTGTTGACATAGCGCCCTTCCCGCTTCTCCAGCCCCGGCGCGTGAATGCCTCCGATGCCGCCTTCCACGTCAGCCTCAATTCCGACGCCTTCGGGAAGATAGACTGTAGCCTCGCCTACACCTCCGCGAACATACACCGAATAGTCGTTTTTATGCGCGTCCGCTTGCTCCGCGGACTGAGGACGATCCCGCCGAAGGTCCATTTTGAGCTCGCCGACACCCATCTCGACGTTCACTCGCCGCAGCGCCAGATCCCCCAGATCCAGGCGTGATTCTCCGGCGCCGCACTTCACGTCCAGGTCCAGCGGCTTCTGATCGTTGAATTGCAGATCCCAGACATATTTCGGCGTGGACGCACCCGCGTGGCTCGGCTCCTCAACCACCAGGTGCCCACGAAAGCCGCCAGCGTTATAGGAAACCTCCGGCCGCAGCCGCAACCGGTTGTAGGTAAACCGGCCCTCCATGAGCTTCTCCGATCCTCCGCGCACCCGCAGTTCTCCGGCACCCATCTTCAAATCCACCCGCACTTCTTCCGATTTGTCGAGTTCAATGCTGCGCGTCTCGGTTCGCTCCGGACCGGCGGGTCCCCAATCCCGGCCACAAGCGGTCAACAATAGGCAGCCCACGCCCAACGCGGGGGTGAAGAATCGGCAAGAGGACAGCATCCGTTGAATACCTTAAACCAGCATACGAGCGATCGCAGGGCTCATGTTCACTATTTTTCGATGCGCGGGAGCATCGGCTAAGGTGCTTTCCTTAGTCCCAACAGCACGAACTCCCATCTCACTTCACTACTTTGCCTTAGTACATTTCATTGTGACCGTCCCGTTGTTAAACTTGGGACATCGTGAACGCCAGCTCTACGGGCTGCTTGTATTGCCGGAAGAATATTGGTCCTGTGCGCAGGCTCAAGGATCAACATTTCTGCTCCAGCGAACATCGCAAAAAATACGCCAGCCGATCGGCTCGTGCAGTGCGCGAAGCCGAGGATTTATATGGCTTTGACGAGACGCACGGCGTCAGTTGGCGGACCGTTACCGCAGTCAAACCCGAAGACAAGGCAGAACGCCGGGGCGGCATTGGCACCACCATTTTTGTGGGTGCCGTGGCGCTGGTTTTGGTGGTGGCGCTTTCGCGAATGCAGATGGGTTCCCCGAGCGCCAAGGCCGTTTCCGCACTTCCCGACACCAATCCGCATCCCAGCCAGAGCGGCTTCGGGCAATTGATCGGCAATTTGATTCAGAGCAAAGCTTCGGGAACTTTGCGCGAAGATTTTCACACCGGGCTGACCGGCTGGGAAGGTCTGCGATCCATCGGCTCGGATTGGAATCTCGGAGCGGGCGAAGTTCGTCCCACAACCCTGCGGCTGTGGAAGCCTTCCACTTCGCTTTCCAACTACGAACTCGAGTTCATGGGACAGATCGATCACAAGAGCATGGATTGGGCTTTTCGCGCGGCCGACCTGCACAATTACTACGCCACCAAACTGGTGATGACGCGGCCCGGCCCTCTGCCCAACGCCGGTCTGGTTCGCTTCGTGGTGCTGGATGGGCGCGAGCGCGAGCGCGTGGAGCTGCCCCTTCCGCTGACCATCGAACGCGGTGTCGACTACAAGGTTCGAGTCAGCGTGCGCGGAAACCGCTTCCTCACTTCCGTGAACGGCCAACTGATCAGCTCCTGGATGGATAGCCGCATCAGCCGGGGCGGCGTAGGCTTCTTCTCCGAAGACGGCGAATCGTCGGTGCTGAAGTGGGTGAGCGTATCGGAGCGCGATAGCTTCCTGGCCCGGATCGCTTCGCACTTTTCGCTCATCACATTTCCCACGGCAGCCATTCCCACGGCATTCATGGCCGGGGGAAAATAATCGGCGCAAACTCGCCGTCATTCAGCTAGTGTATTTATAGAAGTAGTTCATCGGATAGCTTCAGAAGATGCACAGCTGCCGTTTGCGGTTCTTCGTCGTTCTGGCCCTGTTATGGGGCGCCCCCTCAGCAGTCTTGGCCGCCAATCCCAAGGCTGAAAAATCATACCAGGACGGGCTGCGCCTGGAAGAAGCAAACCAGTGGAAGGAGGCCGAAGCCGCCTTCTCGGCAGCCATCGCCGCCGACCAGAATAACGCCGTTTATTACTACCGTCGTGCGCACGTCCGCTATTTC